>JAHFTY010000340.1 GCA_023265365.1 Acidobacteriota bacterium
AGGCGTACGTCACATCGAGCACGATGTATCGATCGCGCGCTGTCGTATTGAAGATGCTTTTGCGATAACTGAAGGCGCAATCCTCGCGCGAAAGGTCGACGATCCGATTCGTTTGGCGATCATAGGCGCGCACCGCGGCGAGCGTTCCGGACACCTCCTGCCCATATGCGCCGACGTTCTGTACGGGAGTGCCTCCCACCGACCCGGGAATCCCGCTCAGGCACTCCACGCCGGACAGGTTTCGCGCCACCACGCCGGCCGCCACGCCATCCCAATCTTCTCCGGCGCCGGCGGTCAGCCGCTCGCCCGACCAATGCCGGCCTTTGATCTCCACGCGAAGAACCACGCCCGGAAATCCGGCGTCGGCAACAACGAGATTGCTTCCGCCACCGAGAACGAGCAGCGGTACTCCCTGCTCGAGCGCGAAATGAACGCCTTCTAAGACTGTCTTTTCAGTGCCGGCGTGGATAAAATAACGGGCCGGACCACCAATACCCAACGTTGTGAACGGGGCCAGCGGAACGTTTTCGAGGACGGATGCTTTCACTGAGGAATTCTACATGAAGAAGCTTTTACCCATCACTCTCGCGGCGATCCTGATGACGGTCGTTGTATACGGTCAGAAGGTTTCGCAGGGCGAAGAGTTTCAAGGCTGGATGAAGGATATTCAGGCAAACGTCCAGGCCTACGACAAGGCCTACGAAAGCATGGATATGAAAGCCGCCCGCGCCGCTATTGACGCGCTCGTTGCCGCCTTCACGAAGGTGGAAACGCACTTCACGAAGCAGAACAAGAAAGACGCGATCGAATGGTCGAAGGATGCGCGGACCAAAATGGAGACCGCGCAATCGGCTCTGCGGCGCGAAGACATCGCGATGGGGATGAACCTGATCCAGTGGGTCCAGAAGGACGACTGCACGGCCTGCCATAACGTTTACAGAAAATAGAAGGGCCGGATGCATTCCTTACATCCCGATTTTTTCGATGGCTGAACAAAAATGAATCGCAGGACATTTGGGAAGAGCCTGATGGCAGGTGCGGTGGGAAGTTCGATGAGTCCGGGCCGGCAATCGTCGATGGCGGATGGCTACATTACGGATGTCGATGGGCTTAAGGTGGGTCACTTCACCGACACACGGCGTCCGACCGGCTGTACCGTCGTTGTCTGCGAACGCGGCGCCGTCGCCGGCGTCGACGTGCGGGGCTCGGCGCCCGGCACGCGTGAAACGGATCTGCTCGATCCTTCCAATCTGGTCGAAAAGGCACACGCGTTCGTGCTTTCGGGTGGAAGCGCGTTCGGACTCGACACGGCGTCGGGCGTGATGCGATTCCTCGAACAACACAACATCGGTTTTGACACGCGTGCCGCAAAGGTGCCGATCGTCCCGGCTGCGATTCTCTACGACCTCAACGTCGGCGGCGCGAAGATCCGGCCCACCGCGGATTCCGGATACAAAGCGTGCGAAGCCGCGAAGACCGGCAAGATCGAAGAAGGCAGCGTCGGCGCAGGCGCCGGCGCCACGATCGGAAAGGTGAACGGCGCAAGCCCGATGAAGGGCGGGATCGGCACATCGAGCATCAGGCTGCCCGATGGACTCGTTGTCGGCGCGCTCGTTGCGGTGAACTGTGTCGGTAATGTGATCGATCCCAAATCCGGCAGGATCGTTGCCGGCGCGCGAACGAGCGACGGCAAGGACTTCATCGACATCATCCAAATGTATCGCTCGGGCCAGGGCACCACGGATCGAATCGGCGAAGCCACCACCATCGGCGTCGTCGCCACGAATGCGGCCGGACTTACCAAGGCGCAGATGAAGAAAATCGCCGCGATGGCCCACGACGGAATCGCTCGCGCCATCAACCCCGCCCACACGATGGGCGACGGCGACACCCTGTTCGCGCTCGCCACCGGAACCTCGACGCTTCGCGGAAACGTCAGCGCGATCGGCGCCCTCGCTGCAGAAGCGGTCTCCGAAGCCATCCTCCGCGCCGTGATGCGCGCGAAATCGGTCCCGGGATTTCCGAGCTATTCCGACATCAACAAGTAGGGCGGCGCGTCAGCGCTCCGCGGGCTCTTCGGTTTTCCCCATCCTGCGAAAATAACCCAGCCAGGGGTAGGTCTCGGTCTGCGTCGCGAGAAATGCGCCTCCAAGCACGACGAAGGTTTCGAAGTACGCCAGGATGACAAAGCTGACCGATACGAAAAACGGACCCTGGCTGCCTCTGTCGCTGCCGATATCCATCCAGGGAAGCGCAACCACATAGATGTCCTTGACGAGTTCGGACACGATGCCCACAAGAATCGCCGAAGGAAGAACCTGCAGCGTGTCGATTTTCCGGTTCGGCAGATACTTGTAGAACAGAAAAACCACCGCCGAGAAAAAACACACGGCAGTCAGGTGGAGAACCACCCGATCCGCCACTGTCTTTACTGTTTCAAAGGTGCTGGAGATGTACTGGGCCAGCAGATTGACCGGCCAACCCACGATCGCCTGCGCGCTGGCATTGATCGCCACAAATCCGATGGCCAGGACGCAGCAGACCAAAGTCAGGCTGACGCCGACGAGTTGATTCTGCCAGTACGGCCGATCCTCCTGCACTTTCCAGAGACGATTCAGACCCGCTTCCAACGGAATGAAGACGCCGGCCGCCCCGAGAAAAACCCAGAATACCGACCCCCACTCCAATCGGCCCGAGAGTCCGACGGTCACTTCCAGATTTCGGATCAGCCATGCCTGCGACGTTGGGTAAAACACGCGAAGGGTTTGGATCAGCACCTGGTAACCACCCTCCCAATGGAACTGATGTCTCATCAACGAAAGCAGCAGCACGCAGAAAGGATAGAAACCGATCAGGGCCGCGCACGCGAGCGCCAGACAAAAAGCGTGCGTCTCCGTTTGAAGGACGAGATAGCGGAACAACGGGCATGCCGTCGCGGCATGACTTCGGATATCGGTGATGAACTGAT
>JAHFTY010000195.1 GCA_023265365.1 Acidobacteriota bacterium
CCAGAAGATCTTTCGGGTTCACCGTGACCTGATACTGCTTCACAACCCCGCCGACGCTGGCCACCTCGGATACGCCGGGCACGCTCGCCAGCCAGTAGCGCACGTACCAATCCTGCAAGGTGCGGAGTTGAGAAAGATCGTTCTCTCCGGTCCGGTCGACCAGCGCGTATTCGAAGGCCCAGCCAACGCCGGTGGCGTCCGGGCCCAGAGTGGGCCGGACACCGTCGGGAAGACGGTCCGAAACGCCCTGCATGTATTCCACAACGCGGCTGCGCGCCCAGTAAATGTCGGTGCCCTCATCGAAGACGACATAAACGAGCGAGAAACCGAAGTACGAGAACCCCCGGACGACCTTTACGCGTGGCGCCGAGAGCAGGCTCGAGACGATGGGATAGGTGATCTGGTCTTCAACCAGAGTCGGGCTGCGATCGCCCCACTGCGTGTAGATGATGACCTGAGGGTCCGACAGGTCGGGAATGGCGTCCAGCGGCGTCTGATAGGCGGCCCAGACACCCCACGCGATCGCAAATAACGTCAACAGGTAGACGAAAAACTTATTCCTGACGCTGAATTCGATGATGCGATTGATCATGACATCGCCTCACTTCTTCGGCCCGTGTTGATGCGCCGGGGCGCCTGCGGAGACAAGACGGCTTTCCGAGTCGATCAGGAAGTTTCCGGACGTCACGATCATTTCGTTGGCCTGAAGGCCGGAAGTCACAACGTACTGTCCATCGATCTTCTGGCTGACCTGAATCTCCCGGGGCTCGAAGTGGCCGCCCTCTTTCGCGATGAAGACAATCTTGCGCGTTCCCGAATCGAGCACCGCTTCCGCCGGAACCTGCAACGCGCGCCCGGACCCGGCGGTCAACTGGATGTCCGCAAACATGTTCGGCTTGAGTTTCATGTTGGGATTGGAAAACTCCAGCCGAACCTTCAAGGTCCGCGTGTTCGGATCAACGGACGGATAGATGTAGCTGACGGTGCCTTCGTAAGTCTTGCCGGGGTTATAGGACAACGACATTGCCGCTTTCTGGCCAATCCCGATCAGGGCGGCTTCGTACTCGTAAATGTCGACGTTCACCCACACCTGGCGAAGGTCGACAATCGTGTAGAGTTCCTTGTCCGGCATCGTCGACGCGTTCTCATACGCTTCACGCATCTGCACATACCCGTCGATCGGCGAAACCATCTGCATCGTCCGGGTGACCTCGCCGGATTGTTCAAGTCTCGCCAGTTGGTCCTCGGTGACGTCCCACAACCGCAACCGCTGGAGCGCCGATTTCACGAGTGCGTCGGGGTCGCCTCCAATCTCGCGGTAGATGCCTTTGGACAGGGTCTCGCGACTCTTCAGCGCAATCAGATACTCCTGCTGTGTGGCGACGAGTTCCGGGCTGTAAACCGTGAAGAGCGGATCGCCTTTGTGCACGAGCTTGCCCACAAAGTCGACGTACACCTTGTCGATCCAGCCCTGAAATTTCGTATGGATGTGGGCGATGCGCGTCTCGTCCGGTTCGATGCGGCCCACGGTTCTCACCGTCCTCGACAGGCCGGCCACCTGGACCGGCGCCGTTCGCACGCCGATCAACTGCTGCTGATCGGCGGTCAGCATGACCATCCCGGGCGTCGAACCCTGCATCTTGTCCAGCTCGTCCTGGTACTTCGGCACGAGCTGCATGCCGTCCGGCGCCAGACCCGGCTTGTCGGACTTGAAGGAGGGGTTCATGGAATCGTACCAGTACGCGATCGGCCGTTCGGCTTGGGCCGCCTCGTGCCCGGCATGCTGACCGGAACCGGTTTCGGCGGAATCGGACTCCGCCCGGGATGGCCAATAAACGTAGCCAAGAGCAACGATGGCGACCGCGAGCGAAATAATGGAAATCACACTTCCCAATTTGCGCATAGAAACTCCAACCTCAATTGAAAGGTTTTGAGAAACGACGATCGAGAGGCTGGAAACTAAATCCGCAATGCGGGATTCTGGAGGAGAGGTACCGATGGTCCGCTATTCAGGCGGAAACGGTCGAGGTCCCCCGGCTCAAGGACCGGAACAGGCGCTCCGGCCACCGCCAGGAACTCCGGAACGACGACGGGCTTCGACGAAATGCGCGACGGCATGACGCTGATGATGGGACCGGCCGATTCATAGCAGTGCGAGCAGTGGCCCGACATCGGCTCCACCATCAATGGCGCGCAACATTCACCGCCAATGGCTGCCATCAAGGAACCGATGATGATTAGATTCAGCGCCAATGCTCTGCTCATACCCGACTGCCAGTGGCAAGTCTGCTGCCACAATTTCCGTTCAACGTTTTCATCGTCTTAAAAATAGCGCCGGATTGCAACACGCATCTTGTCGTGACAGAGAGTCACAAATCGGCCGTTAACCTGCGAGCGGTTTTGACGGAATGCCAATCGATTCGTCTCAGGGCCTGGCAGGTGTCACGATTCACGCCTCATCGATCCTGGCGGCGAGGATGAAGTCGCTTTCGGTGAGACCGTCGATCTTGTGGGTCCAGATCTTCACACCGACTTTGCCCCAGGCGAGATAAATATCCGGATGATGCCCCTGCTCTTCGGCAATCGCGCCCACCTTGTTGGTGAAGTCGAGCGCGTCCTTGAAGTCCGGGAACTTGAATTCTTTTTCGATATGGTGATGGTTCACCACCGACCAGCCGCTCACCTGTGCGGCGAGCGGTTTGATTTCGTCTGCGGTCAACGGCGGCACTCCGCCCCGGCACGGTATGCAGGTTTTCTGTGACAATCCCACGTTCGATACCACCTCCGGTTCAGAATTCTACTGAAATTCCAACCGGACCGGTCATTTCCTGTTTTTCAAAAAGGGAAATGACCGGTCTGGCCGGGATTTCTACCGGTACAGCCAGACGCGAAGCAGGGACAGCAGCTGGTCGGTATTGACCGGCTTTGCGATGTAGTCCGACGCTCCCGCCTGGAGACATTTTTCGCGGTCGCCCTTCATGGCTTTCGCCGTAAGGGCGAGGATGGGAAGTGTCCTGAACTTCGGATTGTTGCGGATTTCCTTCACGGTTTCGTAACCGTCCATTTCAGGCATCATGATGTCCATCAGCACCACGCTGAGGTCGGGCGTCTGTTCGATGATCTCGATCGCCTGCCTGCCGTTGGTGGCGCTGACAACTTCCATATCGTTGTTCTCCAGGACCGTCGTCAACGCAAAGATGTTGCGGACGTCATCGTCGACCACAAGCACCTTCCGATGCCGCAACACGTCGCTGGATCCATGCAGGCTCTCGATCATCTTCCGCTTCGACTCCGGCAAATCGGTGACGACGCGATGCAGGAACAGGGCCGTCTCGTCGAAGAGCCGCTCCGGCGACTGGACGTCCTTGAGCACCACGCTCTTGGCCACCAGCTTGAGACGCGCCTCCTCCTCGCTGCTGAGCGCCTTGCCGGTGAACACGACAATCGGAAGATCGCGGAGCGCCGGGTCTTTTTGCATCGTCTCCAGAAGTTCGAATCCCGACATGTCCGGAAGACGCAGATCGACCACGCAACAGTCGAAGGATTCCCCGGCGAGCCACTCCAGCGCCTCCTGACCGGTCGCCACCGCCACAATCTCAATATCGTCGTAGCTCAGCAATTCGGTAATGCTTTTTCTCTCGATTTCGTTGTCCTCCACAATGAGCAGCCGCTTCGCATGTGGCGTGACATACGACTTGATCCGGTCAATGGCCACTTCCAGATCTTCCGTGGTCGCCGGTTTGACGAGATACGAAAACGCGCCGTGCGACAGGCCGTGTTGCCGTTCTTCCTCGACCGACAGCATCTGTACCGGAATGTGCCGCGTCTCCGGATCCAGCTTGAGGTTGTTCAGCACGGTCCATCCCAGCATGTCCGGCAGGAAGACATCCAGCGTAATCGCCGTCGGCCGGTACTGCCGCGCAAGAGTCAGCGCGGCTTGGCCGCGATTGGCGACGATTCCTTTGAACCCCTTGTCGCGGGCGAGTCCCAGCAGGATTCGGGCGTAGTGGGGATCGTCGTCCACAATGAGGAGCACGTTGTCGTTCTCTTCGATGTTGTCCCGGTCGTCCGGAACGATCTCGTCGGTTTTCGCGATGCTCAGGACCGGGAGCACCTGCACCGAAGGCGGCAACGCCGACGGAGACGCCGGCAGAGCGCGGGCGGAACCGGTGTAGGCGAGCGGCAGATACAACGTGAAACTGCTGCCCTGGCCGGGCGAACTCGAAAGCTTGATTTCTCCGCCGAGCAGGGTCGCCAGTTCGCGGCTGATCGCCAGCCCCAGTCCGGTTCCGCCATACTTGCGGCTGGTTCCGGCGTCGGCCTGCTGGAAAGCCTCGAAGATCAGTTTTTGTTTCTCCGGCGCAATGCCGATTCCGGTGTCCGTGACCGCGATGGCGACCGCGTTCTGTACAAACCGGAGAACCGGATGCTCCATGGACCATCCTTCCGTCACCTGGCGCACCGTCATTGCGACGTGACCCTGCGCCGTGAACTTGAATGCGTTCGACAAAAGGTTCTTCAGGATCTGCTGCAGGCGTTTCGGATCCGTCGTGAAAGTCGGCGAAAGCGTCGCGTCGATGTCGACGCGGAAGGCCAGGTTCTTCGATTCCGCCACGTGGTGGAACGAGCGCTGGACGCTGTCGCGCAACGAGGTGAATGTGATGTCCTCCGGCTCGACCGTAACCGTTCCGGACTCGATCTTGGACAAATCCAGGATGTCGTTGATCAGGGTCAACAGGTCCGTTCCTGCCGAGTGGATGTTCCGCGCAAACTCGACCTGCTTCGACGTGAGATTGCCGGCGGAGTTCTCCACCAGTTGCTGGCCCAGAATCAGGATCGAATTGAGCGGGGTCCGCAGCTCATGCGACATGTTGGCCAGGAATTCGGACTTGTACTTCGACGTGAGCGCAAGTTCGGTCGCCTTCTCCTCCAGTGCGCGACGGGCCTGTTCGACTTCCTTGTTTTTCCGTTCGACTTCGACGTTTTGTTCGGCGAGCTGTTTTGCCTTCGACGCGAGTTCTTCGTTCGTCTGCTGCAGCTCCGTCTGCCTTGTCTGAAGTTCGATCGTCAACTGCTGCGACTGCTGAAGCAATCCCTCGGTGCGCATCGTCGCTTCGATGGTGTTGAGGACGACGCCGATCGAGAGGGTCAACTGATCCAGGAAGGTAAGCTGCGTCGGGGTCAGCGATTCCAGCGTCGCCAGTTCGATGACGGCCTTGGTTTCACCTTCGAAAAGAACCGGCAACACGACAATGTTGGCGGGCGGCGCCGACCCGAGACTCGAGTGGATGACCGTGTAGTTTTCCGGAACTTTCGTGAGCAGGATCCGCTGTTTCTCGCGGGCGCATTGCCCGAC
This sequence comes from Acidobacteriota bacterium, assembly GCA_023265365.1. Taxonomy (GTDB): domain Bacteria; phylum Acidobacteriota; class Terriglobia; order 20CM-2-55-15; family 20CM-2-55-15; genus JAHFTY01. The sequence continues at coordinate 5,357 of JAHFTY010000195.1, forward strand.
CAGCCCCTGCCCCACTTCGATCCGTTTCGGCTGATCCGGCCGCTGCGCGTAACTGGCCAGGAGCAGAAGCGCGCGGACGCTGATGATGTCCTGCGTTTCGGACTGCTGCATCTGGTAGACCGTCCCCTGTTGTGCGTTGACGAGCGGCGCCAGCTCCGAAAGCAGCATCTGGCCGACGGTCACCAGGTCGCGCTGGCCCTGCAGCATGCGCGTGAACTTCGCCAGGTTGGTTTTGAGCCAGTCCTGTTCCTGGTTGCGCTCGGTGGTGCCGCGCAGGTTGTTGATCATCGTGTTGATGTTGTCTTTCAGTTCCGCCACCTCGCCGCGCGCTTCGACCTGAATGGAGCGCGTGAGGTCTCCCTTGGTGACGGCTGTGGCGACTTCGGCGATGGCACGAACCTGGTTGGTGAGGTTGGCGGCCAGCAGGTTCACGTTGCCGGTCAGGTCCTTCCACGTGCCGGCGGCGCCGGGCACATTGGCCTGGCCGCCGAGCCGGCCTTCGACGCCGACTTCACGAGCAACGTTGGTCACCTGTTCGGCGAAAGTAGCGAGCGTGTCCGTCATGTTGTTGATGGTTTCGGCGAGCGCGGCCACCTCGCCCTTCGCTTCCACGGTCAGCTTCTGCCGCAGGTTTCCATTGGCGACCGCGGTCACGACCTTCACAATACCGCGCACCTGGTCGGTGAGATTGGCCGCCATCACGTTCACCGAGTCCGTCAGATCCTTCCACGTTCCCGCAACGTCCGATACCTCCGCCTGGCCGCCCAGCTTGCCTTCCGTTCCGACTTCGCGCGCCACGCGGGTCACTTCGGCGGCGAACGATCGCAGCTGGTCCACCATCGTGTTGATGGTGTTCTTCAACTCGAGAATCTCGCCTTTCACGTCGACCGTGATCTTGCGCGACAGGTCGCCGCGCGCCACCGCCGTCGTCACCTCGGCGATGTTGCGCACCTGGTCGGTGAGGTTCGTTCCCATCGCGTTCACCGAATCGGTCAGATCTTTCCAGGCGCCGGTGACTCCCGGAACCACGGCCTGGACGCCAAGCCGGCCCTCGGTTCCCACTTCGCGCGCCACACGGGTCACTTCGGAAGCGAACGACCGGAGCTGTTCCACCATCGTGTTGATGGCCTCCTTCAACTGAAGGATCTCCCCGCGCACGTCCACCGTGATCTTGCGCGACAGGTCGCCGTTGGCCACGGCAATCGTCACTTCGGCGATGTTGCGGACCTGGCCGGTGAGGTTCGACGCCATCGAATTCACGTTGTCCGTCAGATCCTTCCACGTTCCCGCAACACCCGGCACCGCTGCCTGGCCTCCCAGCTTTCCTTCGGTGCCGACCTCGCGCGCCACGCGGCTGACCTCGGATGCGAAGGCGTTGAGCTGGTCCACCATCGTGTTGATGGTGTTCTTCAGTTCGAGAATTTCGCCTTTCACGTCGACCGTGATCTTGCGCGACAAGTCGCCCTTCGCGACCGCCGTCGTCACGTCGGCGATATTGCGCACCTGGCCGGTGAGGTTCGACGCCATCGAGTTCACGTTGTCCGTCAGGTCCTTCCACGTGCCGGCAACGCCGGGAACCTCGGCCTGGCCGCCCAGTTTTCCTTCGGTGCCGACCTCGCGCGCCACGCGGGTGACCTCCGCCGCGAAGGAGCGGAGCTGTTCCACCATCGTGTTGATCGTGTCCTTCAACTGGAGAATTTCACCGCGGACGTCGACCGTGATCTTCTTCGACAGGTCTCCGTTCGCCACCGCGATCGTGACTTCGGCAATGTTCCGGACCTGCGCCGTCAGGTTGCCGGCCATGGAGTTCACGTTATCCGTCAGATCTTTCCACGTTCCCGCAACACCCGGCACCGCGGCCTGGCCTCCCAGTTTTCCTTCGGTTCCGACCTCGCGCGCCACGCGGCTGACCTCGGACGCGAAGGCGTTGAGCTGGTCCACCATCGTGTTGATGGTGTTCTTCAGCTCGAGGATTTCACCCTTCACGTCCACGGTGATTTTGCGCGACAGGTCGCCTCGAGCGACGGCCGTCGCGACCTCGGCGATGTTGCGGACCTGGCCGGTGAGGTTCGACGCCATCCAGTTCACGTTGTCGGTCAGGTCCTTCCACGTGCCCGCAATTCCGGACACGACGGCCTGGCCGCCCAGCTTGCCTTCCGTTCCGACCTCGCGCGCCACGCGGGTCACTTCGCCGGCGAAGGCGTTGAGCTGATCCACCATGGTGTTGATGGTGTTCTTCAATTCGAGGATTTCGCCCTTCACGTCGACGGTGATCTTGCGCGACAGGTCGCCATTCGCGATGGCCGTGGACACATCGGCGATGTTGCGGACCTGGCCGGTAAGGTTCGACGCCATCGAGTTCACGTTGTCCGTCAAGTCCTTCCACGTGCCCGCGACGTCCGGCACAATGGCCTGGCCGCCGAGTTTGCCTTCCGTTCCCACTTCGCGCGCCACGCGGCTGACCTCGGATGCGAACGAGTTGAGCTGGTCCACCATCGTGTTGATGGTGTTCTTCAGTTCGAGGATTTCTCCCTTCACATCGACCGTGATCTTGCGCGACAGGTCGCCTTGCGCGATTGCGGTCGCGACGTCGGCGATGTTGCGCACCTGGCCGGTGAGGTTCGACGCCATCGAGTTCACGTTGTCCGTCAGGTCTTTCCAGGTCCCGGCGACGCCCGGCACCTGGGCCTGGCCGCCGAGTTTTCCTTCGGTGCCGACCTCGCGCGCCACGCGGCTGACCTCGGACGCAAACGAGTTGAGCTGGTCCACCATCGTGTTGATGGTGTTTTTCAGTTCGAGGATTTCGCCCTTCACATCGACCGTGATCTTTCGCGACAGATCGCCTTTCGCCACTGCCGTGGTGACTTCGGCGATGTTTCGGACCTGCGCGGTAAGGTTGGCGCCCATGGCGTTGACCGAGTCCGTCAGGTCCTTCCAGGTTCCCGCCACATCCGGAACTTCGGCACGGCCGCCGAGTTTTCCTTCGGTGCCGACTTCGCGGGCCACGCGGAACACTTCCGACGCGAAGGCGTTGAGCTGGTCCACCATCGTGTTGATGGTGTTCTTCAGCTCGAGGATTTCGCCCTTCACGTCGACCGTGATCTTTCGCGAAAGGTCGCCCCGGGCCACGGCTGTGGTCACACCGGCGATATTCCGGACCTGCGCCGTGAGGTTGCCGGCCATGGCGTTGACCGAGTCCGTCAGGTCCTTCCACGTCCCGGCCACACCCGGCACCACGGCCTGGCCGCCCAGCCGGCCCTCGGTTCCGACCTCGCGGGCCACTCGGGTGACTTCCGACGCGAAGGATCGAAGCTGGTCCACCATCGTGTTGGTGGCTTCCTTCAG
>JAHFTY010000055.1 GCA_023265365.1 Acidobacteriota bacterium
TCGGCTCTCTTCCACGCGTCCTTCAGGACAATGGCGCGGCGGAAGAAATGGATTTCGCCGGGATAGATCTGCGATTCGAAAGGTTTGCCCAGTTTGATCAGCACATCGAAGAGTCTCAGCGAGTCGGCGAAAGAGACGTTTCTGTCATTGGTGCCGTGCAGGATCAGCAGCGGGCGCACCAGTTTCTCCATGTGCTGGATGGGTGCGGAGATGTTGTAGATATCCGGATTCTGGACCGGAGTGCCGAGTCGCGGCGTGGTGTAGCCCGCGCTGTAGGTCGCCCAGTCCACGACTCCTGCGACGTCGATGCCCGCGCGCCAGAGTGTGGGATCGACCGTCATCGCCTGAAGCGTCAGAAATCCGCCATAGCTCAATCCGAAAACACCGATGCGGTCGGGGTCGACATAACCGAGCGTCTTCAGATAGTCCGCGCCGGACGCGACGTCCGCCGTATCGTTGACCCCGATTCCCATGTGAACGCCGGTCGACCAGTCGCGGCTGTAGCCGGAGCTGCCGCGGTAGTCCGGCGTCAGAACGACGTATCCCTGCTGCGCGAAGTACTGGCAGAGCGAGTAGTACATGCGGTAACTGCCCGGATGCCAGCCGAGGAAATTCTGATCCGAGCCGGACCCATGAATCCAGACCAGCGCCGGGTGTTTGCGCGTACGATCCAGGTTCCCGGACACCATCAGCGTCGCGGGCACAGGCTTCTTGTCGAGACGGCTTGGAAACGACACGGCGACGGGTGGCGTGAGATCCGCCTTGTTGAGGCCGGCCGGCATGGAATCGCTCAAACGAACGAAGTCGGATTTGGTTCGCGTCGAGACAGTGTAGATGTCGAGTGAGTTTTCGACGTCCGTCCGGTGGAACACCACATTCGAGCTATCGGGAGAAAATGAAGCGTCGTAGCTGACGCCGTGCGCGGTGACGAGCGGTTCGCTCCTGCCGGTTGCGACCTCGACGATGTCGAGAAAACGTTCCATTTGATTTCCGGTGGCGCTGTGGTGGTAGACGATCCGCTTGCTGTCCGCCGACCAGTCGCCCAACCCTGCCAGATAGTTTCCGGAGGTCAACTGCTTCGCCTGCGATTCGGACGTTGCGTTGACCGGCATGACATAAATGTGAATCCAGCCCGTTCGATCGCTGATGAACGCCACGGACTTTCCATCCGGCGATACGATGACTTTCGAATCGCGGCCCGTCGGCGAAAACCACCGCTCGTCGTGATCTTTCCATAACGTGCGAGGCGCGCTGCCGATCGTGGCGGCCTTGATTTCCCGGGTTTTGCCGCTGGCGGAGCCTTCGGTCCACAGGAGCGAACCTTCCGAAGTGAACTGAATCGAACCGGCATTGCCGGCGGTCGGTATCCATGTGATGTCGCCCCCATAGACCGAAACCACGCCGATTTTCCGGTCGACTGCGCCGGAAGCGATGACGCCGTTCCCGTTGCTGACCACTCGCATCCGATCGCCATTGAATGCCAGAAGACCCGGATCCTGCGGCGCCCCTGCGCCATTCGCGGTGAAGGCGAGCCACTGGCCATCCGGCGAAAAGACAGGTCCGGCGGCGGTGGTGGGCGCAAGACTGGTGACGGGACGCTGCGTTTTCGCCCCAAGCGATGCGACCCAGATCTGGCCGCCGCGTGTGAAGGCCATCAGTTTCTTGTCTCGTGACAGGGTGAAGTTCGCGGCGTCCGAAAGCCCGGGATAGCGGGTGGGCCTGGGAGACGACGGAGAAACCGTCCAGAGGGCGCCGTCCTTCGAGAACAGAATCTCGGTCGGCGAAACCCAGGTGAAGCCGCCGATGTCGGAGGTGAGAATCGCCGGGTCGACGGGGAAGTCCGTGAGCGCGACAGCCTTCTGTCCGGGTGTCGCGACAAACAGGTCCTGTTTGCCCCACGCATCCCAGAGAAACGCCACCATCCTGCCATCCGGTGACCATGCGGGAGCCGACGGATACTTGATTTCCGAAATGCGGTCGATCGTGATGCTGCCCCGCGGGGCCTCGGCGGCGCCGGCCAGCATCGCAACACACAGACAAAGGACGAGCCCAGTCAGGCATCTTTTGGGATTCATGGATGACCTCCGAGCCGGGATTATGTTCTCCGCCCATTCCGAAGTAAAGAGAGCCTGCTTCAGGGCTGACGAAATCTTGAAACTGGCCGGATATTGAGAGTTTCCCATGAACCTTCCACTTGCGTACCGGCCGCAGTCCCGCCCATAATCCGTCAGCTTTCTCCCGAAAACTCAAAAAGAACCGGTGCCGGAGGTATCTCTATGATGCGTTCAGTCGTCCGTTTGATATTGGTCGTTGGGATTTTCCTGGTTGGAACCGCGATCTGTCTGGGTCAGGCCGAGATCACCGGCAAGATCGCAGGCGTGGTCTCGGACTCTTCCAAAGCGCTGATCCCCGGTGTCTCCGTCAAGGTCGAAGGCGCGACGCTGTTCGAGCCCAAAGAAGTGATCACGGCTGAAGACGCCTCATACTTTGTCGACAAGCTGCCTCCCGGCACCTACAAAGTCACGATCAGCTTCCCCGGTTTCAAAACCGTGGTGCGCGATAACGTGGAGGTTCGCGCCGGTTTCACGGCGACCATCAACGTGCCGCTGGAAGTCGGCGCCATCTCCGACACGGTCGTCGTTTCCGAAGCCGCGCCGGTTGTGGATGTGCGATCCGCCACGATGGCAACCACCTTCGATAGCGCGTTGTTGAAGGAGATTCCGCATGGCCGCGACACCTGGTCCATGCTGTCGCAGGTGCCCGGGCTGGCGCCCGCCCGGTTCGATGTCGGCGGCACGCAGAGTTTTCAGCAGACGGGGAGTCAGCTGCACGGAAGCGCGAGCGGCCAGACCGTCTACAACGTCAACGGTCTGAACCTGAACTGGCCCGGAGGCACGGGTGGATCGACGGCGTTCTATTTCGACAACGACTCGTTTCAGGAAGTCCAGGTGGTGTCGGACGCCGCGCAGGCCGAGATCGGAGTCGGCGGCGTCCAGATCAACATGATTACCCGCCAGGGCTCGAATCAGTTTCACGGCCAGGCCTCCACGCACTACTCCACTCACGGCATGACGAGCGCTCCGGAGTTTCCCGTTTTTAATGGAGCCCGGGTGGAGAGCGGTACCACCATCACGATGATGCGCGATATCAACGCGCAGGCGGGCCTGCCCGTCATTCGCGACAAGATGTGGTTCTATTCGAGCTACCGTTCCTATCACATCAACCTTGCCGTTCCCGCCGTGAAGCGCCAGAACGGCTCCGCCATACAGGACAGCAACCAGCAAAACAACGTCACGGCACGCGCCGACATTGCGTTGACCAACCGGCAGAAGCTGACGTTCAACTGGCTCTACAACGATATCAACCGTTATTACCGGCCCGGCGCCGGCTTCGTGGACGATGTGGCCACCGGACTTCAGTTGGAGCATGCGTGGGTCGGTCAGATGCAATACACCTACACGCCGTTGAGCAACATGGTTCTGGAAACGCGATTCGGGAACATGACGCTGCACTTTCCGCAGGATTACCAGAAGGACGTGAAGCCGGGCACCATCGCCGTGCAGGACACCACACTCAATACGTCCAAGTACGCGCGTCCCGGCGGCGCCACCCTGAACTTCACATGGCACACCCGTGGCAGCCAGAACGTGTCGTATTTCAAGGGCGGTCTGCTGGGCGGCGCGCACAACTTCCGCGGCGGTTACGAATACGGTCGAACGAGCAACGGCAACCAGGTGAATATCTACGGCGACATGACCGTGCGCCTCGACAACGGCCGGCCGCGCGACGTTCTGCTCTACAACAGTCCGGTGAAGTCGGTCGAGCGCACCCACGAAACAAACATGTTCTTCCAGGATTCTTATGTTATCCGGAGATTCACCATCAATGGCGGCGTCCGCTTCGACCGGTTCCTGACCTATCTCCCGCCGCAAAGCAGTCCGGCGGGAAGCTGGACTCCGGCGCGATCGTATCCGCGGTCGAAAAACTTCGTGAACTGGAACAACCTCTCGCCGCGCCTCGGTTTCGCTTACGACGTGAGCGGGCAGGGACGTTCCGTGGTGCGTGCGTCCTACAGCGAGTTCGTGCTTCTCGAAGGATCGGATTTCGCGAGCAGACTCAACCCGAACGCGCTGAGCAGCACGACCGTGACTTTCACCGGTCTCGGGCCAAACAACTATCCGCTGGGACTGAGCACCACTCCGATCTTCCAGGAAGGCGGTCGATTCACGTCCGTCGACTCCAACATCGGCAGGCCCTTTTCGCGGCAAGTGACGATCGGTTACGAGCAGCAGGTCTATGGAAACCTGAGCGCCGCCGCCGGCTATTACTATCGCAGCACACGAAACAACATCAGCCGTGTCAACCGCGCTGCGCTTCCGGCGGATTACACGCCGTTGACGGTCAACAATCCCTACACGAATCAGCCGCTGACGATTTACAACCTGGCCGCTTCCAGGGTCGGGCAGTCGGATTTCCTGTTCAGTAATTTCCCCCAGCTGGACCGGAACGCGTATCACGGCTTCGAAGTGTCGGTCACAAAACATCTCGCCGAGAACTGGCAGGTGCTTGGCGGGTTCACCGCTCAGCGGAAGAAAGGGACGGCGTTCAGCAGGGCCGATGACCTGAACAGTCCGAACAGCAACATCTTCAGAGAGAATGCCATTCTCGAAAACGACAGCACCTATCTCTTCAAGCTGTCCGGTACGTACAACCTCCCGCACCATTTCACGACGAGCGCGAATTTCCAGAAGTACACCGGCTATCCATTCCAGCCGCAGGCGCTGTTCCGCTCGGGTGCGGATTCGAGTGGAAGAACGATCAATCTTGCGCAAAGCACGGTCACGGTTCCACTGATCCCACGCGGCCAGGAACGCCTGCCGATGGTCAATGTGCTCAACCTGCGGTTCGGTTATCGCGCGACGCTGTCGGATCGATACCGCCTGAACCCTTCCATCGATCTGTTCAATGTGTTCAACAAGGGAACAGTGACCGGAATGGTTTCGGATATCGGTCCGAACTTCAGACGTCCTTCGGGGATTCTGGGCCAGCGTTTCGTGAAGGCCGGCCTCACGATCGAGTTCTAGCATCTGCCGGAAGGCGTGGTTTTGACATGAAACCGTGGAGTGGCAGGACAAAAACTTTTCCCCGCCTTGGCCAAGGCGGGGTGCCGCCGATCAATTTCTTGAACAGCACCACCCCGGCGCTTCGCGCCACCCCTCCTCGACGAGGAGGGGAAAACGCTTCGCCTCCGGTTTCTCTCTCAACGAGGCACTGCCGTCCAATAAGGCGAAATCGAGGATAGGCGTTTTTCCCTCCTCGACGAGGAGGGGAAAACGCTTCGCCTCCGGTTTCCCTCTCAACGAGGCGCTGCCGTCCAATAAGGCGAAATCGAGGATAGGCGTTTTTCCCCTCCTCGACGAGGAGGGGTGGCGCGAAGCGCCGGGGTGGTGCAATGGAACTCACTTCAATGGTGAGTAATCCGTGGCGCTCATGAAAAGGCTCTCGATCTGCACGTTGACCTGCATCTCCGTTCGCGTCTTCAACCAGTCCGGGTCGGTCCCGAATGCGGCCCACGCAGCGTCTCTGGCTTTTCCGTCTTTGAAAGCGAGAAGGTAGACCAGCGTGTCCCGTTTTGCCACGGGCTGCCAGTAGCCGATCACGTCCATCCCGTGTTTTTTGAAAAGTGCGTTCGTGCGTTCCCGAAATCGGGTGTGCAGCAGGTCGATCGAGGCGCCCTCCCGAAGCGTGTAGGTCCGCAGCTCAAAGCAGCGGGAATCGTTCGCCACGTTCTTGAGATCCGGCAGGTCCGGACCGCATGGCGGGGTCGGCGGCGCTCCGCGCTGAGGGGCTGCAGAGGCGATGAAAAATCCCACAACGAGCATTAGAAAACCTGCGGATCCGGCGAAAGCGAATCGTCTTGTCATGGCTCCTCCCTTGGTGCGCCTATCGTACATTACGAATGAGCCGGGCTATACTAGTCGTCTATGCCGAAGACCTTTTACATCACGACGCCGCTCTACTACGTCAACGCGCCACCGCACCTCGGAGGGATGTACACGACGATGGTGGCCGACACCATCGCCCGCTACAAAAGAATGATGGGCTTCGACGTGAAGCTGTTCTGCGGAACGGACGAACACGGCCAGAAGATCGAGCGTTCGGCCAGGGCACTGGGAACGGATCCGAAGTCGCTGGCCGATCGTGTGTTCACGCAGTACCTGGATCTCTGGAAGAAAATCGGAATCGAATTCGACGAGTTCGTCCGGACGACCGAACGGCGGCATCACACCAGCGTCGGCGAACTGTATAAGCGCGCAAAGGCGGCAGGCTACATCTACAAGGGAGAATACGCCGGCTGGTATTGCGTTTCGTGCGAAGCATACGCGCCGGAAACCGATCCGGCCACCCCCGCGAAGTGTCCGGATTGCGGACGCACGACGGAGTGGTTCAAGGAGGAAAGCTACTTCTTCAAACTGTCCGCCTTTCAGGACAAACTGCTCGACCTTTACGAAAAGAACCCGCACTTCATTCGCCCGGAAAGCCGGAAGAATGAAATCGCCACCTTCGTTCGCGGGGGGCTTCGCGATTTGTCCATCAGCCGCGCGACGCTGAAGTGGGGCATTCCGCTGCCGGACGATCCATCGCATGTTTTCTACGTCTGGTTCGACGCGCTGATCGGCTACATGAGCGGAGTGAGCTTCAATTCCGACGACGAGAAGTTCAACAAGTATTGGCCCGCGGACGTTCATCTGGTCGGTAAGGACATTCTGCGTTTCCATACCGTGTACTGGCCCGCGTTTCTTCTCGCGGCCGGCCTCGAGCCCCCAAAAACGGTTTTCGGACATGGCTGGTGGCTGTTCAAAGACGAGAAGATGTCGAAGTCCCGCGGCAATGTGCTGGATCCGTATGTTCTCGTCGATACGTTCGGTTCCGAGTTGCTGCGCTATTACGTGCTGCGCGAGATGGTGTTCGGGCAGGACTGCAACTTCAGCTTCGATGCGATGATCCAGCGCTCCAACAGCGATCTCGCCAACGACCTCGGCAACCTGTTGAGCCGGACGATGGCCATGATTGCGAAGTACCGGGAAAGCCGGGTTCCCTCGCCGGGCCAGGCGAAAGGCGATGAGGACGTTCGGAGCGCCGCGGCGAGAGTCATCGAAAGTTATCGGTCGAACTTCGACGAGTTCAACTTCTCCCGCGGTCTGGAGAATGTGTGGGAATTGATCTCGCGCGTCAACAAGTACATCGTTGAAAACGAGCCGTGGGTGCTCGCCGAGAAACCCGCGGATGCTTCGAAGCTCGACAGCGTGTTATTTCATGCGGCCGAGGCGTTGCGCATCATCGCGGCTTTGCTCGAGCCGGTCATTCCGCAGACGGCGGCTACCATCTGGAATCAACTGGGACTGGACGGCAAGGTTGCGGATGTGAGGATCGACAGTCTGGGATGGAGCCAGGACCTTGCGGGCAAGAAAGTCCGGGGCGGCACGTCGCTGTTTCCGCGGCTCGATTCGAAGGAGGTCTACAAAAGAATGGACGCCGCTTCGGACGCCAAAGCGGGGCCTGCCGCTGTTCCTGTGGCGGTTCCCGAGGAAGCGCAGCCGTTGGCGGCGCAGATTACGATTGACGATTTCGCGAAGGTGGATCTGCGCGTGGCGACCGTGGTTGAAGCGGAACGCGTGAAAGGCGCGGACAAGCTGCTGCGTCTGATTGTCGACCTCGGTTTTGAAAAACGGCAGATCCTGGCCGGTATTGCGAAAGCGTACGAGCCGGAAAAACTCGTCGGACGAAAAGTCGTGATCGTCGCCAACCTTCAGCCTCGCAAGCTCAGAGGCCTCGAATCGAATGGCATGATTGTCGCCGCTTCGATCCCTCCGGAGGGTACGCCCGTTCTTGCCGGCTTCCTCGAGGACGTTGCGAACGGCGCCCGCCTGAAGTAGGCATGCTCGCCGATTCCCACGCACACCTGGATGATCCGCGATTCGCGGACGACCGCGATGAGGTCATCCAGCGCGCGTGGGATGCCGGCGTGCGGCGCATCCTCACCATCGGCAATGGCCGCGGCCCGGACGACATGGGTTGCGGGATACCGATTTCTTCCCGCTACGACTGGATTTCCACGAGCGTCGGCGTCCATCCGCACGATGCTGCAAAAATGGAAGAGCGCCACTACGCCCTGATGGAAGAACTGGCGGCGCATCCGCGGGTCGTCGCGATCGGCGAAGCCGGTCTCGATTACTATTACGATCGCTCGCCCCGCGACGTCCAACGCCAGGTATTCCGAAGGCAGATCCGGCTTGCCGTCGAACTCGATCTGCCCTTGATTGTTCATACCCGCGACGCGGACGACGACACCGAGCGCATCCTCCGGGAAGAGGCGCCTCGACGCGGAGTCCTTCACTGTTTCACTTCCGGCATGAGGCTCGCCGAAGCCGTTTTGGAGATGGGGTTTTCGATCTCTTTTTCGGGAATCGTGACCTTTCCGAAGTCGCACGACCTCGCCGGGATTGCACGGATCGTGCCGGCGGATCGCCTGCTGGTGGAGACGGACTGTCCGTACCTTGCGCCGGTTCCGCATCGCGGCCGGAGGAACGAACCGTCTTTCGTTGCCGATACGGCGAGGTTTGTGGCGTCGATTCGCGGCGTTTCCGAAGCGGGGATTGCGGATCTGACGGCCACCAATTTCGAGCGTATCTTTCCGGAAACACGGTAAAATAACGGGCTCGCGAAGGGGTGAGGTTTTTGACACCGCAGGAAATATACCAACTGGTCGCACCGGAGCTGGCGCTCGTCGAAGAAGAGCTCCAGGGATACACGCGTTCGGATATCGGTCCGATTTCAGAGATTGGCTCGTATCTGCTGACCGCCGGGGGCAAACGTCTCAGGCCCACGCTGTTGCTGCTTACCGCCAAAATGCTGGGCCAGGTAACGCCCACGCAAATCCGTCTGGCCGCCGTGGTGGAATTCATCCACAACGCCACGCTCGTTCACGACGACGTGATCGATGCGGCCGATACACGGCGGGGCCGGCCATCCGCCAACTCCCATTGGGGCAACTCCATGACGGTCCTTGCGGGCGACTGGTTGTACATGAAGTCGTTTGCGGTCGCGCTCGATGAAAAGAACCTGGACATCCTGAATACGCTCATCGAGATCACCCAGAAAATGGTCGAGGGCGAACTCCTGCAACTGACGCTGCTCGGCAAGGCGGACACCACGAAAAAGGAACTCCTCGACATCGTCGAACGCAAGACGGCCTACCTCTTTGCCGGTTGCACGAAGCTGCCGGCCCTCGCGCTCGGCTTCAACCACGGATCGGCCGAGCGGCTCGCGAACATGGGGAAAAGCCTGGGAATGGCATTTCAGCTCATCGACGATCTTCTGGACCTGACGTCCACCCAGGACGTTCTGGGCAAGCCCGTCGCCAACGATTTGAAGGAAGGAAAACTCACGCTGCCGGTGTATTTCGCCGTGCAGGACGGCGGAACGGAAGCATCCGCGAAAGTGGGGCAGGTTCTTTCCGACAGAGGATTCCAGTCGGTCGAACCGGGCGAGATTCTCGGTCTCGTGACGAAGTGCAATGGCATCGATCGTACCCGCACCCTGGCGCAGGAGTATGCGTCACAGGCCATTCGCACTCTGCAGGAGTTCCCATCCTCGGTTTACCGCGATGCGATGCTGAGCATTCCGGAGTTCATCATCACCAGAAGCGCGTGATGAAGACCAACTTCTCAGGCCGGTCGCTTCTTCTCGTCTTCGCGGTGATCTTCACCACATTTCCGGTTCTTTTGTTTGGAACACTCCAGGTCTTTGAGGAGTTTGCCGAAAGGAACGTCCAGGCCAATGAATTGAACCGGAGGAGCGCGGAACTGGTCCGCCACGAAATCCGCGGCAATCTGGATCAGACCCAGGCGCTCCTGGAGGGCATGGCTCTCCAGATCGATCCGACAACGCTGCGGCCGCGCGAACCGGAAAAGATCCGCAAGGTCCTTGCGGACCACCCCCTGCTGATGGCGGTCGTGGTTCTTGACGCGAATGCCGTTTCGGTCGCGTCCTATTCGTTGCAGATCGATATCCGGACCGGCGTGGACTACAGTGACCGTCCTCCGACGAAACAGGTTCGCGAAACCAGGAAGACCGCTGTTTCCGGCAACATTCAGGGACGGGCGACGAATATCCCCACCGTCGTTACGGTTGTGCCGCTGCTTGACGAGAAGGGCGGGATCTCCGGCTTTTTCAGCGGCTCGGTTTCTCCCAACCGGCTTGCCTCATCGGCCAACCTTGGAAACGACGAGTATGACGTCGTTATGGATTCGTTTGGTCGAATCGTCATCGCGAATCCGGGCAAGACGAGTATGACCGTTCCGCAACTGGAGAGCATGGCCAGGAGTCTTGCCGGCGCGCCGGATGGAACACAAAAGTTTACCGTCGGCAACCGGCCGGTCGATATTCAGATCTTGACCATCGACCCGATCGCCTGGAAGGTCTTTGTCGGCGTGGCGCCGGAATTCCTGACCGCGCGGACCATTGACGCGATCCGGCGCACCGGCATTCTCGCAACGGTCTGCGCAGCGATCGGCGTCGTGATCACGGGACTGGTTTCGTTTGTGGCTGCCCGGGGGGTTGCGGACGTCGGCGTCCAACTGCAAGAAATGTCACCCGTCGACCTGAAGCCGATCCGGATCGGCGAAACCCGATTTGTTACCGCCGAGCTGCGCGGCCTCATCGAGAATTTCAATCACCTGCTGCATCGAACGGCCCAGGCGAAGCTGGCCGAGTTGGAAGCGATCTCGCTCGTCGCGGACGCGATTATCATCGCGAAGGCGGATGGCACGATCACCTATGTGAACGAAGCGGGTCTGAAGATGTTCGGAGATGTCGTGGGGCGGAATTTCAGGGAAATCATCGACCACCAGCCGATCGCACCCCTTCTTCACGAAAACGTTTCGCATGAATGGAAGGGCGATATCCTGGTCAAGAAGCCGGATGGCGCCACCTTTGACGGATTCCTCAGCGCCACTTCCATTCTCGACAACGGCCAGGTCACATCGATCGTGGCGATCGTTCAGGACATCACCAAAGAGAAGGCGGCGCGGGAATCCCTGACCCAGTCCGAGAAGATGATCACGCTGGGCGAGCTTGTGGCCGGGACGTCGCACGAGTTGAACAACCCGCTCGCGATCGTTACGGGGTATTCCGATCTGCTTCTTGAAGACGAAACGCTCTCGCTGGAACAGCGGACCAAGATCGAATCGATCCGGAAGAACGCGTTGAGGGCATCGAGTGTCGTCCACAGCCTGCTTGCGTTCGCCCGAAAACGAAAACCCGAGCGCGTGAAGACGGATGTCAACGCCGTTGTGGAAGCGGCAGCCGGATTGAAGGAATACGACCTGACCACGAGTGGCATTGTCTTCGAAATGAAGCTGGCTCCGTCGCTTCCGGCCGTTTTCGCCGATCCGCATCAACTGCAGCAAGTTCTGCTGAACCTCATCAATAACGCGCAGGACGCGGTGCTGTTGCAGTCAACTCAGCCACGGATCGTCATCCGCACCGAGACGCGAGGCGATGTGGTGCTGATCGTCGTCCAGGACAACGGTTCGGGCATTGCCAAAACCGACCTCAAGAAGGTTTTCGACCCGTTCTCCACAACAAAGCCTGTCGGCAAAGGGACCGGCCTTGGCTTGTCGATTTCCTACGGAATCATCCGCGAACATAACGGCGACATTTACATCGAGTCGGACCCCGGTGAAGGGACCCGCGTTGCCGTTGAGCTGCCGGTGGACCGGGGCGCGTTCCAGGTTGAGGAGACGCCGCTCTCCCCACCCGCTGCGGCACGAGCGATGCGGCTTCTCGTGGTCGACGACGAGATCGATATTGTGACGATTCTCCGGTCCGGGCTGAGCCGGCCCGGCGTGATCGTGGACTCCGCGGTAACGATCGCAGACGCCATTTCGCTCGCGAGCGCGATCTCCTACGATTTCGTCCTGACGGACGTGAAGATGCCGGGCGGCAGCGGCATCGATTTGTATCGCCAACTCTGCCAGTTGAATCCGATCTATTCCGATCGGACGATCTTTCTGACCGGAGATACCAGCAATTCCGCAACGCTGCAGTTTCTAGAAGAAAAAGAGCTTACCTATTTCTCAAAACCATTTGACGTTCAGGCTCTCGAACGCTACCTGAGGCAGGTCGCGGAAAAACCCCAGCCCGGCTAGTCATTCTGCCATGTTTCCATTGCCGAGGTGAAGGCGGCCGGATTTTCCAGGTTGCTCAGGTGGCCCGCGTTGGGAATTTCTTTGAACGTTCCGTTCGGAATGGTGTCGGCCATGGCGCGGCATTCTTCAATTCTCGTGATCGCATCGTGCTCCCCCGAGATGACCAGAACCGGGCAGGATATCCGGCCAAGCTCCGAAGTCCGGTCGGGCCGGTCCCGCATCGCTTTCAGCGCGAAGATCGCTCCGGTGGCCGTCGTCGCCGCCATGATGTCGCGTACGGTCTTGACGACCTGAGAATCCGGATTCGGTTTGAGCAGCCGGGGCAGCATGCGTTCGGGCAGGATCGCGGAACCGGATTGTTCCAGAGCCGCGATTATGCCGGTTCGGGCCTCTTTTTCGATTTCGGTGTCGGCCCGCGCTCTCGTGTTGGCGAGCACAAGGGCATGAACGCGTCCGCCGTGTCGGGCACAGAAGGGAAGAGCGATGTAGCCGCCCATGGACAGACCGGCCACGACGCATCGTTCGACCGAAAGGGTATCCAGGAGCTCGGCCAGATCATCGGCGGCGTCTTCCAGGCTCCACGGCCCGGCCAGAGGAGTCGTTCCGAAGCCGCGCATATCGGGGGCAATGCAGCGGAAGCTGTTCCTGAGCGTTGCGATCTGCGGCTTCCACATGGAACTGTTGAGGGGGAAGGCATGAAGGAGGAGGATCGCCGGTCCGCGACCCTCCTCGTGAAAGTGAAGCTTCATCTACTGGCCGTACTTGATTCGAATGGCCTCTTTGATCTGATTCGTCGGGAGACCGGCGTCGTGCATTTGTCGCGCGTCCAGCGCGATATCCTGGCACATCGTTCAACCGGCGCCGTGCGTGTCGGTGAAGCAGAAGTAGTTGCTCTGGTGACCGGCGCTCTCCTGGCAGCCGCAGTAACATTGGACCTGTTTCAGGACTTCCGGGATATCCAGGGCCGCCTGATACGCCTCTCGAGTTCTTCCGGTGAAATTCGAGGGGGGCAGCGTCTGGTACGTCACGGTCTCCGCCTGT
Organism: Acidobacteriota bacterium; assembly: GCA_023265365.1. Taxonomy (GTDB): domain Bacteria; phylum Acidobacteriota; class Terriglobia; order 20CM-2-55-15; family 20CM-2-55-15; genus JAHFTY01. The sequence goes on from JAHFTY010000055.1 coordinate 13,254, forward strand.
GCACGGGGTTGCTGGGGCGCCGATTCGGTCTCTCGCGTGGAAAACCATGCGATGCCCCCAAGCAGGACGGCCGCGGCAATCACGAGCAGCGTGTTGGTGTTATTGGATGTTTTTGGTTTCAATGGATGTTCCTGAAAGCGTGGTGATGACGGTTTTCAAAACGAAGAAGACTTCGCCCTTTTGTTCGTCCGCGAGTTGGGTCCCATCATCCAACGGTTGATTGATTTCTGAAATAACGTAATGGAGCAGATTCGGCTCGGCGTCGGTCGCCAGGCCGGAAAGGATTGAGGACTGCGTTTCCGGATTCGGCGACTCGTTCATCCGTTCGATCCATGTCTCGCTCTCGCGGAACGCCGCCTCGATCCGTTCGGGCGCCAATGAGGGCACGTCCATCGGGCTGCCTTTTTCGACAGCTTTCAGAACCATGTAGGAAAGGAAAAGGGTCAATTCCTGGATTCGTTGCTCGCTGTCACCGGTCAATTCCACGATGAACTCGCACAGATTCGGCTGACTTTTGAAGAATCGCTCGAACTCGGTTGCCATCTGTTCTTCAGTGTAGTCGCCGACTTCGGCACAGGCTTGTTCAACGGCCTCATTCGTAATCATGTGAACTTGATTTTGGCACAGGGCAGGCCGCCCTTCAATTGCGAGATTGTAAAGGCATTCCAATGAAGGCCGATTCGACGTTAATTTCGTATAATGCCGCTCATGTTCAGGCGAATGATCGTTTTGGCGTTTATCGTGTTTCCGGTGCTGTCGGCGGCGGCTGGAATGCTGCAAAGCGGAGGCACATACGAAAACTCGCTTGTGCTGACGCCGCTCTACGTCGATTACACGCTGAAGACCGAGGCGAAATTCGCAAGCGACGTCAGTGAATTGAAGCAACGCATCGGCGGCGCTCCCCATGTGCTTCTGGGATTTGCGGCGTTTTTGAACCTGTCTTATCCCAGCATTCCGCTGGACCGGCCCATCGGCGAAGCCGACATGGCGGCTTCGCTGGCGCAGACGGATGCGATTGTCGGTCGCGCCCATGCCAACGGCATCGTGACGCATATTTCAATCGTTTCGGGGTTCTTTCACGGGACGAACAACTTGCGACGCCGCGCCATTCGGGACGACGTTCGGAATGCGCAATGGTTTTCGGACGGACTGATTGCTCCTCCCTCCAACCTGACCAACACGAACAATGCGCCCACGACGGCCTGGGTGACGCCTTCGCGTTACGCGCAGCCGATGCGATCGAGAATCGAGGAAGGAACGCGGATTATCGGACGGCGGATGGCGAAGCTGATGGCGCAGTATCCGGAAACCTTTCTGACCGTCAGCGGCGACGGCGAGACTGAATTCACATACGAGCGCAATTATGCGAATCAGGGCGAAACCACCGTCAGCACGAATAACGTGATCTATACGGATTACAGCCCCTTCATGGTCGAGGAGTTCAGAGACTGGATCCGCCGGGGGCGTTACGACGGGGATTTGAGCCCCGACTCCGACGACGATCACAACGGCCACACCTTCGACGGAGACTTCAAGCAATCGTTCACCTCATGGCGTCTGCGCTATTACGACGACAGCGGTCCGATTACCTACGCCGACTACCTGCGGCTGCCCGAAAAACTGCCTTCCAACGGCCCTTACGCAATACCCGGCGGGTTTGACGCGCCGCGAACGGAAGCGGCCGGCGACGTCTACTGGTCGGCCTGGATCCAGTTCCGCAAGGAAGTCATCGCCAACTGGATACGCGACTTTTCCGACTGGATTACCACCACACCCGACCCCGAAACCGGTTTTCAGATTCCACGATCCCACTTCTATACACACCAGATTCCCGCCGACCTCATCTTCGGCGAAAGCGACAACATGCGGGTCAAAACGTCCGCGAGCTACATTGAGACCGCGGTGCTCGAACCATTCGGTGGAACGGGCGTCACCGCATTCAACGGTTTCGACGGGCGCAAACACACGAAAACCGCGACGCCTCAGCTGTATTCCACTCTGTTCATGACAAGCGACAATTGGGGAATCATGGAATACAACCCGTCCATGCCGTATTCGAACGACATCGCGCCAAGCACCGATCTTCGCTATTACCTCAACGAACTCCGGCTTCTATACAACTTCAGGCCGCACGTCCTCGTTCCATTCGCATGGACCGAACTTCCCGAACACAAGCGGTTCAGTATCAAGGGCACCACCTTCGAAAAGGCGCTGAAACAGTTCGTCCAGGAGATCGGCAAAACGCCATGGTTCTCGTGGCGCGCCGCTCTGCGTTGAGGCGGACGCCGGGTCTCGCGAAGTTTGCGGTTGTTTTTGCGATCCTTCTGACGCTGCTGTTCACGTTTCGTTTGTGGTCCTTTTCGTACTTCTGGACCGACGACTTCAACAACATCGCCCTGATCCGATCTCAGAGCGCCCTGCAGATGGCTTCACACCTTGCCGACCCTTTCGCCGGCACCTTCCGGCCGGTGGGTCTGTTGGCCTATTGGGCGCTGTTTCACGCATTCGGCTTGAATCCGCTTCCGTACCACCTCGCCGGCTGGACTCTCCACGCGCTGAACACGTTTCTGATCTTTCTCGTGCTTCGGCGCCTGCTTCGATCGTCATTCGCTGCGGTTGCCGGAACGGCGCCGTTCGTTCTGCGCGTCAACTTCGCGGACATCTACTGGAGTTTCGGAACCATCTTCGAACTGCTGGCGTGCGCGTTCATGCTTGCCGGGCTTCACGGCTGGATAAAGTTCCGCAAGTCTGTGCCCGTTCTGGTGGCGCTGACCGGAGTTTACGTTCTGGCGATCAAGTCGAAGGAGATGGCCATCAGCCTTGTTGCCGTCTGGTTTCTCTACGAATGTTGCGCCGCTTCCGATTTACGCGGAATGCTCCGGCGCGTGCTGCCCTGGTTTGTGGCGCCGGTGCTGGTCATGGCGCTGTTCGGATATGCAAAGGTTGGGGCCATGCGCGGCGTCGATCCGCGGGATCCGTACTTCATGGATCTACGGTTTGCCACGATGATCCAGGGTTTCGGTCAATACTTCAGCTGGCTCTATGGCACATGGGGATTGCCGGTCGTGGCGCTGCTTGCCGCGGCCGCGTTCGCGAGGCCTCGCCTCGGAGTTTTCTTTCTGGGATACACGTTCATCACCTTTCTTCCGGTGATCTTTCTGCCGAACCATCGATGGCCGTTCTTCTGGTACATCCCGTTTTTCGGAATTGCGGGCCTGTTCGGAATGGCGGCGAAGGAAATCCAGGTGCGTTTGCGCCACGCCCTTTCGATCAAGAATCTGGCTTCCGTGAACGCGGCTCTGCTGGTTGGCTGGACGCTCGCTCACGGCGGCATGGAGTTCTACCGAAGCCGCGCGACTCGCGCCGAAGAAGCCCGGCTCGCCGGAGCCTTCGAGTCTTTTGTGGAAGGCATCCGCCAAATCGGTCAGCCGGAGGCGGAGGCGGTCCTGTATTTCGATCGCGTTCCTCCGAACTTCACGCCCCAGATTCTGGAATCCGCTGTCCGCGTTGTACTGGACCGCAACGACATTCATGCCGAGATCGTGCCGGCCTTTCCGGCGGCCGCGCGCTGGAAATTAAGTTTTGTCGACGGGGGAGTGCAGCGAATGCAGTGAGGCGTCAGGCCGATGGGTCAGGGGCCCGTGGCAGAAGACGGTAATTCCGGGTCTGTCCCCGAATTGTGAAAATGGGCGCCGAGGTATCGGACCCACTCCTGCCACGGGCTGTCCGGGGCCGGTCTGGTATATTCATCACACGTTATGGGCTGGAGCCGTTTTCGCGAAAATGCCGGCGAGTTCTTTTTTGGAATGTCGCTGGCGGGTTATGAGAAGCAGTTGCGTGAGCAATTCATGGAACTGAACGACCTCTTCATGCTGCTGTGTTTCATGGAACTGGTCGGTCTGCCGAATCCGGCTTCCATTTATCTGCTCGAAGTCTACCCGTACTTTCTGGAGGAGTTTCACGTCTGGCACCGGCGCATGGGCATGGATCACTCTCCTCTCGGCAACATGCCCTGCTGTTGAAATGCGGGATCTACTCAAAAAGCGAATTCTGTTTTTCGGCGGCAAGGGCGGCGTCGGCAAAACGACGTGCGCTTCGGCGATGGCCCTGGCGGCGAGTCGTGAGGGGAAGCGGACGCTGCTGGTTTCGACCGATCCGGCCCACTCGACGTCGGACATCTTCGAAAGGCCTTTCGATCGCGAAGAGCGCGAAGTGTGTCCGGGTCTCACCGGCATCGAACTGGACGCGGACTTTGAAGCGCGACGCTACATCGACGGCGTGAAGACACAGATCGCCAGACTCTTCAGCCCGGCGATTCTCAAGGAAGCCGAACGTCAGATCGAACTGGCCGCCTCGATGCCTGGAATGGAAGAGGTCGCGCTTTTCGACCGGATGAGCGAACTGATCGTGAACCGGCAGGACGCGTACGACCTCATCGTTTTCGATACCGCGCCCACCGGCCATACGCTGCGCCTGCTCCGGATGCCGGAGTTGATGTCGTCCTGGATCGAGGCCTTGTCCAAGCGGCGGAAGTCCCTGCTGTCGCTGAACCAGGGCATCGACAAACTGCGGGCGAGAATGGACGCGAAACCTGCCGAGGCCGACCCGATCCTGGCAACTCTGGAGTTGAGGAAGGAAAAACTGGAACGTGTGCGCATCTGTATGATGCAGCACAATTTTACCGGCTTCGTTCTCGTGCTGATTCCCGAGCGGCTTCCCATCGAGGAAAGCGCGCGCGCCGCCGAAACGCTGAGCGAAGCCAACGTGAATGTGTGCGGCATCATCGTGAATCGCGTGCTGCCGGAAAACCTCGAAGGCGATTTTTACCAGGCACGCCGGCAACAGGAACAGGTGTACCGTGACGAGATTTCACGCCGATTCCGGAAGTACGCGTTGCATTGGATCCCGCAATTCGAAACCGACGTTTACGGCCTGAAAAATCTCGAGCGCATCAGCCATCTTTTGGTTAAATCCCGGTCAGTCTAATCATTTCCTGTTTTTCGGAAGGGCATCTGTGCGAAGTCCGTCGAGCCGCAAGCTTGAATATCGAGTCGAGCAGATCCGGATGTTGAAGATTTCCGCGGCCGGCGCCGAAGCGGTCACGGCTTTGAAGAAAGCGTTTCAGGACCGCGCCAACCTGATCGTCGCTGAAGCAGCCAGGACCACGGCGGCACTGAAGGTGCCGGTACTGCTTCCGGAGATGCTTGCCGCCTTCGATCGTCTCTTCAATGATCCCGTCAAGACCGACCCGAAATGCTGGGGAAAGACCGCAATCGTCAAGGCACTCGCTGAACTGGACTACGATCAGTCGGCTCCGTTTCTCCGGGGCGCGTCTCACATTCAAATGGAGCCGGTCTGGGGAGGGCAGGAAGACGCGGCTTCGGCTTTGCGCGCCATGAGCGTGCTGGCGCTGGTCCAGTGCAGTGACCTGCTCCGGGTTGAGAAGCTGCGGCACGTCGTTGAAGCGCTTTCGGATCGCACAGATCCCGTTCGAGTCGAAGCCGTTCGCGCGCTTGCGCAACTTGGCGGGGACGAGGCGGAACTGCTGCTGCGGCTGAAAGCCAGGACCGGCGACAGCCGTCCCCTGATTGTGGGGCATGTCTTCGACGCCTTGCTTGCCCTGAATCGCCGCGACAGTTTGGGTTTCGTGGCCGGCTATTTGAGGTCGGCGGATGCCGCGCCGCGCGATGAGGCGGCGCTTGCGCTTGGCGCCTCGCGTTCAGCCCACGCCGTGAGAATCTTGATGGATGCCTGGGACGAGGCTGCCGACCGCGAGTTCCGCGGTGTGATTCTGCGGGCCCTCAGCTCATCCCGGGATTCCGGCGCGATCGGGTTTCTTCTGGGCCTGGTCAAGACCGGAGCCGCCGGCGACGCCGCGCTCGCAAGGGAGGCGCTCAAGCTGCACCGGGATTTGAGCCTGGACTGACGCCGTCTCGCTTCGCGAGAAAAAATGTTGGGCGATGCGGTCTGGTTTTGACTTGACGCCATGGAGTCGCAGGACGAGGACTTTTCCCCGCCTTGGCCAGGCGGGGTGCCGCGAAGCGGCGGGGCGGTTCGTTCAACAAAATCAAATTTCTTGAACAGCACCACCCCGGCGCTTCGCGCCACCCCTCCTCGTCGAGGAGGGGAAAACCCTTTTCCTCGATTTCGCTTCATTGGGACAGCAGTGCCTCAACGCAGTGGCCTCAGTGGCCGCCGGACATGGATTTCGCCAACAGAATGGCGCCCGTTTCGGCGGGCGCCACAGGGTCCGTGAAATCCAATCCGATCAGCCGGCGCATCACCGGATGGGACGCGACGGAGCCCATGACGGATAAGGCGCGCGGAGAAGAATCGATGCGCCGGAGAGCCGTTTCTGTGACGGAGCGCAGATGGGATGCCGCCAGATGGAGTATCGATGCGGCGGGCTCCTCGGGGTACAGCGTCAATACCACTGGAAAGAGCGCCGCGATTTCGGGGACGCCGATGCGTCCTGCCCCCCACTCTGCAACAACCTTCTCAGTGGAACTGAGGCCGAGGGCAGCCGAGACCTTCACTGAGAATTCGTCTGAGCGCGATGTGTCGAGCGATCGAAGGGCGGTGCGAACCGCTTCGCGTCCGATCCAGAAGCCGCCGCCTTCGTCGCCGAAGTGGGGGCCCCATCCGCCGGCGCGAATCATGGCGCCGTCCGCATGGCGTCCGATGGCGATCGAACCGGTTCCCGCAATCAACAGGACGCCGGGCGACAAACCGATCGCGCCCACGTATGCGATCAGGCCGTCGCTTTCGACTCGAACGGCGGATGACGGAAACAGGGGCTCCAGAACGCTGCGATAGAACTCCAGTCCTTCGGGCCGGCCCGCACCCGCAAATCCGGCGCACACGAAATCCGGCGCCGGACCCGCCAGGCGCGCCACGCCGTCGCGAATGGCGGCGGCGGCGGCCGCGCGCCCTACCGAGAGCCAGTTGGACGCTCCCGAGTGAACGCGTGCCAGTTCGCGGCCCCGGTCGTCCGCGAGCAGGAAGACGGTTTTCGAGCCGCCGCCGTCGATGCCGAGATACGTCATTGCTGCACCATGAGGATGCCGTTACCGTCCGTTCCGAATGTCTGAAGCCGGAACGCGGCCGTGCCGATGTTCATCAAAAAAATTTCGGTTGCAGACTGTCCGGATGCCGCCACATCGGCAAAGTAGAAAGGGCCGGAGGGCGGCTTGTTGAGATCCACAACCGGCATGGATGTGAGCGAGAAGGCGCCGGCGATAATGCGTGTTCGCAGAGTGATCGCGTGGACGGGCGCCTGCGAATCCAGCGTGACGGTTCCCTGGAATCTGCCGGGCAGAGTCATTAACTCATCCAGAAATGCGGCGAGGTGGCCCTGCGCTGCAACAGGAACCGTGATGGCATTCACAACATCGCCGTTTTGATCGTACGCGGTCAGCCGCACGCCGGCGGCTTGAGCCGACCGGTTTACCACAGCCAGCGCCGTTCGTATGTCCCCGTCGCGTGTTCCCAATATGGCCGCTCGCGTCGTCTCCACCTGAGCGGGAACGCCTGCCTGAAATTCGAGGCCGCGATCGGTTGTCAGGTCGAGGATCGCCGAGGCGATGGGCCGGTTTGATCCGGGCGCAGGAATGATGGAAGCAAATCCTGCCTGAACCTGCCGTCCGGCATTCGCGGTTCGCATGCGCCACATCCCGCCTGCCGGAATCTGGTATGAAACCCGCGACCCGGTTGAGAAGTCGATGGTCCCGCCGATCGACGCTGCGGCCGGATTAAGCAGGATCAACTCCGTTGAATATCCAGCGCCATCCACGATCTGTGGGAACACGGACGTCTCGGCCGAAGTCTCGGTGACGGATGTCATGGGCACGTTGGTCACGACGATGGAATCCGAACCCCGTATGGTTTCGCGGTACACCGTGACCGCCACTGGAATGTCCGAGCGGATTGTGGCCGTACCTGAAAAACCGCCGGAACCGGCATCCAGGAGTGTGGCGGTGTTGGCGGATTGGACCGAACCGGCGGGAACGGTCAGCGTGGTTCGTGACCCGGAACTGAATTGAATGCTCACGGCGGCCGGCGCGGTTCCGGGATTGACGATCGAGAACCGCGTGTTCACCGAATTCGCCGTCTCGACATAGGAGAGAAACGAGGTTGCGGCGGTGGACGCGGGCACCTCGGTTTCGTTGCGGAGGGAACTTCCGGCGAACGTCCGGAGCAACGCTGTTCCGAACGCCGATTCTGCTCGGGCAAAGCCGCTGCGCTGTCCGGAATCCGGCGTCAACGTTGCAAAGCGCCTGCTTCCTCGCGGCGGCAGCGAGTCGTCGAAACGGGTGGAGATTGTTCTGAGATTCACCAGATCGGTCATCACCGTTCCACGCCCGTCGACGGCGTCGCGAAAATACGATTCCCAGGCAACGCGAATCCCGTCGAGTTTCGCAACCGAGGAAGCCGAGGCGGTCTGGCCTTTTTGCGTCAGCAGAATGAACGCGACCCGGAACACCTTCGAGGCCTGTTCCATTTGGGGAACCCGCGCCCCGGCAATGCCGACCATTTCATCGAGGCGGACATCGCGCCGCACCCCCGAGAAATCCAGCCCGACATACGGATTGCAGGCGGCCATGCTGCCTTCGCGGCAGCCGCTGGTGAAAGAAGACGGCAGCGAGTCGAACCGGGGCTCCGTGACCACGAACCATGGAGGCACTTCCGCGGCGGCCCGCAGGCCCATGATGTACTGGTCCAGGGGACTGTAGCGATAGACCGCGCCGACCGTTCGAAAGCGTCCCGCGCCGAGGTCCTGGATTTCATTGCCCTCCATGAAGGATCCGGAGGTGTTGTTGAAGTAGCTCCAGTGGGCTTTCTGCCGGCCCAGCAGGACGCTGTCGCGCGTATCCATGAACGCCAGCCAGCGGTGGCCAAACTCGTGACTCACGATGGAAAGCGCACTGTTTTCCCCGAGAAACCGGCGTCGCGGATCGAGAGGGTAGTTGCTGAGAGACCCCATATTCGACATCGCCTGCAGGCGGCTGGGCGAACCAAACTGCCGTCCTCGATCGAAAAGCGGCTCGTCGGCGGTGATGATGCCGCGGATGTCGTTTCGGATTCCGACGGTGAATGCGAAGGCGCTGTCCAGTGAGAGGTTGAAGTCGCTGAAGACCATCACGAAGTCGTACACGTCGGGATGGGATCGATAAAAATACTGCGACACCGCCGCCAGACTCACCGCCTGTTTCGTCGCGAAGACTTCGGCAATGAGCCCGGGATATGCGGCTGTCCGTTCCTGTTCCGACAGGTCGACCAGATCGATCGTGCTGGCGCCGCCGCCCGGACTGATTCCCACGACGCCTTGCTGGGCATCCATGGTCAGCGTGTAGGTAAATCGAATCGCGCCCCCGGCAAACAGAACCGCCTGGAAGGTGTTCCGGCCGCGCGCTCCGGCGGTGACCCATTCGCCGGTGTCGATCCAGTTGAAGAGGATTCGATCCGGGAACTTTTCCACCGTGACGCGGCCCGGCGAAACCGGATTCAGGTCGTCCAGAAGCGGCGCAATTCGGGGTTGGCCGCCGATCATCCGCTGCAGATCGCGGCCGGTGGATGCGCGATCCGCTTCGCCGAAAGTGAGATTCCCGTCGGTATTCAGGAAAACGGAATCGTAGGTCCTGCCGAAGTACGCAAACGGAAAGGGAAGAACGATCCGCACTGAATCGT
>JAHFTY010000341.1 GCA_023265365.1 Acidobacteriota bacterium
AACCGACCGGCTTCCACATGTGCTGGAACACTCGATAATGATGGAGAAAACCCATTTTTCAGAAATTTTTTGATGGCCTTTATTTGTTACCCCAGCGTTACCCCAATGAAAAAGCCGACCGGTGAAGGTCGGCTAAATCTTTGATTTTAAAATGAGCCGTGGAGGAATCGAACCTCCAACCTACTGATTAAGAGTCAGTTGCTCTGCCAATTGAGCTAACGGCCCGCCGCGCGTTGTTCAACGCAACCCCGGAAATATAGCACGGCGGGTTTGGGTTCGGAATTCGGATTTCGCAAAATCCGAATTCCGAATTTCAATAAATCCCGATCCGAAATTCTGCCAGGCGGCGGGCGTGTGGCGGAGGTCTTCGGGGATCGGCGGAGCGAAGAAGGACTTAATGCCTGTCGAGATGGCTGTGACGAGGGCGGACCATTCCCGAACCGGATCCGCGATGGACGCTTGAAGCTCGTCGCCCGTTTCGTGAAGGCGGTTGCGCAGTTCGGTGAGTTCGCTTCTGACGGTTTCGTTCGCTTCCCTGGCGATGACGGTGAAGTCTTCGGATGCGGACTTCAGGTTCTCCGTGATTCTCTCGAAGCGGAGCCATCAGGTCGTGGCTCTCGTTGAACGTCTCCATGGAACTCCCCCTTTTCAATTAGACGCCACCGTGGATGCCGGTTGCTTCCAGTGGGCTATCCCTGCAGCGCGCCCAGCGTTCGACGCCGTGGAACCGGCAAGACGTTTCGATACATCGCCCTTTCCGGCAGGGTCATCCACGATCCCAGGCGCTCGGCCGGATCGGGAGACTCGCCATTCCATTCCGCCCGCCTGGACGCACGTCTGGATTTCAACGGACCCATTAGGACACGCGCAAGCCGTGGGCCGCGACGCCCGTGTTCTTCCTGGAATCCGCGCCCGTGTGGAAAAAGATCTCCATCGTGCCGGACTCCACCGGAACAAAGTCCTACGGTCGTCCGCCTTCTCGAATGGACGTTGCGGAGAAGAATGCACCACCAGGGATTTCCTCGCCTGGAACGGCGGCGTCCTTGCGGCGACGGCACCCGTCGGCCTCAAACCGTTCCGCACGCAGGCGCAGGCCAGACGAAATATCACCGGGCCGTCGAGCGCGTCGCGGAACGCCTGGGCTACACGCTCGAGGCCGATCTGAAGTCCGTCCACCGCGTGCGAGGATTGAGCGCTCAGGAGTCCGTGGTGCTAAGCTTCCGTCGCAAGGCTGCGAAGACGAAACGGAAGACGCTTTCCCTCGAAGCGGCCCTGAGGAAATCGATCCGTCGTGCGAAATCTTGAAATTGCTTCGATCTTCAACCAAATCGCGGACCTTCTGGAAATCCAGTCGGCAAACCCCTTCCGCATTCGAGCGTACCGGCGGGCCGGCGCGAGTCTCGAAAATCTGACGGACACCATCGAGAACCTTGTCCGGCAGGGATCGGTCCGGGAGATTCCGGGCATCGGCGAAGATCTTGCGAAGAAGATCGTGGAGTATATCGACACGGGAAAGATGAAGTTTTTCGAAGACCTCAGGCAAGAGGTTCCGCCGGGTCTGGTGAAGCTTGTCGCGATCCCGAGCGTCGGACCCAAAACCGCGAAAACCATCTACGATCGCTTTCACGTCCAATCCGTCGAAGAACTCGAAGCGCTTTGCCGCGAGGGAAAGCTGGCGGGCGTTCCGGGATTCAAGAAAAAGACGTCGGACAACATTCTCCGCGGCATTGAAATCTACAGGCGGCGCAAAGGCAATTACCTGCTCGGCAGAACCAAACCGATCGCCGATCAGATCTGCCGCTTTCTTGAAGCTCACGCCGATCGCGTGGCCTATGCCGGCAGCCTCCGGCGCATGAAGGAAATCGTGCACGACGTCGACATCCTCGCGGCGTCGACTCACCCCGAAGCCACCATGCAGGCGTTTTTGACGTCGCCGATCGTTCGGGAGGTTCTGGCGCAGGGCGGAACGAAAGCGTCGGTTCGCCTGGACGACGATTTGCAGGTGGACCTCCGCGTCATCGATCCCAAAAGCTGGGGCGCGGCGATGCACTACTTCACCGGATCGAAGGCGCACAACATCCGCATGCGCGAGCGCGCGATCAGGATGGGGTTGAAACTCAACGAATACGGCCTGTTCGACGCGAACGACAGCTCGATTGCCGGAGTCACCGAAGAACAGGTTTTCGAAAAACTCGGATTGCCGTTCATTCCGCCCGTTCTGCGCGAAGACCTCGGAGAGTTGGAAGCCGCGGCGAAGGGCGCGCTGCCCCGGTTGATCGAAATGGAGGATATTCGAGGCGACCTCCACATGCATACCACCTGGAGCGACGGGAAGTTCTCCGTCGAAGAAATGGTGGAGGCCTCACGCAGGCGCGGATACCGCTACGTGGCGATCACCGATCATTCGAAATCGCTCGGCGTCGCGGGCGGCCTGTCCGACGAAGATCTCCTGCGGCACACGGATGAAGTGCGCGCCGCCGCAGAGAGGTACACAGACATTCGTGTTCTGGCCGGAACGGAGGTCGACATCCGGCAGGACGGGACGCTCGACTACCCGGACGAACTTCTCGCACAGCTCGATTTCGTTGTCGCGTCGCTCCACTCCGGCTTCAAGCAGGATCGCGCGTCGCTGACCGCGCGTGTTGTGAAAGCGATGCAAAACCCGAACGTCCGGGTGATCGGTCATCCGACAGGCCGGTTGCTTGGAGATCGCGACGCGTACGAACTCGATTTCGACGAGGTGATGAAAGCGGCGGCGCGAACCCGGACCTGCCTGGAAGTAAATGCGAATTTTCATCGCCTGGACCTGAGCGACGTCCTGTGCCGCAAGGCGAACGAGATGGGTGTGCACCTCATCATCAACACGGACTCGCACAACTATGACGATCTTCTGAACCTTCCCTACGG
>JAHFTY010000056.1 GCA_023265365.1 Acidobacteriota bacterium
TTCAACGGACCGTCTCCGATGATCGCCGTGTTGGGGTTTCCGTTCGTGTAGGTCAACGTGACGCACGGGACGAGGCTGTGGGCGTCGTCGTTGAATTCGCAATCGTTCTTTCCGCCGTTGTTTTCGTAGATTTCACCGAAACCGACCTTCAGTTCGTGGCCGCTGCGGCTGTATCCGATATTCCCGTAAAACTGATGACGGTTCCGGTAAGTGTCCGATTCACGGCCGAACGCGCCGCGTTGAATCAGGGTGACGGTGTCGGAGTAGGGCGTCGCCTTCACGTGGGCGTAACGCGGATCGTAGAGGTTGTACCACTGCCAGGCGGTATCCAGCGTCATGCGGTTGGTCAGCACGGACGTGAACTGCGCCTTGTTGGTGAAGTAGACCGCTTCCTCGTTCTGGGTGGACTCGATGACGTAGTTCTTCGCGTTCGCTCCCATCCCGTTGCGATACGGCTGATTCTTCGTGGTGCGCTGATGCGACCAGACCAGTTGGTTGCCGGGAGTGAGCTGATAGTTCAGCTTTCCGGAGATTCCGCCAAGACCGGTCTCGAAAGTGCCGCCACCGGTCAGATCGGTCGCGGACTTGTTGAGAGCCGTGGTCAAGCCGGAGTATTGGTACTTCACGGAAGTGAACCACCAGAACTTGTCCTTCTTGAAGGGGCCGCCGGCGTTGAAGTTCATGTCGTTATAGCGTTTGAACTTGTCGGCCTGCGTGAATCCCTGGTCCTTCAGACGTTGCGAAATGTTGTCGCTGACGAATTTCTTGTCTTCCCAATCGATGTAGCCCGAACCATGCAGCGTGTTGCCGCCGGTCTTCATCACGGTGTTGGTGTAGACGCCGGGAACGGCCACTTCCGCGGAGTTCGCGGCCGCCTGCACGGTGATTTCCGAGAAAGAGCTGTAGTCGTAGTACATTCCCGCGCCGCTGGTTCCCTCGGTGGTGGAAACGCCGTCGACGGTGATCCAGGTCTGTCCGCTAATGCCATAGCCGCGATAGCCCTTCTGCGTACCGGCGGTGGATCCGCCGACGTCAAAGCCGGTTCCGGTGATCGCCACGCCCGGTGTTTGTCCGAGAACCGCCCACACGTCGCGGGCGCCCGGAAGGTCGCGCAGGATCTGCGCGTTGAATGCCACGCCGACCGTCGCGTTTTGCACGTCGACCACCGGGGTTTCGCCGGTGACCGTTACGGTTTCGGCAACCGTAGCCACTTCCATCTGCACGTTCAATGTGGCTGTGCGGCTTCCCTGAACGATGATGCCGTCGCGCACGATTGTCTTGAAACCGGGAAGGTCGTATTTGACGGTGTACGTCCCGGGCGGGAGCAGAATGAAGCGATAGCTGCCGGATTCGTCGGTAATCGCCGACTTCGCGCCCTGGATGGCAGGGCTCGTCAGAGTCACGGTGACTCCGGGAATAACCGCATCCGAACTATCGCCAACTCGTCCGTTGATCGCTCCGGTCGTTGTTTGCGCCATCAACGGCAGCGACAACGCGACGAGCGACAATACGGCGAAAAAAATTCGTCGCAGACTCATATGTCTTCCTCCATCAAACGTGTTTCGCGGGTTTGAGTGCCCGCGGATTCGTAACTTTTTCTGACCTCTAAACTCTCCGGCAAGTGCCCGGAGAGACGGGGGTGAGGTAGATACGGAGACCAAAAAGAAGTGGGCGCAGAGTACTATGCGGCTTCGAGAACAGTCAATCATTTCTTATGGTTGACGGCCAACGACCAGCGTTTCCGCGATCAGGTCATGCAGCGCCTGTTTCTTTTCGGTGAACGCCGCCATGATGAAGCCGAATCCCAGGAGAAGCGCCGAAATCCACTTCGCAAAATGCCGCCCGGTCGCCCGGGCAAATGTGATTCTGCCGCCGTTGAGATCGGTCACCACGCAGCCCAGAACCATCTTGCCCACGGTTGCCTGCTTGACGGAACTCAACATGATCGCCTCGTAGATCCACGGCAGGAAAAAAATCGACGCCCAACCCATGCCGAAAGTGGCCGCAGTCAGGATGCCCGTCGCCGCGCTGACGACGATGGAATCGATGATCACGGCAGCGAAACGCTTCCAAAAACCCGCGTAGACCGCCGGAACGGTTTTGGCGGCGGCGGTCAGGTCATTTCCGCAGGCTTGGCAGAACCGCGCGATGTCCTCATTCTGTCGTCCGCATCGTGGGCAGTACATTTTTGAGGGCACACTGTACCACACGCCGAGATTCGGTGTCAGTGGTGCCTGACACCGAATTTAGAGCAACACAACGATCGGCCGGTCAACTCGCGATGGTCGAGGCCGGCCGCCTTATCCATCAACTTCAGCTTCTCGGGAAGTTCGATGCGGAAACGCCAATCGTCCTGCCGGCCGCCCGCATTGATGAAAGCTTGTGCCCAATCGCCCCACCATGACGTCAACCGGCGGGCGATCGGCTCGACAATCAAAATGGGTGAACCGCGCTCGGCGCATTTCAAAAAATGCCGAAGCAGGCGATCGCGCGACTCCGGGTCCAGTTCGTTGATGGTGAAAGCGGCCACCACGCCCGTTTGCGCAGGGATCGCGATCGTTCGCACGTCCATCGCCCGGGTCGTCGCGCGGAGTCCCAGCACGTCATAGGTCCACTTCGCTTCCTGCAGCGCCCAGGAATTCCGATCGACGCCAATGACCTTTGGAGCCGGATCGCATTCCAGCGCCCACGCCGCTGCCGCGCTGCCGGTACCGCATCCGAGGTCGACGATGCTTTCCGCCGGGCTCCCGGCGAGATCCAAAGCGCGGACGATTTCGCGGACCAGAAGGAAATGGAGCGGCGCATAGAACATCGCGAAAGCGGCCCGCTTGCCGGCGCCATTGAGCGCGGCCCCCGAATCGATTCTGTCGCGCTGTTCGACGTAGATCGCCGAAAGCGCCTGGACGCTGCGCCGGACTTCCTGAAACGTCAGGTTGGCCAGGTGCCGTTTCTCGAGCGCCTCCTGCCAGTTCGCAAATGGATCGGGCATGGAGGAATTCTAGCGAATACCGCCGCTCAAGTCCGAAATCCGAAATCCGAAATTCGCGATTGCGCTTAGAATCCTTCGCCATGCGACTTCAGGCCTTGCTCGGCATTGTGGTCTTCCTCACGATCGCGTGGGTCGTCAGCGAGAATCGGAAAAGCGTCCGGATGTCCGCGATCGTCAGCGGCGTGGCGCTTCAATTCGCCGTCGCGGCGATCCTGCTGTACGTGCCGCTGTTCAAGCGCGTTTTTCTTTTCCTGAACAACCTGGTTCTTGCCGTGGATTCGGCCACCCGGTCGGGCACGTCCTTTGTATTCGGATACCTCGGTGGCGGACCCTCCCCGTTCGCCGTTCAGGATCCCGGCGCGAATTTCGTTTTCGCGTTTCAGGCGCTTCCCCTGGTTCTCGTGATCGGGGCTCTGTCGTCGCTTCTCTTCTACTGGAGGATCCTTCCGTACATCGTCGAGGGGTTTTCCTTCGTTTTGCGCAACGCGACGATACTGAAGGGCGTGATTCCGGATCCGCTGGGACACATCCTCGTCGCCTCTTTCATCCACGTTGCGGCGGCGATCACCGTCGCGCGGATCATGGTTCCCGAAACCGAAGCCGCAACGGCGGGCAGCTTTCTGCCGCAGCGAAGCGCGACGAGTTCGATGGATGGGATTGTCCGGGGAACCATGGACGGCCTCCATCTGCTGCTCAACATCGTCGCAATGCTGATCGTCATGATCGCTCTGGTTCATTTGACCAACGCGTTGATCGGGTTCGTCCCTGTGGCGGGCCGGCCGCTGACGCTTCAACGGATCCTGGGCCTGATCATGTCCCCCATTGTGTGGCTTTTCGGTATTCCGTGGCCGCAGGTCCAGACGGCGGGGACGCTGATGGGCACCAAAACGATCCTGAACGAGTTGCTGGCGTTCATCGACATGGCCCGGCTTCCGGCAGGCGCTCTCGACGACCGCAGCCGCCTGATCATGACGTATGCGTTGACGAGTTTTGCGAACTTCGGAAGTCTTGGAATTCTGATCGGCGGGCTGGGAAGCCTCGTCGTCGAGCGCCGCGATGAAGTGGTGAGTCTCGGGCTGAAGGCCATTCTTGCCGGAACGCTGGCCACGTGCATGACCGGGTCCGTCATCGGGTTGTTGCTGTAGTCGTTACGGGGCGACGTAGCCGGCCCTCGACTGAACAACGTGCAGATGCGTATCGCGGGTCGTCAGTTTGATTTCGCGGAATCCCTGAAACTCCGCAGGCAGGTTTGACACGTACCCGATGCTGTAGGCGCTTCCCAACTCCCGGCTGATCTGGCTGTACAGCGGCACAATGTCATTGAGGGTTTTCGGGAAAAGCGCCCGGCCGCCCGACACCTCGACGAGTTGCTCGAGACGCATGGCGACCGCAGCCATATAGTCGTTCGCCACCTCCCGGGAATAGAACTGCGAGAGCCGGACCACCTCGCTGCCCGTGTTGCTGATCGTGACGATATAGATCGGCACGCGTTCGCGTCTGGCGAGATCGAGCATCTGCCGGTACGGCGTTTCCTCCTTCATCGACAGGAGAGTGCCGCGGCGGAACAACGTGTTGAAAAGCCCGTTCTCCCGGCCGTCCGTCAGCACAATCAGAGCGCGGCGGCGGCCCGCGACCGGCAGAAGTTCCGAGGCGAGCGACTGTTCCACCGCCCGATAGAACGAAGTCCCTCCGGGGCGCTTGCCGTTCGCCAGTCCGTCGACGGTGCGATTGAGCTGTTCGCGGGTGTTCGTCCAGCGGGTCAGCATGCGGTAACTCGTATCGAAGTTCGCGATGCCGGCGCGATCCTGGGGGCGGAGACTGGCGATGAAACCCTCGGCCGCCTTCTGCATGGAAACCCAATCCCGCTGCGTGCTGCCGCTGCGGTCGAAGAGCAACAGCACGTCGTAGGGAGTGTTGACCGGACTGAAGTTCGTGATGGTCTGCGCGACGTTGTTTTCCTGAATGTCGAAGTCCGGGGCCGACAGATCGGTCACCGGTGTTCCATTGCCGGCGGTCACCCAGGCTTCGACGTTCACCACGCGCACGTCCACCTTGACGGCATAGCTGTCGTCGCCTTCGCGGGTGAGGTCCGTGGTTCCCTTCGGCAGTTCGCTCCATGCCGTGTCCAGTTTCACATCGCTGTTGAATCGCCTGTAGTTCACATAGTCCGCATGGGCGAACAGTTCGTGCTTCGCGGATTTGTCCTCGTAGTGCTCCTCCATTGCCGACGGGACGAGGACGCCAACCGCCGGATCGGTCCGGAACCGAACGTCCATGCTCATTTCCAGGTATTCGCGAATGATGTTTTCGAAATTCATCTGCGCGCGAAACACGCGGCCGGTCGAAGGCTCGATCCAGAGTGTTCCGGACAGGGCGTAGCGCTCGGCCGGGCCGACGCTCGCCGTCATGACCAGGGATGCGCGCTCACGCTGTTCGAAGCGGACCTTCCACGTCTGGACATTCGCAATTTTTTCTTCACCGGCTTTCGAGAAGGTGAACAGGCGCAGGTTGCCCTCATCGAGAACTTCGAGCGGAAAGGTCGGCAGGTTGGTGGAGCGGCTGAAGTCGCCGATGTTGTAGCGCGTGCTTTCGAACGTGAACGCCTTCTGCAGTTGTTGGCGCCCCTCCGCAGTGGATTCGTCGAACGATTCACGCCAGAACCCGCGGTAGAGCGGATCGAGCGTGACGTCATCGACCTGCCGCACGTGCCGGACACCGATGTATTCGGCGCCCACCGGAAGAGCCAGGAAGTCCGACACCGTCCGCCGCGCGCGCTGCGAACGGATCTTGTGGCTGCGCATGTCCTCGTCTTGCCAGAGGGCTTCCTGATTGTACTGTTCCTCTCCGATAATCGAGCCAAGCTCCCGCATATAGTCATCGACATACTGCGACGCCCGCTTGACGACGGTATCGACCGGGGAAGGCGCGCTTTGGAAACCAAGGACTAAGAGCGCAACGGCGAGAAATCCCATGAATGGATGCGATTATACTGGAGCCATGCCGGTGCTCGAAATCTTCTCCGATTACGTTTGACCGTTTTGCTGGCTCGGCGAGCCGGCTGTCCGCCAGGTCCGGGCCAGGCTTCCGGATCTTGAAATCCGGTGGCGTGCCTTCGAACTGCGTCCGGATCCCGTTCCCCTTCCCAATCCCCGCGACGAATACCGGCAGATGGCCTGGATCAAGTCGATCTATCCGATGGCCTCCAAACTCGGCGTCACCATGCGCATGCCGTCCATCGCGCCCCGGACCCGGCTGGCCCACGAAGCAGCCGCCTGGGCCCGGTCTCAGGGAAAAGCGGAAGCGATGACCGACGCCCTCTTTCGTGCCTATTTTGAAAGGAGCCTCGACATCGGCAGCCCCCCGGTCCTTGCCGGCCTTGCCGCCGGAATCGGACTCCCTTCTGAAGCGATTCTGCATTCCCTCGAAATCCACGATCACCTTGCGGAGGTCCTCGCCGACGAGGAACAGGCACAACAGTACGGCCTGACGGGCGTCCCCGCCTTCATCTGGAATGGACACGGAAGAACCGGCGTTCAGACCGTGAAGAGCATCGAGGATCTACTCCACAATTAAGAATTCAACATCGCGTCCTGAAATGGCGGACTCTGCCCTCTGACATCTTAGGAATCCCCAATTCGGTCATCTGAAATTTGGAAATCTTAAATTTGTCCCTAAGAACCTTCTTCCTTCAGTCGTTGTCTATTGAGAGGACGATGGCAGATACGAAATCCGAGTGGATCTCAGCTGCATTGCGGGAGCACCAGTCCAACCTGGTGCGTTACGCGACCTGGATTCTCGGCGACGCCGAGCGCGCCCGGGAAATCGTGCAGGAGACATTCCTGCGGCTTTGCCGCGAAACGCCGGAGCGCGTTGGCGGCCATCTCCCTCAATGGCTGTTCACCGTTTGCCGCAACCTGGCATTCGATGTCCGCAAGAAGGAGAACCGCATGACACCACTCGATTTAAGCGGCGGCTTGACGCCGGCGCGCGCCGCGGAGCGGCAACCCGAGGCCGAGTTCGAGCATAAAGAAACGATGAGCCAGGTGCTTCGAGTGCTCGAAACGCTGCCCCGGAATCAGCGCGAGGTCATTTACCTGAAATTCCAGTGTGACCTCAGCTACAAGGAAATCAGTGACATCACCACGCTTTCCGTCACCAACATCGGTTTCCTGATTCACACCGCCATCAAATCCATCCGGAAGCAGATGCTGGTGTCGCCCCGGTCGGCAAGGAGGATCCCATGAACATTCACCCGGATGACCCGAAATGGACGGCCTACGTGCTCGGCGAGCTCAGCGACGCCGAGCGGGCGGAGGTCGAACGCGAACTGGAATCCTCCGTCGAGGCCCGGGAAATCGTCGACGAGATCCGCTTAATGACGACGCTTCTCAAGGATGAACTCGCGAAAGAAGTCCCGGTTGGGCTCCGCCCCGAACAGCGTGCATCCATTGTCCAGGCCAGTCGCCGTCGCGGGCGGTTTTCCGGTGTTCCCCGCTGGATAGTCGCCGGGGCCGGCGCGCTGGTGGCGGCGATGGCGTTAATCAGCGTTTCAATGCCTTCCCTGCTGCGTTCGCGGCAATCCGCAGTGCCGGCGATTAGTTTGAAAGACAGCCGGGAGACGGGAGTGAACGCCCCCCTGCCATTGCCGCAGTCCAGCCCATTCCAGGAGAGTCAGCTCCGTTCAAGGCCATCCAATGTTGTCCAGAACGATGTGGTCCTCAAGACCGATTCGCTCAAGTCGGCGCCGGGCGCCGAGTCCGCAAAGGGCCCGGTTCTCACCGGCGTCATGGGTGGCGTCTTACGGCCTTCCGCGATTCCCGCGCCTCCGCCGCCACCGCCGCCATCGGAGAGAGTGCGGGTGGACAATCTGCGGAAGCCGGATTTCAATACCGAAGCCTACGATCGTGTGGACGACAACCCCTTCAAGACGGTCGCGGAAAACCCGCTGGCGACGTTCTCGGTCGATGTCGATACGGCGTCGTATGCCAACACGCGGCGCTTCCTGAATCAGAATCAACTTCCGCCAAAGGACGCTGTTCGAATCGAAGAACTCATCAATTACTTTAACTATGAGTATCCGCAGCCCACCGGCCGGCACCCCATTGCCGTGCTGGCCGAAGTGGCCGCCTCGCCGTGGCAGCCGGCGCATCGCCTGGTGCGGATCGGCATCAAGGCGAAGGACATCGATACGAGTCGCCGGCCGCCGGGGAATCTGGTGTTCCTGATCGACGTTTCCGGTTCGATGATGTCGCCGGACAAGCTTCCGCTGCTGAAGAGTTCGCTGAAGCTTCTCGTCGACCGGCTCACGGAAAACGACCGGGTGGCCATTGTGGTGTACGCGGGCATGTCCGGACTGGTCCTTCCGCCGACATCGGGAGACAAGAAGGAACAGATCATTCAAACACTCGATCGTCTCGAAGCGGGCGGATCCACCAACGGCGCAAGCGGAATCCAGCTGGCCTACAACACGGCTGTGGCGGGATTCGTTAACGGCGGCGTGAATCGCGTGATTCTCTGCACGGACGGCGATTTCAATGTCGGCGTCACGAATCAGGGCGACCTCACGCGGCTCATCGAAGAGAAGGCGAAGAGCGGCGTCTTTTTGAGTGTGCTCGGCTTTGGCATGGGCAACCTGAAAGACTCGACGATGGAGAAGCTGGCCGACAGGGGCAACGGCAACTATGCCTACATCGATTCGCTCAATGAGGGCCGCAAAGTCTTGGTCGAAGAGATGAGCGGCACGCTCATGACGGTGGCGAAGGATGTAAAGATCCAGGTCGACTTCAATGCTGCGGAGGTCAATGCCTATCGACTGATCGGCTATGAAAACCGCGCGCTCCGCAACGAAGACTTCAACGACGATACGAAAGACGCCGGAGATATGGGCGCCGGGCAAACGGTGACGGCGCTGTTTGAGATCGTGCCGCGCGGCGCCGGCATGTCCCTGCCGCCGGTCGAGCCATCGAAGTACCAGTCTGGCGAAAAAAAGAATGCGGGCAACAGCAACGAGCTGCTCTCGGTTCGAGTTCGCTACAAAGGGACGGATTCGGAAACCAGCGTCCGTTTCGACGTTCCGCTGGTCGACCGGCGGACGTCCTTTGAGAACGCGAGTCTCGATTTCCGGTTTGCGGCGGCCGTCGCGGAGTTCGGCATGATCCTGAGGGACTCGCCGCATAAGGGTTCCGGATCGATGGACCACGCGATTCGGGTTATTGAAGGAAGCCGTGGGCCGGACAGAAATGGCTATCGGGAAGAATTTCTGAGACTTGTCAGAAAAGCCCGGGCTCTGAAGGAAGGGGAGTAGGAATTTCGAATTTCGAATTTCGGAATGCAGAAGGCGGGTCGGGGAAGTCGGCATTCCGAAATCCGAAGTGGTTTCTACCAGCGGCCTCCACGCCCGCCGCCGGCGCCTCGATCGCCTCGGGATCCGCCGCCACCGCCGCCACGATCTTCGCGCGGGGTCATGGGGCGGGCTTCGGCGACCGTCATGGAGCGTCCACCGTAGTCGGCGCCATTGAATTTCTGGACAGCGTCGGCAGCTTCCTGATCGCTGGACATTTCAACAAACCCGAAGCCTTTGCTGCGGCCGGTATCGCGATCCATGATGATCTTTGCGGATTCAACGGTCCCGGCCTGTGAAAAGATTTCGTTTAAGGAATCGTCGTTTGCGGAAAACGGAAGGTTGCCGACGTAAAGTTTCTTACCCATGGAGCCTCCAAAAAAGCCGCTAAAGAGGACACGGAGCACCATGCTCTAGGACTCTACGCGGTTTTGTTACGGTCGGGAGTTATATCACAGCCACCAAATCCGGGGGAATGGGGGTCATCGACGCTCTTCCTGCACGCGGGGAAGAATCACGTTCCGTCAACCCCTGGATCGCCTTGAAAAACCCCTCGATGTTCACATGAAACCGTGGATTTCCCCGCCTTGGCCAAGGCGGGGTGCCGCGAAGCGGCGGGGCGGTTCGTTCAACAAAACCAATTTCTTTACAGCACCACCCCGGCGCTTCGCGCCACCCCCCCTTGTCGAGGAGGGGAAAAAAAACGCTTCTACTCAATTCTTCTTGATTGGGACAGCAGCGGTTCAAGCGCGCGGGCGGCCCACTGTCAGTCCCAGTCTTTTCGAGTGCGGCCCTGCTTGATTCCCGTGCGCTTCTTCTTTTCTTCAAGCCGCTTCTCGTGCGCAACGCGGGGAGGCCGGGTCTTCTTTCGGGGCTTTCCGATCGTCAGCGCATCCCGCATCAACTCTGCGAAACGCGTGACCGAATCCTCGCGATTCAGTTCCTGGCTGCGCGTCGTTTGCGAAACGACCCGGAGGATTCCATCCTTGTTGATTCGCGGCGCCAATCTGCGGGAAACCAGTTGGCGCTGTTCTTCGGTGAGGCTCGGAGAGTGTGTGACGTCGAACAGCAGGGTGACTTTACTGCTGACCTTGTTCACGTTCTGGCCTCCGGGTCCGCCGCTTCGCGCTGCGGTGAACGTGAGTTCGTCCTCGGGGACCGCCAGTTGATCGTTGATGAAAATCACGATGTATACGCTTTAACCAGCCGGTAGAGAAACTCCCGGGCATCGAAAATGGATTGCACCCCGATGCGCTCGTCCTTGCCGTGGGCCCGGTTGTCGTCAACGTCGTTGAATATTCCGGATACGCCGTAGGTCGGGATCCCTGCGTTTCTCAGGTACAGGCCGTCCGTGGCGCCGGTCGACATGATGGGGACGACGGGTAATCCGGGCCACATCTCCGCGGTGATTCTCTCGATCGGATTCATGACTGCGGCCCGCAGCGGAGAGGCATCGCTGGCCATGAATTCGTCGATCGGTGTGACGGAGATCCTGGGATTGTTCAGAACACGAACGATTGCTGCGCGTGTTTCATTCTCCGATTCGCCGGGAAGGATCCGGCAATTGACCGTGGCGCGAGCCATCTGGGGCAGCGCGTTGTCCGCGTGGCCGCCATCGAGCCGCGTCGCCACGCAGGTGGTGCGCATCAGCGCATTCTCATAGGGGCTTTCGGACAGCCGCGCGATCGCTTTCGAATCGTTTCTGACGACGTCCCGCATGTCTGAGGCTGCGGCGCCGGAACCGAGACCGGCCATCTTGCTGAAGTACGATGAGGTCACTTCATTCAGCCGCACGGGAAACTGGAACCTGGAGAGGCGCGTCAGTCCATCGGCAAGATGGTAGATCGCGTTGTCCGGCGTCGGACGCGAACTGTGGCCGCCGGCATTCGTCACTTCGAGCTTGTAGCTCTGGTAGATCTTCTCGCTCGCCTGAACGGAGTTGAGGACGCGCTTTCCGTTCTTCATTTGACCGCCGCCGCCTTCGTTCAATGCGAATTCCGCATCGATGAGGTCGCGATGTTCTTTCAGAAGCCACTGGACGCCGTTGGACGTTCCGCCTTCTTCATCCGCCGTGAGGGCCATGACGATATCGCGGTTCGGCTTGTAGCCTTCCTGCTTCAGCCGGATCATCGTGGCCATCCAGATGGCGGCCTGTCCCTTGTCGTCGCTGGTGCCGCGGCCATAGAAATAACCATCCTTCTCGACGAACCTGAAGGGATCCATCGACCAGTCTTCGCGCCGCGCCTCGACAACGTCGAGGTGGGCCAGCAGCAGTAGCGGCTTCCGGGTTCCGGCGCCGCGAAGCCTGGCGACCAGGTTCCGTTTTCGAGGATTCGGCCCCACCACCTTCACATCTTCTTCGGCGAAACCGGCCGCCCGCAGGCGCGACGCCATGGCCTGCGCCGCGAGAGTGCAGTCACCGGCAGGTGAATCGGTCGTATTGATTTCGATGAGTTCCCTGAGGATCTCGCGGACCAACAGGTCTTCAGGATTGGGATTGGTTACCGACTGCAGAAGCAAAAGACCGAACAGGACTCGTATCATGGCCGTCACCACCGTTATTCGAAGTCACCACGCCAGGGCTTGCGTTACTCGAAATCGACGTCGTCGCTCAATTCGTTCCGATCCGAAGCCACATCATATGGGAAGTGGGTCGCCAGTTGTTCCCCGATGACCTCGATTCCCTTCACGATTCCACCCGTAAAGTCTCCTTCGCGAAACTTCTCGGAAACGGCGGCCGCCACGTCGTGCCAGAACTGTTGCCCGACTTTCTCATGAATTCCGGCGTCACCGAGTACGACAAACTTCCGTCGCGACGGAACAATAAAAATAAGGATGGCGTTGCGGTCGCGAGTGCGCGTCATGCCCAGCCGGTCGAACGCTTTTTTCGCGGCGCTTTCGACATTGCCCCAGAACAGCGGCGAAACGGACACGCATATTTCGCCGGAAGTGCGGCGCTCGGCGTTGCGAATGGATTCTTTGATCTTTCCGGAATCGATGGCCTTCAGCAATTGTCTCCGCGTCATCACCATGATCCGCTTGCACCTCCGCCGCCGGACCTTCCGCCTCCGCCACTGAAGCCACCGCCTCCACCGCCGCCCCAGTCACCGCCTCCGCCACGGCGTCCGCTCCCGGAAAAAACGCTCATCAGAAGGTAGATCGCCAGCGACGGGTTCGTCACAAAGATGATCAGGACGACGAGACCGATGATGCCGAACAGAATGAGTTGACCGAGAGTCAGCGGCCGCGACTCGCGGCCCCTTGTTCCGCGTCTCTGCTGCTGGACGTTGGGGAGACCCTGCCCGCCGATCGCGGCGGCAACGGCCTCGATGCCGGAGGAAACGGCGCCATCCGGATCACCGCTGCGGATCCGTGGCGTGATGACCTCATTGATGATTCTCGCGGCCAGCGCATCGGGAACCTGACCCTCCAGACCATAACCGACTTCGATTCGCAGCTTGCGATCCTGCGCCATGATGAAGAGCACCAGACCGTCATCCATCCCCTGCCGCCCGGGCTTCCACTGCTTGAAGGCGCGAACCGCCCAATCATCCAGAGGAGCATCGCCGGTGGTCTGGTCGATATAAACCAGGATCTGGTGTCCGGTCTGTTGCGCATATTCGCCCAGCCGCCGGCTGAGTTCATTGGCGGCGGCTGGAGACAGAAAGGCGGCCTTGTCCGTAACGTATTGGCGGGGGGCTGGGGGAATCGGGGTCTCGGACGCAATCAGGAACGCGCCCGAGACCAGAACCAGAAGGAAAATCGCGAGCGAACGCCGAAACAATTAGAACTTCACCTCGGGCGCTTTCTCGGCTCCGGCCTGCGATTTGAAGTAGGGCTTCGTCGCAAACTTATTCCCGAAGAACCCCGCAATGATCACAGTCGGAAAGCTTTCGCGCCTGGTATTGAACGCCTGCGCCGCTTCGTTGAAACGCATGCGTTCGACGCTGATGCGGTTTTCGGTTCCCTCCAGTTGGACCTGAAGGTCTCGGAAGGCCTGCGTTGCTTTCAGTTCGGGATAACGTTCAACCACGACCATCAGACGGGACAACGCCGAAGACAAACCTGCCTGTGCCTGCTCGAACCTCTGGAACGCCTGAGGATCGTTAACGATATTCTGCATGGCGCCCTGCGTCACCTGCCCGACCTTGGCCCTCGCTTCCGTCACCGCCGTCAACGTCGACTGCTCGAAATTGGCAGCGCCCTTTACCGTGTTCACCAGATTGGGAACCAGATCCGCGCGGCGCTGGTAGACGTTTTCGACCTGCGCCCACTGGGCCTGCGTCGCCTGGTCGAGATTGACGAGGCTGTTATACGTTCCCATCACCGCGAAGCCAAAGACGAGAGCTATCAGCACGATGACTCCAACAATGCCGAGAGCTATCTTCGTACCCATACCCATTCTGAACTCCTCTCTATCCGAACCATCTTAGAGACTGTACGGAAACCGGCCTCAAATTGTTTCCGTATCTACCGTTTCCTCGGAATGCTCAGTGTCTTCCATTCCGGTCCCCGAAGGTGCTTTGCAATGTAAATAATCTGGCCGGAATGCTGGGAGTAGTGCCAGAACTGACGCGCCAGCGCCAGCGGGACGGAGTGGGCTTCCCCGCGGATGTACACGGTCTTCGTCAGTTCTTCCGGCGTCAGCGATTCCATCGTCCCGAGAGCCTTCTCCCAACCCCGATTCCAAAACGCCTCGAGGTCGGCGCGCGTCGTGAAGTCGTCCACGAACTCGCCATCGCGATTGCGTGTGGGTTTCTCGCCGTCCGTCGTGAGGAAATCGGTCCAGCGCGAAAGCATGTTCCCCGCCATGTGCTTCATGAGGATCGCGATGCTGTTCGACTCCGGATCCGGCTGCCAGTGGAGTTCCTGGTCGCTGAGTTGCGCGATGGACTTGTCGCACTGGTTCTTGATCTTCTTCAGTTCGCCGATGAGGGCTTCGTGAAAATTCATTCCGACCCCGCTTTCGGAACCGCTCCCGCCTTCGCGAGGTCCTTGTACGGCCCCACGCCGCCGTGTCCTCCGACGACGCGGTCCACGGACAACTTCGCCTTCTCGATCGCCGCGTTGAAAGCCACCGCGTTCGCATCCCCCGCCGCGACGGCGCCGCCAGGAGTATAGAGGTCGCTGACGAAAATCAGTTTTTCCTTCGGCAGATAGGCCGCAAGCATCGCGTCGGCGTGACCGTTTGGAATGGCGATGAGCTGGATGGTGCGCTCGCCGTCGGTGAGTTCCCTCGCCTGTTTCACTCCTTCGACGGCTCCCTTGTTGCCGCCCGCCTTTGCGAGCGAATCCGGGCGAACCATGTGAGGCATGGACAACGTTTCCTTGACGAACTGGACGATGGACTCCTCCGCCAGCAGGGTTACGCCTTTCGCCGCGTAGCCCCGGAGACCGCCGGAATGGTCGATATGGTAGTGCGTGATCACACCGTACCTGATCGGCTTGCCGGGGATCTTCTCCTCGATCGCTTTGATCACGGCCGCGGACCGCTCGTCGAACAGCGGCAACTCGACAACCACGACATGATCCTTCATCTCGACGGCCAGGCTGTGATGCGTTCCGCCGGTAACGTGGTAGACGCCTTTCGCCAGCTCGTCCAGCTTCACAGTCTGCGGCCTTCCGAAATCCTGATAACCGACGCCGATGGCGGCGCGGCGCAGCGTCCATTGCGACACGATGCGCTCGCCGTTCTCCGGCTGGGCCTTGACGTCGTCCGGAATGGCGAAGCTCGCTTCATCGAGTTTGGGATTGTTGATGAGCGTACGGATCCGCTCTTCTCGAATCTTCTTCCCGTTCAGGAAGGTGACATACACGTTCGGCAACCGCACGGAGTCAACGACTTTGAAGTCGTCATAGCTCAACTCATTCTGCGTGTCGCCATAGATGGGATCGTCCTCGGTATAGATCACACGGGCCGGCAGCTTATTGAACGTGTCGATGTGCAACTCGACGGCGAGGCCGCTGTCCTTGTATTTGAGAACGTGATAGGTCTTCTTGCCGACCGTCACGTCGGCGGCGCGTGTCAGTTCGGGCGCGGCTTTTGCGACTTTCAGTACCCGGATCGGAAGCCGGTTCATGTCGCGCAGACGCGTCGCCAGCCGGCTCGGATGCAGACGCTCGCTGGTCACTTTCCCGTCGGCCGCGGTGGTCTGAAGCATCGCCGCTTCCGGAGTCAGAATCTCGGTGAACTTCACGGGGCCGGGCGCGGGATAGCTGCGCTTGCCGTCGTTGGTGACTTTGACGCGATTCTTCTCGAGATCGATGAGGATTGTCTGACCGAAGATGTCCACCTGAAGCGGATCCGCGGTAGGCGCCTTGGCCTGCATCGGCTCCCAGTCCCCGCCACCGGTCAGGATCTCCTGACCCTTGACAGCATCGATGTTCGCCCAGCCGCCCATCGCCGTTGCCGACTCCTCAATCACTGCCTTTGCGGCATCGGGACCCGTCGGCGGCGCAGCCGGTGAACATGAAACCAGCCAACCAAGAAATACCATCCAAAATGAGCGCATATTCCCTCCTGACGATTCGAGCAGACTACCACTTAAGTTCCTGGTGTGCATTCCTGCGTCACTCACATTGCGGCCAGACCCAAAACCACGTCTTCGTAGGGGTATCGCTGCTTGAAAACGCCGGCGTGAATGAACGCATCCATGGAGACCTCATACTGATCGCGCGGGATCTCCGGATCACGGCGCCACGTTCCAAGCTTTTGATACCTGCCGATCGCCTCGGTCAGCGCGCTGAGGGTCACACCGTCAAACATGGAAAACTCGAGGCCGGCAATTTCGGCAGGTGACGCATCGTTCACCCAATGGAGCGCTTTCCGGTACGCCCGCATGAAAGCCTGAGCCGCCGGAGTCTCCAAAAACGACGGCATGGCCATCAGGGTGCTGAATGCCAGCGGCGGAATCGCATCGCCAACGCAGGCCACAACCCGTCCATACCCGTCCTCTTCAAGCTGCTGGGGCGCGGGACCCTGCAAATGAATGAACTCTGCCAGCCCCGAGCGGAACGCCTCATTCATCGAATCGGGGTCGCCCGCATTGAGGGCCTTGACGCGGCTCCAGTCCACGCCCTGGAGGTGCAACCCATACTTCAGCATGGCCAGAGGCTGCTGGGCGTGGTCCGCCAGAATCTCCGCGCCTTCCAGGTCCTTCCACGAAAAAGGCCTGTCCTTTTGACGGCGGGTGATGAAGAATCCGTCCCGCTGGTTGATCTGGGCGAAATGACGCGGAATGTCGCGAACACCGCGCGAAAGCGGATCCCAGCTTGTCGACACGGCCGCCTGCATGACGTCCACTTCACCGTTGCGGAACATCTCGTACAGGTTCTTTTCCTTCGGCTTGATAAAATACGAAGGCTCCAGCCCTTCATCCTTCAGAAAACCGGCGGCGACCGAGGCCAGAAGCGGGCTGTAGAACGCGGAGTGGCGATAAACCATGATTCGAAGCATGGTTGGAGATTGTAACAGGCTTGTTAATGGCGAAAGCGAACGGACGTTTAGATGGCTGAGGAGCGAAACTTGCCAGCGACGACACTCCAAAAAACGAACCAACGCCAGCTGCCTCAGGACTTCGAGCGCATGTTCAAAGAGAACCATGACCTCGTCTATCGAGCCGCTTACCGGATCACCGGCAACTCCGAGGATGCCGAGGACGTTCTTCAAACGCTCTTCCTCCGCCTCCTCCGCCGGGAATGCCCGCCGGACATCGAGGCCAATCCAAAGGCGTACCTTCACCGCGCAGCCGTCAACATCGCCCTGGACATCGTGAAAGTCCGCGGCCGCAACGTCTCGACCGACGGAAACGAAATCGAACTGGAGGACACGCGGCCCGGTCAGGACCGCCAGCGCCGCTCGAACGAGATCCAGTGCTGGCTTCGCGGCGCCCTTGCCCAACTCAGTCCGAAGGCGGCGGAGATGTTCGTGCTTCGGCACGTCGAAGGTTACGATAACGCCGAGATCGCGAAGATGCTCGGCACCACGCGAGGCACCGTCGCCGTCATGCTCTTCCGCGCCCGCATTCGTCTCAAGCAATCCGTCCGCACTCACCTGGGAGCCACGTCATGAAGCGCAACACTGAAAAACCAAGCAATATTCTGGATCGCGCTCTTACGGATATCCGCAATACGCCGATCGACGCGAATCAAGTGGAGCAGGCCGCAACACGCGTCATGGCCATGTTGACCGCCGAACACAACAAGGTGGTGCTCCACCCGTCCGCCGCGGAGGGACACGCCGGCGACCGGATTCAGAGCTGTGCCGACTTTCAATCGTTGATCCCCGCCTACCGTTCATCGAGTCTGACCGCGTCACGAAAGATACTGCTGGAAGATCATGTTCGCGACTGCCTGGAATGCCGGAAAGTATTGCACCCTGCCGCCAGGACCGTGCCGGCGCCGGCGCGGCGCCGGCAAAAGGCCGGCGGACTCCGATGGATCGCTGTGGCTGCGGTTTTGCTCATTACCGTCGGCGTTCTGGGCCGGAATGCGATCCGCGATTTTGTTTTCCCGATCGACGTCCACGCCACGGCCCAGGCCGTGAACGGCAACCTGTTCCGGGTTTCCGGCCAGGACGTCCTTCCTGTCGGTGCCGGAGAACGCATCGACCGGCATCAATCGGTTCGCACCGGATCCAACTCCGGAGCGGTGCTGGAACTGGCGGACGGTTCTCGAATCGAGATGAACTCCCGGTCCGAGCTTTCCCTGGATCGGGCGAACGACGGCGTCAACATCAATCTCGCCCGGGGCAGCGTGATCGTCACGGCTGCGAAGCAGCGGAACGGTCATCTTTATGTCGCCACCCCGGACTGCACCGTTTCGGTTGTCGGCACGGTCTTTTCGGTAAGTTCCGGAGCCAAGGGATCGCGCGTCTCCGTCATCGAAGGCGAAGTTCACGTCCGGCAGGGCTCGGCGACCCAGGCGATCCGGCCCGGACAGCAGGTCGCCACGAATACCGCGATGGGTCAGGTTCCGGTCCAGGACGAAATTGCATGGAGCCGCGATCGCGACCTGCACATCGCCATGCTCAAACAGTTCGTCGCGTTCAGCGAGGACCTCGGGAACCGCATCGGCCGGCAGCCGATGCGGTACCGCTCGAACCTTCTCGCGCTGGTTCCGGCGAATACGCGCGTGTTCGCATCGCTGCCGAATGTCACGCAACCGGTCAGCGAGTCCTATGCGGCGTTGAAACAACGCATCTCCGAAAACCCGGCGTTACAACAGTGGTGGACCGCCAATCAGACCCAGGGAAAAGGCATCAGCATTGACGAGATGGTCCGGCGGCTGACACAGGCCGGAAGCCAGCTTGGCCCCGAAATCATCCTTGCGCTTCCCAAAGACATTGCGGACGGTTCACCGGTGCTGCTCTCCGAAACCCCGAAACCCGAAGAACTCGTCAGCGCGATCCTGGAACTCGCCGGCGCCGATGCCTCGATCCGCCTGGTTCGAAACACGGCCGAGTTGTCCCAGGCTTCAGGAGCGAAGGACAGCCTCATCGTTTACATCGAGCAAAACGTGGTGATTGCCGCTTCGAACGCACGACAGATTGCAAAGGCGCTCGGAAGCGCGAACGGCTTTGCGGGGTCGCCGCTGTATCCACGCGTGATTCAGGCCTATAACGAAGGAGTCGGCTGGCTGTTGGCCGCGGACCTTCATCAATTGATCGGTGAAAGCCGGTCAGCGCCCGATGCTTTGGGCATCGGCAATGTCGCACAACTCGTCATCGAGCAGAAGACGGGGTCCAACGCTGCGTATCAGGCGGTTCTGGGCTTCAATCAAGCCCGCACCGGCGCCGCCGCGTGGCTGGGATCTCCGGGTCCGATCGGCGCTGCGGAGTTCGTTTCGGCGAACGCCTATGGCGCCGCCGCAATTGTCACGAAAGATCCGGCACTGATCCTCGACGACATTTTTTCGATACTGCCGGCCGGCGGCAGGCTGGCGATCCAGGACTTTCAAAATCAGCATCATGTCGATCTGCGATATGACCTGGCTGCGCCCCTCGGCAACGAGTTTCTGTTGGCGATCGACGGACCGATCCTTCCGGCGCCTTCGTGGAAGGTTGTTGTGGAAGTGAACGACGCCGCCCGTATGCAGAACACGCTGCGCCGGGCCATCGACGAGTTCAACAGCGAGGCCGCCCTCAACAAGAACGGCCAGATTGCGTCGGGCACAGAGGTCATCGGCGGCCGCACTTTTTATTCGTTGACGTCGAAGGATTTTCCAGTCGAGATTCATTACACGTTCTGGAGCGGTTACATGATTCTGGCGCCCCGGAGGGTCTTGCTCGAGGAAGCTATGCGCTATCGCGACTCGGGGGACAACCTCGCACGGTCCGATCGTTTCCGTGCGCAGCTCCCGTCCGACGGCCGGGATAACGCGTCCGGTTTCATGTACCAGAATCTGCAGTCCGGGGCGGAGACCATCGCGAACGCCATGCCCGGAAGCGCGGTGGCGGACAGGTTCAAAGACGTGGTCAACAACGCTCTGCCGAAGGTGGTGCTGCTGTATGGCGAAGCGGACCAGATCCGGATATCGAGCCAGGGCGTGTTCGCCACAAATCTCATGAGCATGGCCGGGATGGCGGGCATGATCCAGGCCGCCGGAGTAAAGTAGGCGCCGGCGGAATCGCCAGGGTGTTGGAGATCGGAAGGGAACTTTCCTGAGGGCCAAGCCGTAATAAACGAGCATGAACGCGTTCATTGAACTGCAGGGACTCAGCGTCTCGCTGGCGGGCCGGCCGATCCTGAAAGAACTGAGCGGAAATTTTTCGGGACGATGTATCGGTTTGCTTGGACCGAATGGCGCCGGCAAAACGACGCTGCTCCAGACGCTGCTGGGTTTCCACACCGCCACGACGGGCACCGCCAGGGTTTTCGGGCTGGACGTGCGCACCGAAATTCGCGAGATCCGGCACCAGATCGGCTACATGCCGGAAAGCGACGCGTTCATCGCGGGAATGACGGCGATCCGTTTTGTGCGCATGATGGCCGAACTCTCCGGGCTGCCTCCCGAAGCCGCCATGGAACGCGCGCACGAAACCCTGTTTTACGTGGGACTGGGCGAAGCGCGATACCGGAAACTCGGCACCTATTCGCTGGGCATGAAGCAGATGGCGAAACTGGCTGTCTCCATCGTTCATGGACCGCACATGCTGATCCTGGACGAACCCACCAACGGCCTGGACCCGCCGGGCCGCCAGCGCATGCTTCAACTCGTGAAGGAGATCCGCGACACCCGCGAAATCAACGTGATCCTCTCCTCGCACCTGTTGCGCGACGTCGAGGAATGCTGCGACGAGGTGATGATCATGAAGGACGGCCGCATCGTGCAGTACTGCAATCTCGAAGAACAGCGGCGGGCCAACCGGAAGTTTCTGCATATCGAAACGCGGGGCGACAACTCGCCGTTCCTGGAAGCTGTCGAAAAACTCGGCTGCGAGTGCGCGGTCGAGGCAAAGACGAGCCGGATCAAGATGGTGATGCCGGAAACGGTGGAGATCCGCAATCTCTACGAGCTTGCGGAAACGCACGCGATCCAGATCCGGCGGCTGGATTATAAACGGGATTCGTTGCAGGGCATTTTCATGGAGGCGATGGAGAACGGCAATGGCCGTCTATAAACAAACCTACAAGCGCTACGACGGCCCGGTCACCGGCTCGCGCTGGCGATTCATGATTTTGCCGCGGTACTCCTTTCAAACCGCCTTCGAGTCCAGGGGATTCACCGCGTTTTTCGTGATCTGCTTCGTCCCGTCGCTCATCGGATTGCTCGCCCTCTATTTTCGCTCGAATGCGGACATCCTGGCGTCGGTCGGAATGAACTTTGTTTCGGCGTTTCCGATCGACACCCGTTTTTTCCTGACGCTGTTTCAAATCCAGTCGTTCCTGACGTTCGTCCTCGCCATGTTTCTCGGACCCGGACTCGTCTCCCCCGATCTCACGAATAACGCGCTGCCGCTTTACCTGAGCCGTCCCTTCAGCCGCCGGGAATACGTGCTCGGGAAACTGCTGGTGATCGTGATTCTCGCGTCGTGCATCACCTGGATGCCGGGCCTCCTGCTGTTCATCATTCAGTCGAATCTCGAAACCGGCTGGATGTCCGGCCACATGAGAATCGCCGCGGCGATCTTCCTGGGCTCCTGGGTCTGGATCATCCTGGTGTCGCTTCTGTCGGTGGCGGTCTCGGCCTGGGTGAAATGGAAGCCCGTCGCGGCAGCGTCCATGTTCGGAATTTTCTTCGTCACCGCCGCTTTCGGCGAGCTGACGAATGAGATGCTGGATCTGCAAACGAAGTGGGGCATCCTCATCAATCTCAGCGAAGTGATGAACATGATCTGGTCCTACCTGTTCGATGCGAAGACGACTTACCGGACGCTGCCCGTGTGGTCGGCATTCCTGTCGTTTGCCGCTTTCTGTTCGCTCGCCCTGACCGTCCTCTGGAGAAAGATTCGAGCCTGTGAGGTGGTGCGGTGATCACCGAAGACCGGCTTATCTTCTTCGACAACGTTTCGAAGTTCTACGGCGAAGTGCTCGGCGTCAACCGCGTCAGCCTTGCGATCGAGCCCGGCATCACGAGCCTGGTCGGACCGAACGGCGCCGGCAAGACGACGCTGATGAATTTGATGACGGGACTGTTGCTGCCGACGAAGGGCACGGTCCGCGTGCTCGGTGTTCCCGCATCCGACGCCGAAAGGTTTTACAAGAGCATCGGATACTGTTCGCAGTTCGACTCGTTTCCCAAAGGACTGAGTGGTTATCAATTGATCTTTTCCCTCCTGCGGGTTCAGGGACTGGACAACGCGAAGGCGGATGAAATCGCGTGGAAGGTCCTCGAACGTGTCGGTATGACCGAGGCGGCAAAGCGCCGCATCGCGGGATACAGCAAAGGGATGCGGCAGCGCATCAAGCTGGCGCTCGCCATCGCGCATGAACCGCAGGTGCTGGTGCTGGACGAGCCGCTCAACGGACTCGACCCCATGGCCCGCGCCGAGGTCACGTCGCTGTTTCGCGATCTTGCGGCGGCGGGGATGCATGTGGTGATTTCGAGTCATATCCTTCACGAAGTGGACATGATGTCGGACCGGATCATCATGATGAGCAATGGTTACGTGGTCGCCGAGGGGGATATCCAGGGGGTGCGCAGCGAAATGGGCGACGACCATCCGATGCAGATCCTGATCCGGTGCGACAGGCCGTCGATTGTGGCCGCGCAGGTTTTCGAGCAGGACTCGGTGGTCGAAGTGAAGATCCATCCTGACGGTCATGGATTGCTTGTGGCCACACGCAATCCGGACAAGTTTTACAGTTTGCTCAACCGCATCGTCCTCGATAACGGG
>JAHFTY010000342.1 GCA_023265365.1 Acidobacteriota bacterium
ACAGGCGCTGGCCGCATTCCTGGCCGGCGCATCTCGAAAACTGGACCTTGCCTCCGGCGCGCGCATCCTCGGCGTTTCAGAGAAAAATTCCTTCGAGACCTACCGGCGGTGGTGGCACCGTTATAATTGAAACGATCTCACGCATGATCATCGGCTATAGCGCGACAACTTGGGACCATGGCCGTTCCGGCATCGGCAACTACATGGCCGAACAAATTCGCCTGCTTTACCGCAGAACGGACCTCCAGCTCCGCGTCATCGAATGCGGCGGCCGCGTCCTTTCCGGCGGGCAGCTCCCCGGCGGCGGAAGTTCGGGCGACGGCACCAAGAAGACGATCAGTCCCGCGGCTGATTTTTTGTGGCATCAATGGCGGTTGAAGGCCCTGGCGGAGGCCCAGCGTTTCGATTTGGTCCATGTGCCGACAATCCGGCGCCTGCCTGGCAGGCTGTATTGCCCCGCAACCGTGACGGTGCACGACCTTGGACCGATCCGGATGAAGCGGAAGTACGGCATTTTGCGGCACGTCTACCACTCGCAACTGATTCCGCGCCTGCTGAACTCGGTCGCCGCGATCATCACGCCGAGCCGCTTCACACAGGCCGATCTGGTTCGCGAATACCGGGTCGATCCGTCCAAGATCACGGTGGTGCCGAACGGCGTCGATCATTCTCTTTTTTGCCAGGGCAGCCCCGAAGAGAGCCGCGAATTCCTGCGCGGCCGCCACAAGCTCGACGCCCCCTTCTTCGTCTACATTTCCCGACTAGAACATCCCGCGAAAAATCATGTTCGGTTGCTGGAAGCCTTCCGCATCTTCAAGGAGAAGACGCGGCTTGTCCACAAGCTCGTCCTTGTCGGATCGCCGTGGAACGGCCACGAAGTCATCGAGGACGCCGCCCGACCGCTCATCGCGCAAGGCGAGGTCGTCATGACCGGCTACGTGCCGCACGAACAGCTTCCCCATTTTCTGAGAGCGTCGAGCGCCATGGTCTATCCTTCGCTCTTTGAGGGGTTCGGACTGCCGGTCATCGAAGCGATGGCCTGTGGCACGCCGGTCGCTTGCTCGCGCTCGTCCTCGCTGGAGGAAATCGCCGAAGGATGCGGCCTGCTCTTCGACCCGGAAAATCCAGCGCAAATCGCCCAATGCCTGGAGAAGCTCGCCATGGACGATGACCTCCGATCGAAGCTTCGGGCTGCGGGGCTGGCTCATGCCGCCTCGTTTACGTGGGAGCGATCCGTCGGTGAAACCGTCGCCGTCTGGAAAAAAACGATCGAACGGTGCTCATGAGCGATCACGTCAACATCTTCGGCCTGACCGTTTGCAACGAATCCATGGACGACGCCATTCAGCGCGCCGTTCACGCGGCGCGCTCGAAACTCCGGCAGATTGTTTTCTTCATCAACGCGCATTGCATCAACATCGCAGTAAGTGATCCTGCTTATCTTCAAACGCTTCTGGTCGCGGATCAGATTTACGCCGACGGCGTCGGCATGCGTTTCGCCATCGCGCTCTGCGGGGAGCGGCTTGCCGACAACGTGAACGGCACTGACCTTTTTCCGAGGCTCTGCGAGACCGCCGCGCGCGAGGGCGTCGGCATGGCAATGCTCGGCGCCAAGCCCGGAGTCGCCGGGCAATGCGCACGGAACATGCAAAACAGGCTCCCCGGCCTCCAATTCCCGTTCGTCCACGACGGCTATTTCAAACCGGAGGACGAGGCCTCCCTGATCAACCACATCAACGAAAGCGGAGCGGGAATTTTGCTCGTCGCGCTGGGAGTTCCAAGCCAGGAACTCTGGATCGCCCGCAACGCGCATCGAATTCGAACCCCGGTCATCCTGGCAGTGGGCGGCCTTTTCGATTTTTACTCCGGCCTCCGCCGCCGGGCGCCCTGGCTTTTGCGCCAATGCGGCCTCGAATGGAGTTTCCGCCTCGCTCAGGAACCCCGGCGTCTTTTTCGCCGATACATTTTGGGCAATCCCCTCTTCCTGATGCGGACCTTCCTGCTCCGTTTGTCTGGAAAAGAAGTCCTGGCAGGGCGCGTCCGCGTCCGGACTCGGTCTTGATCATCGCATCGCGTGATGCCCCGCATGAGAGGCCGTCCGTCCGAAAGCCTTTCCAGACTGTTTGGTTCGCCTTTTTAAACTCAATTTGACAGTCGCGAGACTCCCATCAAAAACGCTCGCCGAGGGCACTTTTGACCTTTATTCAACTCTCGAAATTGGTAAAGTAAGCGGGTAGTCTAAATCCTTTGACATTGAAAAAAATTAAGCGATTGTAGGGTTCTGGAACCCATGGAAGATCTGGAAAAAACAGTCGGAAAAGCCGTGCAGAAAGACGTGATCGAAAGCGAGTTGAACGATGTCCTTGATTTGCCGGAAGTGGAACCGTTTGAACCGACCGGAGATCCACGTTTCTTTTACGAAAGCCGTCAACACGTTGAAGCTCTCGCCCGCCTCAAGTATTTGATCTTCCAGGAAACCATGTTGCTCGGCATGCTAACCGGCGAAATTGGCTGCGGCAAATCGATGGTGCGCCAGACGCTCGTCAAGCAGTTACCGACCGACCGGTTTTTCGTCGTCCAGTTCGAAAATTCCGGATTTGATTTCACTTCGCACCTGCGCCGCCTGCTGACCACGTTCGGACTTGGTGATTACACCTCGGAGAAGCAAGGCATCTACGACCTGTACGAACTGGTTGCGCACTGCATGTCCCAGCTGAAAAAAATTTACGGCCAGAACCTTGTGCTTCTCTTCGACGAGGCCCAGGACCTGTCGCTCGATGCGCTTCGCCAAATCAAATCACTGACGAATCTGAATGAGCGAGGCGAAGGCTCCCTGACCATTGTGTTGATCGGCCAGCCTGAATTGCGCGATCTCATTGCGAGAGTCCCGGCCGTCGACCA
>JAHFTY010000057.1 GCA_023265365.1 Acidobacteriota bacterium
AGTAACTGGAGTTTCAACGGGTCGGCGTTGATCAGAGCAATGTTCGAGTCCGGTATCGTGTCGACAAGAGTCCCGCCGACGGTCGACAGAATTCCGCCGAGGTTTGCAGTCGGCGTCAGTTGGACGATAACCGGAATGGTTGCGGCACTGGCGGAAACACTCAGCGCCAGTACCAGAAACAAACACAGGATCAGATGACGTCCTGTCATATGAATTTCCTTTCAAGCACCCTTGTCAGATTTGTTCCGTTGCGTCAAGCGCGCCAATAACCGTCAGGTGCGGCAAATCGATCTGCAGGCTCAAAAAGCCCTCAGGAATAAAGCTGAAGCGGAATTCACCAATGTCGTTCACTTCAGCCGAACTGATTCGTTCTCCGTTCTGGAGCAGGTGGAGCCGTGCCGTTTCGATAAAGGTTGTCGTGCCGCGCGGTTGAATCTGTCCGATGAGTTCGCGGCTGTCACTGGTCGCCCAGATGCGGACATGAATGTCGAATTCCTCGGCGCGCAAGACCACCTGCCGCGTGGCTGTCGCGCCCCGCGCGCCGGCAAAAGACGGCTGGGCGAAGCTGTCGTACAGGACCGTGGCGATGATCTGCCTCAGGCCCATCCGTTCCGCAGTCCTGGCTGGAGGCTGGAAAAGAGCGGCGGCCGATTTCAGCAACAACTCCGGCGCGCTTTCCAGGTGAGGACGTTTCAGCGACAAGCGAAGTGCCTGCCATTCCTCCATCTGTTTCTCGCATTCAATGCAGGATGCCAAGTGGCTGGTCCATTGGTGTTCCAACGTTGTTTCCAATCGCCCCTCCATGAGATCGAGTGCTGTTTCAATGTTTAAGTGCATCGCCCGTAGTGTCCCTTTTCATAGGAAAGGTACCTCGGAGGAGGAAGAAAAATACCACCCGGCAAATTTTGCCCGTTGCCGGTCGACTGCTTTCAGGGTTTGCCGATCAGCACAAACGGCGCCCAGTGGAAGGGATGGGGATGGTCCTCCCGTATCGCCTTCATCGCCCGGGATAACGCTGCCGATTTGCTGACGTGGCCTTGCCAGAAATCATAAAACCGGGTCATCAATTGTGAAGTAGATAGATCATCCACGTTCCATAAGCTGACCAAAAGAGAACGGGCGCCGGAATAGAGAAAACCTCTTTGAAGACCGACAAGATCGTCCGCGCCGCTGACCTGGCTTATACCGGATTTGCAGCTGCTGAGGGTGCTGAGGTTTGTCGGGCAGTTCATCGAGAACAGATCGAAAGCCGTCAGCCAACCGTCGTGCAGTTTGAATCCCGAGAACATCGGGTTGTCCTGCCGGAAAACGGCATGAGTGGCGATATGGAGGAAGGACGACATCGCCGCCGCCTCCGAGAACGCGTCGCGCGTCGCCTCGTCTTTGAGGAGAACTCTCGCCGAAGGAAATTTTGCGGCGATCTGGCGGATCTCCTCTTCAACCAGAGGCGCCTCGGCGTCGGGGACGCCGACCAGCACGGGCGAGTCGTAGGGCAGATCTTCCTTTTGCAGACAGTATTTGAGGACGGATGCGCTGGGAGCATAGGAGACTTCGAACCGGTCGATCAGATACTGCTCCCCGTCGAAGAAAGCATGGAACGGCAGAAGGTGCAGAGTACTGTGAGGAATAATGATGACCCTCGACGTGCGAATCCGGCCGGCAAGACGCGCCGTCAGTTGTTGATGCAATTCCGCGAGGTGGCGCTGGGTTGCCGCGAAGATCTGACTTCTGTGTGCTTCCAGGTACTGCTGCCCGAGAAGAAACTTTTCAAGCTGGAAGGTGAGTCGCTGCTGAACGTCGTTGACGCGCGACAACGGGCAAAGGCGGCGCTCGGCGAAAACCTCGTTCCGGGAAATGCCGAAAGCCAGCACTTCGTCCCGTGCGACGAAGTATTCGATGACCGTCACGTCGTCCGGAAGCACTTGTTGGACAGATTCGATGGTTGCCGTCGTCACCTGTTGCAACGACGCATACTCCGGGTCCGCGAGCGACACTTCGCGAAGTGTCCGCGCGAGTTCGTTTTCCTTGTGGAAAATCGTCTCGCTGGTCGCCATCGTGGACGACGATTGCATCGAGCGCACATAGAGCGTGTTCAGCTCTTCCCGAAGCTGATTCATGCGCGCCAGGAGCGAGTGTTCCCCCAGCGAATGAACGGAAGGCAGATGATGAGACAACAACTCGATCAAGCCTCGGGACTTGGCCCGCTCACACCAGGCATACGCTTCAGCGAGGGATGTCTCCAGCTTGAGCAGAACCAGTTCCTCGTAAGGACGGTTGCGCCCGCTGAAGAAAGTCACGCGCAGATCGTCGTGGTGGATTCGGGCGTGGTGCAGTTCCAGATCCTCGGTCGCGGCTGTGTAAAACCGGGCGGCGGCTTCCGGATCGCCTTTCTTTTCCTCGAGGTCGCCTCTGAACAGGTAGTACGGAAACAGAACCAGGGGTGCGGTCGAGTCGCGGCTGATGCCTTCGATTTCCGCGACGCACTCCTCGGCAGCGGTCAGGTCTTTGAGTTCCAGCGAAATTCTGCCCAGGACGACGAGACTCAGGACCCTCTTGGAAAGAATTCCCAGTATCGTGAAACGCTCTCTGGCATTGACCGCCGCCGACTTTGCTTCCCAAAGGCGTTTTAATGCCAGATGGCCTTCCGCGCGGTAGAGGTCGAGGACAGCCACATAGTAGTGGTTTCCCTGGGTCTCAAACTCCGACTGCGCCGTGCGAAACACGTCCAGCGCCTCGGAGTACCGGTGCTGCTGGGTCAGCGCCACGCCGAGAAAAGTCCTGGCCTTGGCCAGCTCGTAGATTTGTCCGAGCTGGCTGAATTGCTCGATCGCCCGCCGGGCGAGCGTTGCCCCGTCCTTCGAGAGATTGAGCTGAACATAGATCTGCGATTCATCGAGGTCGCACAGCGCGTAATGGTGCCGGCTTCCCGACTGCTCGAAACGCGTCCGCATTTCGCTGAATCCGCGGAGGGCCTCACTGTACCGGCCGCGCAGGAAGAAAAGGTAGGCCCGGTTGTAGGTCGCCTGGGTATGCAGTTCGGCCAGGCCGAGGCTCGTGCTCAAGGCCTGGCATTTCCGGAACATCTCGTCGGACTCTTCGAACATGTCGATGAACGACCCAATCATGCCGAGGTTGTG
This sequence comes from Acidobacteriota bacterium, assembly GCA_023265365.1. Taxonomy (GTDB): domain Bacteria; phylum Acidobacteriota; class Terriglobia; order 20CM-2-55-15; family 20CM-2-55-15; genus JAHFTY01. The sequence goes on from JAHFTY010000057.1 coordinate 3,138, forward strand.
ATAGGTCCTGGCCAGAGAGTGGCGGTCGCCCAGTTTCTCGAAGATTTCTGCGGCGAAGATCATGTACCGGTAGGCCTTTCGATGATCGTCGAGGCGGCTGTAAAGCGTGGAGACGTTGTTGCAGAGCCTGGCGAGGCCGACCTCGTCGTTGTTCTGCCGCAACCAGGCTTCGGTGACGCTTCCGACTTGAAGCGCCTCATCGTACTTTCCAAACCGGGAAAGAGCGCTCAAATACCCGAGCCGTGTGCGCATGGCCAGCGCCGGATTCCCGAGCTTTTCCAGCCCGGATATGGCGAGCTCATAGTAGGGAAGGGATTGCTCGTGGCGTTCGTCGGCATTGAGCGTGTACGCCAGCATCCGCCACGCTTCCACCAACAGGGGTTCCTCGTTCGTCATTTCCGCGATGCGAAGAGCCACCTTGGCCAGCTCCACGCTGGCCGCCGAGGAGAGGCTTCGCGGACTTCCCGCGCCAAGGCGGGCTCCGCGTATCTCAGCGTCGATCGCCTGGAAGACCTTCTGCAGGCTGGCGTGGTCCTGCGAGGCGACCCACTGGATGAGATCGGCTTCGGACCGTTTGAGCAGATCGAGCACGCTATTTAAGTTAGAAGTTTTCTCAGTTTATCGAGACATCTCGCTCGTGTCGGGCCAATGCTGGCCACGGGTATCCCCAGTTTCTCGCTGATATCGATATAGCTCGGCTGATTCACATTGAAATAAAGCAAGTCGATCAGGTCCCGGCATCGGTCGGGCAACTGTTCCAGCGCACGCTCAATCGCGTGTTCGTGCTCAATGGTCTGAAGAACATCCGGTCCTTCGGCGGCCGCTTCCCGTTTATCGTCGACGTCCGAGGCTGGAATCCTGGCTTTCAGGACGGAGATGGCGCGGCGCCTGGTGACGGTGATCAGCCAGGCGGGCAGCGCTTTGACATCGCGCAGTTCCGGGAGTCCTTTATAGAGATCCAGGCAGGTGTATTGAAAAACGTCCGCCGTGTCTTCCTGGTCCATACATAGAACCCGTGCGACGGAGTAGATGAGTCGTTGGTAGCGGTTGACGAGCTGCGTCCACGCGGACTGGTCTCCTTCAAGGCAGCGTTGAACAAGGTCGCCGTCCGACGGCGCTCCCGGCGCATTCCCAAAGTTTTTCGCCATTCCACTTAATCCCTTGAGCCCGGTAAACAATACCATCATGCCCTTGTAAATCGGCCCCACCGTGCAATAAACTTAGTGGTTTTTAAAATCAAGGTAGGCCGGGCTGTAGGGCCTGAGCCGGGAGGAACGCCGCGTGACCCGAACCCGAATGACTCGTCATGAACTCAAGGAAACGGACGAGATCACCACTAAAATTCAAAGCTTTACCGAGGTCGCATTGGCCCGTAAAAAGGAGATCCTCACGGCCGCCGTTGTTCTGGTGATTCTCGTCGGCGCCGTCGCCGGGTGGAGACTCTATGCCGCCAACCGCAATGCCGGCGCTCAGACTCAACTGGCTCAAGTGATTAACGCCTTTAACGACCCGAATACCAAGGCCGACAAGGAGCGATTCGAAAAGACGATCGCCGAGGCGGAAAAGACGCGCGCGGCGTATGGTTCGCTTCCGGCCGCCACCATTGCCCGGTACTACATCGGTGTGAGCCAGGAAGGCCTTGGCGATACGGCGAAGGCCACGGCCAACCTCGAGCAGGTCATTCAGGCCGGCGATGCCAATATCGCCGGAGTTGCGAAGTTTGCCCTGGCGGGAATTTACAAAAAGCACGGCGAGACCCAGAAAGCCATCGATCTCTACAAGCAGATCTATGAGACCGGCGGTTACTCCCGGAGCGCTGCGGTTTACGAACTGGCCCGGCTGAGCGAAGCGAGCAACAAGACCGACGAGGCCAAAACGTATTATCAAAAGATTGTTTCGGAGTTTCCCGACTCCCCGTTCCGTCAGGACGCCGATGCAGCGCTCAAGCGGCTGGGGGCGGGGGCGTAAATCCCCGGTTTCCCCGCTCTGGATCGGAGAACGTGACGTATTTCATCGATTTAAAAGACCTTGCCCACGATAAGGTGTCCTTCAAGGGCTCGTTCGAGCCCGGGGTCATCGATTTCACCGGCGATTATCTGCGGCAGGTCAAGCCGGTCGATTGGAATGCCGGTGCCGAGCGGGCCGGAGCGGAAATCCGCATCGCCGGGTCCTTCGAGACGGCGGTGGAGATGGCGTGTTCGCGATGTCTCGAGCCGGCCAAATACGAAGTTTCGAAGACGTTCGATCTCTTCTTCCGGCAGCGTGACCAGTTGATGTTCGACGAGGACGACGAGATCGAGCTGAATGAAAAAGATACGCGCACCGCGTTCTTCAGCGGAACGCGACTCGCGGTCAGCGATATCCTGCACGAGCAGGTGTTGTTGGCGCTTCCGATGAAGGCGCTGTGCAAGCTAGACTGCAAAGGTTTGTGTCCCGTCTGTGGGACGAATGTAAATACGAAGAGCTGCAATTGTCCGCAGGAGCAGTTCAATCCCAATCTGGAGACGTTGGTCGAACTCAAGAAACGTCTGGAAAACCGGAGTTCATAGAAAAATGCCAAATCCAAAACGACGACATTCCAAAGCCCGCCGCGACCGGCGCCGCGCCCACGATCATCTGAGCGCACGCTCGTTTGCGGAGTGCTCCAACTGCCATGAGCTGCGAATGCCTCACCGGGCATGTCCGCACTGCGGGTATTACAAAGAGCGCGAAGTCATCGAAGTTGCCCAAGAATAAAAGGAGATTTCGAATTTCGAATTTCGAATTTCGAATTGGGGGAGATACGGTTCTCCAATTCGCCATTCGATATTCGCCATTCGAGATTCTTTCATGATCAGGATCGCTGTGGATGCGATGGGGGGCGATCACGCTCCCGTGAGCGAGGTCGACGGGGCCATTCAGGCCGCCGCCCAGTTTGGCGTGGCCATCGCGCTCGTCGGTCAGGAGGATCGGATTCGCGAGGCGCTGGCGAAGCACCACACCGCCGGTCTTTCCATCGACGTCGTGCACGCCAGCGAGGTCATCACGATGGACGACTCCGCCGCCACCGCCGTTCGCCGCAAACGCGATTCCTCGATCCGCGTTGCCGCACGACTGATGCGGGACGGGGGCGTGTCCGGCATCGTCAGCGCGGGCAACACCGGTGCCGTGATGGCGACCTCCAAGCTCGTCATGGGGACTCTGCCCGTGGTGGACCGTCCTGCTCTTTCCACCGTACTCCCCACCCAGAAGGGAAAGCCGGCCATCCTTCTGGATGTCGGCGCCAACGTCGACTGCAAGGCGCATCACCTGGAGCAGTTCGCCATCATGGGCGACATCTACTCCCGCGCCATCTTCGGCATCCGGCGACCGCGCGTCGGCCTGCTCTCCATTGGCGAAGAAGACACCAAGGGCAACGAACTGACCAAAGAGGCCTTCAAGTCGCTGAAACGCGCGCCCATCAACTTCATCGGCAATTGCGAGGGCCGCGATATTTTCAAAGGCGAAGTGGACGTCATTGTCTGCGACGGGTTTACCGGTAACGTGGCGTTGAAACTCAGCGAAGGCCTGATTGAAACATTCCGGGTCATGCTCGGACAGGAAATCAAAAAGACACTCCAGGCACAGGTCGGATACATCCTTGCCCAGCGAGCCTTCCGCGATTTCAACAAGCGGTTGGATTACTCCGAGTATGGCGGCGCGCCGCTGCTGGGCATCAACGGCATCACCATCGTTTGCCACGGCCGTTCGAACCCGAACGCCATCAAGAATGCCATCCGCGTCGCGAATGAGTTCTGCAAGCACAACGTGAATCACGCCATCGACACGGAGTTCAGGAAACTGGGACTCACCAAGACTGTGAGTACCGTGTGAGGGATTCCCGATCGTTTCAAGCGCCGGAGGCATCAACCTGAGCACAGCGTTTGTCTTTCCAGGACAGGGATCCCAATATGCGGGAATGGGGCGCGAACTCGCCGCCAGATACCGTGTCGCGCGTTCCGTCTTCGATGAGGCGGATCGGGTGCTGGGTTTCCCTCTTTCGAAATTGTGTTTCGAGGGGCCGGATGACGAACTGAGACTCACCGAGAACACGCAGCCTGCAATCCTGACGGCCTCGATTGCCGTGTTGCGTATTCTCGAAGAGAAGGGGCTTCGGCCGGACTTTGTTGCAGGCCATAGCCTTGGCGAGTATTCCGCTCTGGTGGCCGCAGGCGCTTTGACGCTGGCCGCTGCCGTCGCGCTGGTGCGGCGTCGCGGGCAGTACATGCAGGAAGCCGTTCCGGTCGGAGTCGGTGCGATGGCGGCGGTGTTGGGGCTTGAGCCGGCCGAGGTCGCGGCCATCTGCGAAAAAGCCGCGGACGGCCAGGTCGTTTCACCGGCCAATCTGAATTCGCCGGGCCAGGTCGTGATCGCCGGCAACCGCGAGGCGGTGGAACGCGCGACGGTGCTCGCGAAAGAGGCGGGCGCCAAACGTGCGATCATGCTCCAGGTCAGCGCGCCGTTCCACTGCGCGCTGATGAAGCCGGCTGAAGAACGGCTGTCCGTGGATCTGGACCGGCTCACGTTTGCGGACCTGAACTGCCCGCTGATCACGAACGTGGACGCGAAGCCGGTCACCCGGGGCGCCGATGCCCGTGAAGCGCTGAAGCGGCAGGTCTCGCGGCCGGTCCGGTGGCAGGAAAGTGTTCAGCGCCTGGTGTCGGAAGGCGCTTCGACGTTTGTGGAAGTGGGGCCCGGCAAGGTTTTGATCGGACTCATTCGTTCAGTCGACAAGTCCGTTAGAATGCAGAATGCCGAAGACGAGAAATCGCTGGAAAACGTTTTTGCTGCGCTCCTATAATCGCTGGTTTGTCCGATAAGGAGGATTCGAGTAATGGCTTCTTCAACCGAAGACAAGGTGAAACAGATCATTGTTGAACAATTGGGCGTGGACGAAACGGAAGTCACGCCAACCGCGTCGTTTATTGACGACCTTGGCGCGGACTCGCTGGACACGGTCGAGTTGGTCATGGCGCTGGAAGAGGGTTTCGGTATCGAGATCCCGGACGAGGATGCGGAAAAGATCACGACCGTCAAGGATGCCATCAATTACATTGAGGCCCACCTTCCGAAGTCGTAGGCGAGGTTTGAATTGAACAATAGACGCGTCGTCGTCACCGGCGTCGGGCTGGTTACGGCACTGGGTACAGGGACAGAGAAAACGTGGCAGGGGCTGTGCGACGGACGGAGCGGGGTGGCCGATATCACCCGTTTCGACACAGCACAGTTTTCGACACGCATCGCGGCAGAGGTCAAAGACTTCGATCCACTGAAGTGGTTCGACAGGAAAGATCTCAAGAAGATGGACTTTTTCATCTATTACGCGGTGGCTGCGGCGGACTTCGCAATGAAGCAGTCCGGGCTCGACATTACGCCCGAGCTTTCCGAGCGTGCGGGCGTGTTCATCGGATCCGGAATCGGTGGATTCACCGTTATCGAGCGCGAACATCAGGCGCTGCTCGAGGGCGGGCCGCGGAAAATCTCTCCATTCTTCATTCCGTCCAGCATCATCAACCTCGCCGCAGGCCAGGTTTCCATCCGATTCGGGGCCCGGGGACCGAACTCTGCGCCGTGCACGGCCTGTTCGTCCGGAGCTCACGCCGTCGGCGATGCCTACCGCGTGATCGCGCGCGACGAGGCGGATGTCATGATTTGCGGCGGTTCGGAAGCGGCGATCACGCCGATGGGCGTGGGCGGTTTTGCCGCAATGCGCGCTCTGTCCACACGCAATGAAGAGCCGCAACGCGCGTCCCGGCCTTTCGACAAGGATCGTGATGGATTCGTCGTGGGCGAAGGCGCCGGCATCCTTGTGCTCGAAGAGCTCTCGCTGGCCAAAAAACGCGGTGCGCCGATCATTGCCGAACTCGTCGGCTACGGCATGAGCGGCGATGCCTTCCATATCACCATGCCCCCGGATGACGGTAATGGCGCGCAGCGTGTGATGATGAACGCGATCAAGGATGCCGGCATCGAACCCCATCAGATCGATTACATCAACGCTCACGGCACATCGACCCCGCCGAACGACCGCGTCGAAACGCTCGCCATCAAGAGGCTGTTTGGCGACCATGCGTACAAACTGTCCGTCAGCTCCACGAAGTCCATGATCGGGCACCTGCTCGGCGCGGCTGGAGCGGTGGAGGCCGGCATCACGTCCCTGGCAGTGGAACGCGGGATCATGCCGCCGACGATCAACCTCGACAATCCCGATCCGGATTGCGACCTGGACTACGTTCCCCACGTGATGCGCAGGAAGCCTCTGCGTTATGCGCTCTCCAATTCCTTTGGCTTCGGCGGAACCAACGCATCGCTGCTCTTCAGGAAATACGAAGAGTAAACTGAAGTTATGCCCGAACGCGAAACACTCGAAGTCGACGTCCTCATCGTCGGCGGCGGCCCGGCAGGCCTTGCTGCCGCCTATCATCTCCGCCGGCTCTTCAACAAGGCCAACCGGAAGGACGTGTCGATTGCCGTCCTCGAAAAGGGCAAAGAACTCGGCGCCCACATCATCTCCGGCGCGGTGATGGATCCCCGGGGCATCAATGAATTGATGCCGGACTGGAAGGAAAAGGGCGCTCCGATCGAAAATCCCGTCGATGACGACGCCGTCCTGTATCTGACGAAGAGCGGGAAATTCAAACTCCCGATCACGCCGCCTCCGCTCCAGAATCACGGGAACTACATCATCTCGCTCAACAAGTTCGTCAGGTGGTTCGGCGAACAGGTCGAGGCGAGCGGCGTCGACATCTTTGCCGGTTTCTCCGGCGCCGAGATGCTGATCGAGGACGGAACCGTTGTCGGCGTCCGAACCGGCGACAAAGGCATCGACAAGCACGGAAAACCAAAAGGAAACTACGAACCCGGCATCGACGTTCGCGCCAAGGTCACCATCCTCGCGGAAGGCTCGCGCGGCTCCCTGACCAAACAACTCGCGGCCCGATTTAACCTGAACGCGGGCAGGAACCCGATGGTTTACGCCGCAGGAGTGAAGGAAATCTGGGACATTCCCAGCCAGAAGTCCGCCGGGGGGCGCGTGCTCCACACCATGGGCTGGCCTCTGCGGAACGAAGAGTTCGGCGGTGGCTTCATTTACAACATGGCCGACGGCCGGGTTTCCATTGGATTTGTTATCGGGCTCGATTACCTCGATCCTCGAGTCGATCCCCATGGCCGCTTTCAGGAATTCAAGACGCATCCTTTCATCAAGAGCCTTCTCGAAGGCGGCACGCTGTTTTCCTACGGCGCGAAGACCATTCCCGAGGGCGGATACTGGGCGATGCCGCAGTACTACTTCAATGGCGGCGTGATCATCGGCGACTCCGCAGGATTTCTGAATTCGATGCGCCTGAAGGGCATTCATATGGCTTTCAAAAGCGGAATGCTGGCGGCGGAGGCGGCTTTCGAGGCGGTCGAAGCGAACGATTTTTCCGCCGGCAGGCTCCGGAAGTTTGAGCAACTCGTTGAAAAGAGCTGGATCAAAGAGGAACTGTGGGGGGTTCGGAATTTCCATCAGGCGTGGGAACACGGCTTCTATTCGGCGATGTTCCATACCGGCCTGCAGATGATCACGGGCGGCCGAGGCGTGCGAAATCGATATGAGAACAAAGCCGGTCACGCCCGGATGAAACGTCTTCGGGAGTATTACGGCGCGAACGTCCCCCCTATCCGGGAAACTCCGTTCGATCGCAAGATCACGTTCGACAAACTGACCGATGTCTATAACTCCGGCACCGACCACGACGAAGATCAGCCCTGCCATCTGGTTGTGTTGCAGCCGGACATCTGCCACACACGCTGCACGGAGGAATACGGCAATCCCTGCCAGCACTTCTGTCCTGCCGCCGTGTACGAAATGACCGCCGCCGACGGGGGCCGGTTGAAGCTGCAGATCAACGCGTCCAACTGCGTCCACTGCAAGACCTGCGACATCATGGATCCCTACGAGATCATCAACTGGGTCACGCCGGAAGGCGGCGGCGGCCCCAGCTACGAACTGCTCTAACGGCCAGAGATCCACCACCCCGGCGCTTCGCGCCACCCCTCCTCGCTGAGGAGGGGAAACCTTCCAAGCGCCTGAACATATCCCCTCTGAAGGAAGTAGGCGGCCCCTGCTTCCTTACAGTTATTGCCTGGGCCAGCAGGCCTGTTATGGGGACTCCTCAGCGAGTCGCTGCTTTCCAAAATAAAGCGAAATCGAGGAAAAGCGGTTTTCCCCTCCTCGACGAGGAGGGGTGGCGCGAAGCGCCGGGGTGGTCCGTCCTGGGAATCGATTCCGGTTGAGGTTTTGACTGGCGGCGAAAAAAGCCGGTGGTAAGATGCCGCGCATGCCGACAACCGTTGAGGCGCCTCTCGAGGCGAGGTCCGGCCTCCCCGCGTGGGAGCGGGCCAGTCTGCCGGTTCCGCCGAGCCCCCGTGGGCTCGGATGGCTCAAGGTGGTGGGGCCCGGAATCATCGTGCTGGGTGTGTCGATCGGGAGCGGAGAGTTTTTGCTGGGCCCCGCCGTTTTCGTGAAGCATGGATTCTCGCTTTTGTGGATCACGCTGGTTGCGGTGCTGTTTCAGACCATCTTCAATACCGAGTTGATGCGTTACACGATCGCGACCGGCGAGCCCGTTTTCACGGGATTCATGCGGACGCGCCCGTCGTCGACGTTGTGGGCGTGGGTTTATTCCATCCTCTATTTCCTGCAGGTCGGCTGGCCCGCCTGGGCGGGCACGGCGGCAGGCGCGATTTTCTTTCTGGTGACGAAGCGGCTCGCGGTGGCGGCGGATACGTCGACGATTTACTTGATCGGAGTTTCTGCGTATCTCGCGTGTGTCGCGATCCTTCTGGTGGGGCGCCGAATCGAGCGCACGCTCGAGATCCTCAACTGGATTCTGCTCGTCTGCATTCTCGGCAGCTTCCTGCTGATGGCGCTTTTGTTCGTGCCGCCGGCGACATGGGTTTCCGCGATTTCCGGACTGGCCGGCTTTGACACCGCGAGCCGGTCGTTCGACTTCATGCCGTCGGGCGTGGATTTTGTTCTGATCGCGGCCCTCGTTGCGTATTCCGGATGCGGAGGCTGTGTCAACGTCACACTGTCGAACTGGGCCCGCGACAAAGGCTACGGAATGGGCGAACGCGCCGGCTACATTCCGGCGGCCGTGGGTGGCCAGAAAGTGAATCTCGCGCACAGCGGTTTCATTTTCACGCCCGACCACGAGTCGATGGAACTCTGGCGAGGCTGGTGGCGGATTATCCGCGCCGACCAATGGGTGGTGTTTTTCTGCGGAGCGATTGCCGGAATGATCCTGCCGGGCCTGCTCTATGTCGCGTTTCTGCCGAAAGGGATGGACATCCAGGGATTGGGGATCAGCGCCGCGCTGGCGAGTTCGGTCGATGCGCGGATCGGCGCGGCAGTCGCCGGATCGATTGCGTTCATCGGCGCATGGATACTGTTCAAGACGCAATTGGATAACCTTGAGGCGATGGTGCGATCGATCACCGACATTCTGTGGACCGGAAGCGCCCGCGTGCGGACCTGGCGGGGCGGAGATGTGCGCGCCGTGTATTACGCGGTGCTTGCGGCGCTCGTCACGTGGGGGATCATCGCGTTGCGGCTGGCCCAACCTTTCGTGCTGTTGAAGCTTGGCGCGAACGTCGCCGGTTTTATCTTCGTTGTGGCCGCGCCGCACCTTTTGTACGTCAACACGCGGTTATTGCCTGTGGAACTGCGTCCGCCCATGTGGCGCCGGATTGCGCTGGTGGCGATGGCGATGTTCTACGCGGTATTTGTCGGGCTGTCGCTCGCCAGCCTGTAACGCCATCGGGGAGTCAGGACGTTCCCGGAGCTCCGGTCCCGGAAAGGGTTCCATGGCGATAGGCCTGCTCGTAGAACTTGATGAGTGCCACGAGCAGAGCGAGGATCAGCGGACCGACCAGCATTCCGATAAAGCCGAAAATCTTAAGGCCTCCCAGAACTCCGATCAGGATCAGTACCGGGTGGACTTTCGTGCGCCCGCTGACCAGTCGCGGCCGGATGAAATTGTCGATGTTCATGACGATCGTCGAGCCGTAGATCAGCAGGCCGACGCCTCGGGCGGTTTCACCGTCCAGCAACTGGCTCACGGCGGCGGGCACCCAGATGATGGGTGTGCCCAGGACGGGGAGAAACGCCGTGATGATCATGATCGCTCCCCAGAAGAGCCATCCCTGGATTCCGAAAACCAGGAGCCCGATTGCTCCCAGGGTTCCCTGGATGACGGCCGTCATCACCTGCCCGTAAAGGACGGCCTGGGTGATCGTCCGCATTTCGTAGAAGAGCGACTCCTTCAACTGGGGATCCAGCGGCAGCAGTCCCTTGATTCTGAGAAGAAACCCTTCGCCTTCCTTGAAGCCGTAAAACATCACAAAGAACATGATGAACAGGCCGAGCGTGATATCCGTGATGGATCCCAGGATGTCCGGCGCCAGGCCGACGATTGAACGGCGAATCTGTTCGATGCTGGACGTCACCATGCCCTGGAAATCGATCCGGTTCCCTGTAATGCCGCTCAGGTAGTCGGCGACGCGCTGCAGATTGTCCGCCTGGAAGTTGGTGTAGGCGCCGGAAACCTGCTGGACGAGCTCCGAAACAAGGAAGAACGCCGGCAGAACCATCAGGATCAGCGCGATGACGATCGAAAGCGTGGCACTCAGGCCGGGCCGGCGCACCCGGTTTGTAATGAAGTGATGGACGGGAAAAAGCGTGTAGGTGAGAATGGCCGCCAGGACGATGTAGGTCAGGAAAGGCAGCAGGATGACGATCCCCAGGATTGCCACCGCCGCGAAGAGGACTGCAAAGAAGATTCTTTCCTGACGCATTATTGCCGGGACCGGTACCCGGCGTAGGCTCCGTAGACGGCCATCACGTATTTCTTGGTTTCGACGAATCCGATATCGGCGACGAAGAAATCGTCGTCGCCGTCAGGCCATTTGTTTTTCCATCGGCGGACGTTATCGATGCCGCCGTTGTATGCGGCCAGCGCCAGCACTTCACTCTGGAGTTCGCCGATGAGAGACGCCCAGTACTTCGCGCCCATCGCGATGCTCACGCCCGGGTCATACAAACGATCGAGGGTGAACTCCGGCATGCCGATCGAGGCGCCGACCACGTTTGCGGTCTCGGGAATGAACTGCATCAAACCGCGGGCTGACGCGCCGGACCGGGCATTGGGGTTGTACTTGCTCTCCTGCCAGATGATCGCGTGAAGCCAGAGCGGGTCGACGTTGTTCTTCGACGCTTCGTTGCAGACCAGCCGCCGGAAACCCGCCGGATACAACAAACCCAGCGTGGCGGAATCCGATTTCGGCAGCCGATCCGCGTTCGCGATCGCCCGATGAAAGCGTCCGGCCGCGTACGCCAGTTCCGCAGCCGTCCGGTAGCCGGGGCGTTCTCCGCGGCCCTCACTCCAGATCGACGCTTCATCCCACAGCTCGAGGAACAGCAGTTCGGAAAAAGCGCCGGCGACCGGTGGATCCATGACCGACTTCAAGGGACGGCGCATTGCGCCAAGATCCGCCATGGCCGTCTGCAGAACCGTATCCGTGCCTGCCCCGCAAATGTCGGTGGCCCCAGCCGCGTTCCGTTCTCCAAGTTTTTCGGCGGATTTAACGCCGTAGTAGCTTCGGGTGTCCGAAGCAAGATCCCGCCAGATCGTTTTCGCAGCGGCGGCGTTTCCCGATTTCGAAAGCGAGAGCGCCTCGAAGAACCGTGCTTCTTCCCGTGTCGTCCCGCCGGGTGTCGAGCGAACGGCTGCCCTCCCAAGCTGACGGAACAGCAGGGCGGCCGCCGTGTAACGCTTCTGCGTGTAAAGCACCTTGGCCTTCGTGAAGATGAACATCTGGCGGCTGGCCGGAGGCCGTTTTCCGGCAAGGGCCTTGTCGATCCAGGCGATAGCTTTCGTGTTGTCGCCGAGAACGCGGTAGACATCCACCAGATTTCGGATCGCCGCATCTTCCATTCCCCGGCTTCCGTATTTCGAGAGGTAGTCGAGGTAGGCCTGTTCTGCCGATTTGTATTCGCCGAGCCTCCAGTAGCCGTTCGCAACCTGGTAATCGGAGTCCCGTTGCCAATCCGTGTCCGGAAAATCCTTTGCGATCGACCGGTAGGTTTCAAGGGCGGACCGAAAATCCTCCCGCAGGAACTGTATTCGCGCGATCTGGTATCGACTGTCGGCTGCAAATACAGGATCTTTTGCCGCGGCCTGGTAGAGCGGATACGCATATTCAAATTGCCGATGGGCCAGGTAAGTATCCGCGACCTCGATCATTTCCTTTGCCGTGGATGCCGCCGGGGCCGCCAGGCGCGCCGCCTGCAATCCGGCATCGTCGTCCTTGCGCTCCCGGATCAATGACCACAGGGCAGGCTTGTCATCGGTGATGCGGGCGTGTTCGAGCCGCGCTTCCCGTGACGCCAGGGATCGATAGATTTTCAAGGCCAGATCCGTTGACGAGATTCGGGCCAGCTGCATCTTGAAATCGGCCGGAAAATCCGCAGGAAGCTGCGCGTACAACAGTCCGGTTGCCGCGTCATCCTGGGCGCGCGCGGCCGCAATGGCGGTGTGCCAAACGGCGAGAACGCCAAGGGGATTGCCGGGAGGTATTGCCTGAAACTCCTGGCGCGCGCGCGTCCAGTCGTATTGGTTTTCCGCGAGCCGTCCGCGAAGATAATGGAAGTTGTTGGCTGCGAAGAGTGCGGGGTCCTCGGCGGCGGCCTGATCGAGTGCGGCTGCGGCGCCCGCCCACTCATGGTTTCGTGCGAGTGTCAGAGCGCGTTCGATGGTGGATGGGAACAAGCCAGACATCGTCAACGCCACGACCATCAACATCGAATTCATTGGTCCCAGTGTATGATGATTCACTTATGCCAGCGACATTTATAAACGGCGCCGGGATCGCCGGCGACATCAAAAAAGAGGTCGCTTCCGAAGTTGCCGGCTTGAAACAGAAAGGCGTACAACCCGGACTGACCGTGATTCTCGTGGGTGACGACGCGGCGTCTTCCGCCTACGTCAACATGAAGGCGCGCACCTGCGAGCAACTCGGAATCCGGAGCCGGAAAATCGTCATTCCCGGCCCGGTGACTACTGCGGAGTTGCTGGCGCGCATCCGGTCCGTGAACGAAGATGACAGCGTCGACGGCATTCTGATCCAGCTTCCCCTTCCGAAACAGATCGACAAGCATGCCGTGCTCGAATCCGTCCTGCCGTCGAAGGACGTCGACGGATTCCATTCGAGCAATCTTGGGTCGCTCCTGCTCGGGCACGAGAGTCTGGTTGCCTGCACGCCCGCCGGCGTGATGGAACTGCTGAAACGGTCCGGCGTGCAGACGGAAGGCGCGAATGCCGTGGTTCTCGGCCGCAGCGACGACGTCGGGAAACCACAGGCCGTTCTGTTGATGCATGCGAATGCGACGGTCACGATCTGCCATTCGAAGACCCGGCATCTTGCGGACATCACGCGTCAGGCGGACATCCTGGTCGCCGCGATCGGCCGGACCGCGATGATCACCGCCAATCATGTGAAGCCCGGAGCGGTGGTGATCGATGTCGGAACGAACCAGGTTTCGGATCGCGCCGAGATCGAGCGGCTTTTCGGAAAGGATTCGGTCCGCTGGAAGGACTTCGAGAAACGCGGTTACATCTGGGTTGGCGACGTCCATGAACGGGAAGTGAGGGAAGTCGCGTCCATGATGACGCCCGTCCCCGGAGGGGTCGGTCCCATGACCATCGCCGTCTTGATGCGCAATACGATCAAAGCCGCCCGTATGCGACGGGGCCTCTGATGCTGCGCGTCGGATTGACCGGAGGGATCGCCACCGGGAAATCCACGGTCGGAAAGATGTTTGCCGAACTCGGCTGCCGCCTCGTCGACGCCGATGCCGTCGTTCACGGTTTCTTCAATCCCGGTCATCCCGTCAATCGTGAGGTTGTGGAAGCTTTCGGTCCGCAGGTTAGGTCAGCCGATGGTTCGATCGACCGCGCCGTCCTCGGAGAAACCGTTTTCAACAACCCCGATGCGCGGCGCCGCCTGAATGCCATCGTCCACCCCGCCGTCATCCAATATCAGAAAGACTGGATGGACGAACTGGAGAAACGCGATCCCAACGCCATCGGGATTGCCGACGCCGCGCTGACGATCGAATCCGGATCGTATAAGAACTACGACAAGATCATTGTCGTGGCGTGTTCTCCGGAAGCGCAGAAGCGCCGGCTGAAAGAAAGATCCGCATTGACCGATGAGCAGATCGAGGCGCGAATCGCTTCCCAAATGCCGATGGAAGACAAAGTCCGGTACGCGGACTTTGTGATCGAGAATTCCGGATCCCTTGAAGACACTCGCCGGCAGGTGGAGTCGGTGTTCGGCGCGCTACAACCAAACTCCCGGAATGCCCCTTGAGCACTTCGGGCAGGCGCCATCCCTCAGGCGGATCTGCCGCACGTGAAAACCGCGACGTTCGATCAATAACTCTCCACAGGCCGGGCAATAGGTGTTTTCGAGATTCTGGACGTGACCCGGCAGGTTGCCGGCATAGACGAAATGCAGGCCGGCCGACTTTCCGATCCCGATGGCGCGAAGCAGAGTCGATGCCGGCGTGTTATCCGGGTCGGTCATCCGGTAGTCCCGGTGAAAGGCCGTGACGTGCCACGGGATCTCGGGTGAGACCTTCGCGATAAACTGAGCGATGTCGCGGAGTTCCCCGGCGGAATCGTTGAATCCCGGTATCACGAGGGTCACGATCTCCACCCAGAATTTCATGGCGTGCAGACGTTCGATGGTGTCCAGCACGTTCTGAAGCACGCCGCCGAGTTTGCGGTAATTGCGATCCTGAAAGCTCTTGAGGTCGACTTTGTACAGATCGACCCAGGGTTTGAGGTAGGCCAGGACTTCCGGCGTCCCGTTTCCGTTCGAGACATACGACGTTTTCAATCCCGCCGCGCGCGCCAGCTTGAAGATCTCGACGGCCCATTCGCTGGTGATCAGCGGCTCATTGTAAGTGCTGGCGACGATTCGCGCGCCCTGCTTTACCGCAACGTCGACGAACTGCCCGGCCGTCAGCAGATGGGGAGGCGCAACAGCGTTGGGATCGCGGAGTGTCTGCGAAGTCATCCAGTTCTGGCAGTATCCGCAGTGGTAATCGCAGCCGAGCATACCGAAACTCATCGCGAGGGATCCCGGCAGAGCGTGGAAGAAAGGCTTCTTCTCGACCGGGTCGAGTTGCAGGGCGCCGGCGTAACCGTGGGGCACCAGAAGTTTGCCTCCGCGGTTGAAGCGGACGCGGCAGATGCCGTCGAGGCCGTCGAAGATGACGCAGCGGTGGCCGCACGCAAAACAGCGGAGTCTCCCGTTTTCGAGAGGTTCCCAGAGTTCGCCTTCTTTTGTGTAGGTTTCGAGGACGTCTTTGAGGGAGCTCATCGCGGCCTCCCGTTATTACAAGATCTGTTTCCCGAACGCGGACAGGATCAACTCGGCGCCGAACGCGGCGGTCTTGTTCTTTTCATCGAGGATCGGATTGATTTCCGTGATTTCAAACGACGCCATTTTCTTCGTATCGGAAATCATCTCCATCGCCAGGTGCGCTTCCCGGTAATCGGCGCCGCCGCGCACGGGAGTCGCGACGCCGGGCGAATCGGTGGGATCGAGGAAGTCGGCATCGAGCGTACAGGAAAAGCCGTCGGTTCCACGGGTCACGATGGAGAGGGCTTCGTCGAGGACGGTTCCGATGCCGCGTTTGTCGATTTCCTTCATCGTGAACACGCGCATACCGATTCTCTTGAGCAGTTCCGCCTCTGCGCGATCGACGTCGCGAAGACCGACGATCACGGCATTTCCCGGAAGTATCTTGGGAGCGAAATCGAAAATGTGCGTCAATGGCTTCGGACCATAGCCGAGAATTGCGGCCATCGGCATTCCGTGAACGTTGCCGCTGAGTGAAGTTTCGGGTGTGTTCATGTCCGCATGCGCGTCGAACCAGATCAGGCCCAGTGTTTTGTTCTGCCGGCGGAATGCTTCCGACATTCCGGACACGGTTCCCACCGCAATCGAATGATCGCCGCCCAGAACCAGGGGCGTCTTTCCTTCTTCATATGCCTGCACGACCGTTTGCGCCAGGCGCCGGCAGGCGTCGGCGATTTCGTCGAGGTACTTCGCGTGGGGATCTCCGTAGTGGCGCGTTTCCGGAATGATCACGTCCATGTCCCCGTGATCCTCGACCTCGTATCCGAGAGCCTGGAGCTTCTCGTTCAAATCCGCATACCGCAACGCGGACGGTCCCATGTCGACGCCCCGGCGGTCCGCTCCGAGGTCCATCGGGACTCCAATGATTGCAATCTCCTGCATACACCCTCTTTGTTAGAACCTGGCGAACCCGGGAAATCTCGGGAAAGGAATGACATCCCGGATGTTCTGCATGCCGCTGGCATACATCAGGAATCGTTCGAACCCGAGGCCGAACCCGGAATGCGGAACGGTCCCAAATTTACGGAGCTCGAGGTACCACCAGTAATTTGCCTCGGGGAGCCCCATCTGCCGTATGCGGTTTAACAGAACGTCGTGTCTCTCCTCGCGCTGCGAGCCGCCGATGATTTCCCCGAGCCTCGGAACCAGCATATCCATGGCGCGGACGGTCTTGTCGTCGGCGTTGACCTTCATGTAGAAGGCCTTGATCTGTTTCGGGTAATTGACGACGAAGACCGGACCCTTCACATGCTCGTCGGTCAGATAACGTTCGTGTTCGGTCTGAAGATCGATGCCCCACTTCACCGGGAAGTCGAACGACTTGCCGCTCTTCTCCAGAATCCGGATGGCCTCGGTGTAATCCAGTTTTTCAAAAGTGGAATTTGCGAGCGCTTTGAGCGTGTCCATCAGGCCGGGTTCCTTGACCCATTCTCGAGCGTGGAGAAACGCGAGTTCGTCTTCGCAATGATCGAGCACGTCGGTGATCAGGTATTTGATGAACGATTCGCCCAGCGCCATATTTCCTTCAAGATCGAGGAACGCCACCTCGGGTTCGATCATCCAGAACTCGGACAGATGCCGGGCGGTGTTCGAATTCTCGGCGCGAAACGTGGGGCCGAACGTGTAGATCTTCTTCAGGGCGGTCGCGACGATCTCGCCTTCAAGCTGGCCGGAAACGGTCAGGCTTGCTTCCGCGTTGAAAAAGTCCTTCGAGAAATCCACGTGTCCATCGATCTTGGGAACGTTTGCCAGATCGAGCGTCGTGACGTGGAACATCTCCCCAGCGCCCTCGGCATCGGAGGTGGTGATGATCGGTGTGTGGACGTAATAGAAGCCCTGCTCGTCGAAAAACCGGTGAATCGCCATGGCCGCCGCGCTTCGGAGCCGGAAGACGGCGCCAAGGGTGTTGGTGCGGGGACGCAGATGCTGGATTTCGCGAAGAAATTCGAGAGTGTGGCCTTTCTTCTGAAGGGGGTAGGTCGCGGCGTCGGCGTCGCCGACGAGTTGAATGCCGGAGACGCGGAATTCGTATTTTTGTTTGCCTCCGGGCGAATCGACCAGCGTTCCGATGACCTCGACCGCGGCGCCCGTCGTGATGCGGGCCGCGATGGCGGCATAGCTGGGAAGCGCCGGTTCGACGACCAGTTGGAGATGGGTGATCGACGTTCCGTCCGAGAACTCGATGAACGACACCTGTTTCGAAGCCCGATGGCTCCGCACCCACCCCTGAAGCCTGAACGGCTCGGCGGGCGCTCCACCCTTGTGAACCACTCTAAGATCGACTGTCTTCATTCTTCACCTTGTACTTCAGCCTGTATTCCTCGATCGAAGCCCGCGCTTCGTCCCACAGATCGCGGAGCCGGCTGCGGACCCGGTCGCCGTGATTCAGATCGTCGCCGCGGGCTTCGAACGTGAAGTGACCTTCGTATCCGGCGACCACGAGTTTTTCAATGAATGCCGGCCAGTCGATTTTCCCTTCGAAAGGCCAGAGATGGTCGTCACGTTCGCCGTGGTTGTCGTGTATGTGCGTGGCGCTGAAAAAATCCAGGTCGCCGGTCAAACCCTGCAGTTGACCGTGCCCGCTATCGTAACAAATTCCGATATCCGAAAGCTCCGCCGCGCGCTTGAATTCCCGGATGCGATCGATGGTCGAGATCGCATTTGGAATGTTTTCGACCATGACGTTCACCCCGGCGAACTGACGGATCTGGAAAATGGCCGCAAACGCATATTCGAAAGCGACGGGAGTATATGAATCGCCTGGATTTCCAAGATGCATGACGACGTACTCCGGCCTGACGCGCTCGGCCAGTTCGAGGCAGCGCTTCATCTGGTCGAGCGCATCTTCGCGATTGCGCCTTTCGGGATCCAGCGGAGAGATCCAGCGTTTCCGGGTACCGTCGTCTTCAAAAAACGGCAAATGAAACGAGGGGGCTGGCATGGCGTTTTCTTCGAACCAGCGTCCAACCGACCGGCCGAGACTTCGGTCGTGAAAGTCGAAATGCGGGCGATTACAGAACAATTCGATGCGGTGGTAGCCGGCCTTCCGCAATGTTTCGAGCGTGTCCACGGTGACCCGGCCCTTCCTGTAAAACTGTGTCGAGATGCCAAATTCCATCCGGCCAGCATAGCAGAGGACCGCGACGGGTTGTTCGGAGCCTGCCGGGAGTGGTCCGGACCGTTTTTTGCTATGCTGGGTGCCATGTTTCGTCATTTCAGCCTTGTGGCCCTCCTGATATTTTCCGTCGCGGCGGCCGGTTCGGCGCAATCGACGGGCGCCGTCGTGATCGACAGCGATCTTCGACTTTTCACGATGATGACGGCTTTGAACGCAGCCGGTTTCGACGTGGAACTCGGGCAGCGATACCATCCGGTTCGCATCGCCGCCCGCAACATGGCGAAGCAGTTGACACCGGAACTGAGCGTGAAGCTGCAGGACTTCTATCAAGCCCATAAGCGCAGTCAAACCGACGATGCGCAGCTTTCCAAATACATCTCGCTGGCTGTCCGGCTGACGGACCCTCCCGCCTTCAAGCTTCCTTACCGGGAGGAGTTCCTGCCGCCGGACGCGCGCGATGTGTATGGTTTTGTCGATTTGCTTCGGGAGGTCTACGGGCAGCTCCGGTTTTCATCGATGTGGCAGGATCTGAAGCCCCAGTACGATGCCGAGATCAACCGTCTCGGTCCGTCGATTCGCGACCTAATTGTACGAACAGACGCCTACCTCCGCGTTCCGTTCGGAGGCGTTACGCCGCGGACCCTGGACATCTTTGTCGAACTTGCGGCTCCGCTCAACAGCGTGAATGTCCGTAGCGACCAGGACAACTACTTCGTGATCCTGGGCCAGTCGGCGACGCCCCATTTCGATGAGATCCGCCATGCGTACCTGCATTTTCAGCTCGATAACCTGGTCGCTTTGAATACGGCGAAGGTC
>JAHFTY010000343.1 GCA_023265365.1 Acidobacteriota bacterium
ATGATCGCATACGCCTTCGACGTTCTCCTCCGCGCTTACCTTCATTTTGTGGCCGGTGTGATGGCCCACGAAAGTGTACACGGACATCTCGGAAATAACAGATCCTCAAATCAGTGGTGGGGGAGGCTGGCCCTGTTGCCCACGACGGTTCCTTACGTCACCTTCAGAAAGACGCATCTGCATCATCACGCGGCAACCAACATTCCGGAACTCGATCCGGATGAGTTTCTGAACACGCGGCATGCCTGGCAGATCCCGCTCCGTGCCTTTGCGCTGCCATATCATTGGGCCGCCTGGCTGTGGCGCAGCCATCGCTTCCCGCGCCCTGATCGAATCGAGTGCGGCCTGAACTACCTCGCGGTTGCTCTGGTGTATGGCGCTCTCATGGGTGTGGCCGGTGTGGAACGCGTCCTGATCGGATTCCTGCTGCCGGCCGGAATCCATTCGCTGTTGCTCTGGTACTGGTTCGCGATCAAAACCCACGAGGGCTATTCGACCGGCGCTCCGGAAACGCGATCGCACGACTACCATAGCCGGTTTCTTTACTGGTTTTCGCTTGGACTCTCCATGCATCAGGCCCACCACATACGGCCGCATCTGGCCTGGCTCCAGATGAGCCGCGTGCCGGTTCCGGAGCGGACGTCGTCTTCGCATTCGCGCCGGGGAATGTGAGCCATGGAACGCGTCAACGTCCCCGCCGCGCCGCCACAAACCGTACGCCGGGTCCATTGTCCGTCCGCCACAGGCGTCAAAGTCGTGAGCTGGGATGTGGATGGCACGCTCTTCTCCTACGCGGAGCTGACAAGAGCGCTGATCCGGCTGGCCCCTCGAAAGCTCCGTGCCGGCGGTTGGGCCGAGATCCGAAAGGATATTCGCGACGTGTGGAAGTTCCACTGGCTTGTGGAAAGGCAGCGGCGGCAACCCGGTTCGCGGGTGATCGAAAGTGAGTTGGAACCGTTTTCATCCGCCAGTGACAAGGAAAGGGAAGCGCTCGATCTCGCGCTCAGGCAGATTGGTCCGCCGGAGAATGTCGTTCAGTTGCTGGAGACTCTTGCCGCAGCCGGGATCCGGCAGGTGGCGCTCAGCGATTTCGAGTGCAGGTACAAACTCAGAGCTCTCGGGCTGGAGCGGTACTTTGATATGTCATATTCGTGCCGCAGTCTTGGATTCTGGAAGCCCTCGCCGGTACCGCTTCAGCATATTCAAAGAATCTACGGCATTCGTCCGCACGAGCATCTCCACATTGGCGACCGCCTCGATGCGGATCAGGAGGCCTGTGCCCGCAATGGATGCCGTAGTGCGAGACCAACTTTGTGCATGTCATCATTGCGCGCGATTATCAGAACCTGAGTGAACAAGCCGCCGGCATTGTCGCCGCGGCAGTGACGGCCAATCCTCTTCACGATCACCCGGACTTCACCGTGATTGCCGATGAGGACGCGGCGTTGGTATTCCGGGCCTGGTGTGCCCGTGGGAAAATGGAGACATGATTCGCGCGTGTCGAAAATGTGGGATCACACTTCCAGGCCGACTGCCCGCATCAGTGCCAGCGCATTGCTCTTCCGGACGACGCCGGGGTGCATGCGATAGTCGAAGACCATCTTGCCGCCGATCATTTCATCTTCGAAATGGACGTTCGCCGCTCGCGGCGACAGCGTTTCGGCCACCCGTGCGAGTGCGAGATCGTGTGTGGTCACCAACCCGATCGCGCCGCGTCCGACCAATCCTTTGACGATGGCTTCGGCTCCCACCGCGCGATCGTGCGAATTCGTTCCGTGAAGCACTTCGTCGAGAAGAAACAACACCGGAAGCGGGCCCTTGGTCCGTTCCATGATGTGGTGGATCCGCTGGATCTCCGCATAGAAGCGGGAGGTCCCTGCCTGGAGCGAATCCTGAATTCGAAGGGTCGCGCCGACTTCCAGTGGTGAGATGCGCAGCGACCTGGCCCGTACCGGCGCCCCGGCGAGCGCGAGGACCGCATTGATTCCGACGGTTCGCAAAAGAGTGCTCTTGCCGGACATGTTCGAACCGCTGACCACCAGCATTTGAAGCGAACCGCCGAGGTTTACCGAATTGGGAATGCATTGTGCGGCGGGAACGAGTGGGTGTTTCAACTCTTCCCCTTCGAACACCGGTCCACGCTCGACGATTTCGGGAAACGGATCGTCAGGATGTTCGTATGCGTAGCCGGACAGGGCACACAACGCCTCGAACTCGCCGGCCGCGTTCAACCACGGGACGGCCTTCAGACCGCAGCGGCTGCGCCATGCTTCGACGGCGAACGTGATCTGGCTCGCCCAGAATACGAACACCGAGAAGACCGCGAACAACTCGTTCCGCCTCCAGTTCAGCATGTCCATCATGCGGGCGAGCCGGCCGATCTGTCGCGATGGCGGCAGGCCGTCCGTGTCGAGAGCGCGTCGCAGTGCCACAAGCCGCGGTGACGTGAACTGTTCCCGTTCGATGCGTGCCAGGATCTGCGCGAGTAGAGATAGTTCCTTTTCAGGCCGTTCGACCGCCTCCATGACGGACCGCACCCTGCGCCGGTAGAAGAGGCCGACGGCCGCATCGACGGCAAGGATGTAGGGCCAGAACGAGGTGAACAGGAGTGGAATGGTGATCGAGGCCAGGACCGGCAAAGCGATTCGCATCGTCCGGTTGTTCAGAACGCGTTCCGACCGGCCCCATTTCATCAGGAATTCCGGATGAATCGATGTGCGGATGCTGGTGCCCAGGATTGCGATGTCTTCCCGCAAATCGACGCGATTCCGGAGTTCCTCGACAGCCTGCTGCCGCTCCACAATCTCGTTTCGTCCCGCCGGTCCGGCCAGCCAGGCCGCCAGGGTTTCCTCGCCCGATCGCATGCGTGCGGTGGAGAGCAGTTC
>JAHFTY010000196.1 GCA_023265365.1 Acidobacteriota bacterium
CGCATGTTCCAGGCCGCCTGCGCAGCGTCCCAGCGGCCGGCACGAAGACCGACGCGCGGATCCGGGTTGGGCGCCGCCATCGAAACGATCGGCGTGACCGGCGCCGGCATCACCGCCGGTGGCGGAGGAGGCGGAGCCGGCCGCTCGCCACCGCGCGCTCCCGGATTGCCTCCGGGCGCCGGAGCAGCCGCAACGGCTGCCGCTGGCGCCGCTGCCGCCGGCGCAGCCGGCACGGGCACAGCGGGACGGGCTGCCGCCGGCTGAGCCGCGGGGACAGGCGTGGCGGCCGGCTGCGCGGTCCGTGCAGGCGGTGCAGACTTCGGCGCCGATGCGGACGGCACGTTCTTCGGCGCGCATGACGCGGCAATCACGATCGCGCCGGCGAGCAATCCTGGAAACAACGATTTGAGATTCATAAAAGAGACTCCATTCAATGGTTGAAAGCGGGTAGAGCAACGATCACTTCGGACCGCCGCCCGATTCGAGCATCTTGTGCATGACTTCGATCTCAATCGACTGGTCGGAGAATACGTCCGAGGCGAACTTGTAAATGGTGTCGTCCTGCGCCGCACCATAGGCCTTGAAGAGATCGTTCACCATATCGATCGCGCCCTGGTGGTGTTTGATCATCCCGATCAGAAACAGGCGGACGAATTCGGGGCCTCTGGCCTTGTCCAGTTCGGCCATTTCCTCGTCCGTGAGCATTCCGGGCATCAACATATCGTGTTCCACGCCGTTCATTTTCATGTGCATTCGCGTGGACGAGGCATCCGGCACGGGCTGTCCGCGATCGCGCAACCATTGCTGCATCGATCGGATTTCGTCGGCCTGGCCGACAACGATCCGCTCGCACAGAATGGCGACGTCGCCGCGCGCCCCATGCGACGGCGCCCAGCCCCCCATGATGACGGCCTGCGCATGATGCGGGATCATGCCGGTCATGAACTCGACGTCGGCGTCGCTGTAAGGCTGATAGATCCCCAACGCGCGCTGCTCGGGTGTGGGCAGATGCACGCTCTTTTTTTCGGCAGCGGTGACCGGCGGCTTCGCGCGGCTCATCGTCGCATGACTGCATGCCGCGCCCACAAACAGGACAAACACTCCCGCTGCGATGCTCCGCATAAATGCCCTTCTCATTGGTCGTCCTCCGGGTAAGCGCGAATGGTATGAAATTCCTTCGGACTTGGAAAGCGGTTTTCAACGCCAGCTTCGACGCCGGCCCGACCACCCCGGCGATTCGCGCCACCCCTCGGCGAGGAGGGGTGGCGCGAATCGCCGGGGTGGTCGGGCCAACCGTCAACTGCGACGCCGGGGCTTTCCGGCGGCGGGCAGCCGGTTGCGTCCCCTGACAAACTGTAGAGAGCTGAGCAACCCGATCGACAGGAGCAGGAAGTAGGCAGGCATCAGGGCAATGATCTCCTTCTGCCGAAGTCCAAGAAGGATTCCTGAAGCTGAAATGAAAGCCAATAACGCGGCCAGCAGAGAGAAGGCGGTAATTTTCTGCAAATTGGATTTCAGTTTGAACAAGCCGAACAAGGCCACGATGTTCAGCGCCAGGTAAACAACCCGGGCCGAACTGACTCGATGGAGCACTTCGACAACCTTCACCCCGTAAAATGAAACCGTCTCCCGCGGATTGTAATATTCCAGGAAGTAGGGGCTGCCCACGCCCTGGGGCGGAACAATCCTCGACTTACCGAGGAAGCTGGAGCTGAAATCGGGAGGAAGAAACTGGAACCCCAGCGTGTCGCGGAAAGTGGGGAACGTCTGAATGCTTTTCAACCCGCTGACGAAGAAGGTCGCCAGGGTATTCGCAATTTTCCTGAAGTGATACCACGGGTGCGACCGGATTGATTCAAGGTAGACGTCAATCCCTAACGCATCGATCCGCTCGAGACCGTAGTAGTAATACAAAGGGACTGCCGATGCCCAGTGACTGTACTCCGCCGGCAACGGATGTCCTTTCACATACTGAATCATTTCCTCTCTCGACATCCGAAGGATGTAACCCATTTGTTCTTCAAACTGCTGCCGTATCTCTGGCGGCGGGCCAAAGCGGATGCTGTCCACCCCGCCGGCTCTGAAATACTCCGGCGGCGTGATTCTCACCAGAACAGCCCAACGCAGACTGTTCACACCGAGCTGCTCGGGCGATGCGGTTTCGTAGGTTTCCGGCAACGCGGCAGTCAACACCCACGCGTGGTCGAAATTCAGTTGCCGGGTCCCTGTCGCTTCGTAATGATAAAAACTGACGTAGGCCCATATCACCAGCAGACAAATCGCAACGGACCCCGCCATCTGCGCCGCTTTGAAGCGCACGCTTTCGTTGTCGAACAACAAAAACGCAACCAGGGAGATGGCGAAAAGAAGAGAGTTCGGCTTGATCAGATACGCGAAACCGAAAGCTCCGGCCGCGAGGCAGTAAACGAGGATCTTCTTTCGTGCATCCAGTTTCCTGGCATACGCATGCAGGAGCACCGACAGGATCAGCGCGTGCCCCTGCAGCCATTCCGGCGCTATTGAATCGACGTTGCTGATGAACAGAGCGTTGCAGCCCCATCCCAGAGCCAGCACCGTTGCGCTCGACTTCCCGAACGTCTTCGCGCACAGGTAGATGGAGATCGAAAACAGCGCCAGGTGCGCCACAAGCTGAAAGGTCTGCAACGAGTTGAACCATTGATCGGACGGCGCCTGGTTGAGAGCCGCCACCGGAGGAAGAATCGGCAGGATCTTGTAAGCCAGGAAATGGACAATGGCGGGGTATCCGGACGCGTGCATCAGGTTGGGCAGCCCCGAAATGATCATCGACATGAAAGTGGGATTGTCGGACTGGCCGGCATTGATCGGATAGGTGAGATAGAAAGTGAGGTTCGCCAGAAGCGCCAGAATCCCCGCGCCGATAAGGATCGGGAGAGACCTGTCCTTCGCAACTGGCCGGTCAACCTCTGGAGTGCTCTCTTTGGACTTCATTGCAAGATTCCGGGTCGATGATGTTAGCACGGGAAAAGCGCGTCAGCCTGCCTCGCCTTATTGGGACAGCAGTGCGTTCCGCGGGAAGCTTGAGATGCCGGCTGGCCACGACTTCGGAGACGGCCGCAGCAGGACGGCAGGTTGATTTCAACGCGAGCATGGGTGGCAACGCGGATGAATCAAGATGACAACCGAAGGCAGCCCAATGGGCTCTTTTCCCGACACGCATTGATTCCACCAGGACGCAGCCTTTGTGTGGAAGTTGCTGTCAAGATGCTCGCAGGTCGCCATGCCGCCGCTATGAGGCGTCTCCGGGACCATGGACAGGGATCAGGAATGTGTTTTGCGGATCGTATCGGGACCGAAGCTGTGGTTTGCAACATCGGACCGGGACCGGTCCGATGTTGCGGGAACGAGGACTCAGGCTTTGAGGACCGGTTTCCGGGTGTGCAATTGGGCCACGTCCTGAAACGCCTTCGCGACAAACAGGATCTCGGTTTCCTTGAACGGAGGACCGAATAAAGTGATCCCTTGCGGAAGGCCTGCGGGCGCGGCTTCCGTCGGCGCGCTGAAGGAAGTCACGACCTGGACGCCCGGATAGCCGGCCGCATTATTGTTCGGAGGGCCGGGTTGCGGAGGAGCAGCGGGAACGTTCGGGGCAGCAGCATCCGGCGCCGCGCCCCGGCCGCCGCCGCGAGCTGCCCGCCCGCCGCCGGGGGCCGGAGCGGTCGCGGAAAAATAAACATCGAAGCCGGCTGTCGCATTCGCCAGTTCCATCATCGACATCATTCGGATCCGCGACATCTGGAGATAGTCCACGACACTCAGGATCCGCGCAGATTTGAAACCGTTGCCGCGCGGCGGATTCGTCATTTCCGCAACCTTGCCGGCACGGACAAACTCGTCGAAAAACGCGCCCTGCTCGAAATTGTAGCCGTCACTGTATTGCGGCAGTTTCGAGTTGGGGATGGTGAGCGGAGTCATCGTTGCGCCGAGCCCCTTCAGGACGTCCATCAACTTCTGGGCATCGGGACTCACGGGGCCATCCAGACCGGTAACGCCGATCTTCAGCTTTCGAATATCCATTGTTGCCGGACTCCAATTGAACGGAAGGTCCGAAATGCTCATATCCCGGCCGTCCGGTTTCGCAACCACGGACATGACCATCGCGCAGTCCTCGGCATACCGGCACATCGGGCCAAGCCGGTCGTAGGTCCAGCCCAGCGCCATCACGCCGTACCGGCTGATGCGTCCGAACGTTGGACGCAACCCGGTGACGCCGCAGGTACGCGACGGCCCAAGGATCGATCCGCTGGTTTCCGTTCCGATCGCGAAGCCGACGCATCCCGCTCCGGTTGCCGAACCCGGACCGGCGGAGGACCCGCCGGATCCCGTCGAAACGCTCCACGGATTCCGCGTCATGCCGCCAAACCAATTCGCGCCCTGCGCCATTTCGCCGGTGGTCAACTTCGCTATCAACACCGCGCCGCCCTCACGCAGCATCTCGACCACGCTGGCATCGTAGTCGTAAACCTGATTCTTCATCGAGGCGGAACCCCATGTCGTGGGATACCCCTTCACCGAGACGATGTCCTTGCAACCCCACGGTATCCCGTGCACCGCGCTGCGGAATCGGCCGGCTGCGATGTCGGCATCCGCGGCCTTGGCCTGCGTCATCGCGAGTTCGTCCAGGAACGTCACGGTGTTGAGAAGCTGTTTGTCGTACCGGTGCAGTCTTTCCAGATACATCTTCGTCAGCTCAACGGACGATACCTGTTTGGTCTTTAACAACTCGGACAAGTGCCGGACCGGCCAGAACGCCACGTCCTCCAGATTGCCGGGCGCCTTCACCGGCGGCGCCTTCGCGAACGCGATGGGTTTCGCGACCCTGTTCACCACGACTCCTGGAACGATGGCGCTGACATGGAACGGCGGCGAGACGTCGTTGGGAATGTGAAACGACTGGATCGCTTTCGCGCGAGTGAGACTCTGGTTTGCGCCGGCGACCATCGCGGTCCGTTCGGCTTCGCTGAATTCCACTCCGCCGAGCTTCAGAGCGTCGGTGACCATCGCGAGTGTAATCGTTTGGGCTCCGGAATCCTGCATGCGAGCCCACAGGACTCCGGGCACGAGTGAGGCGCCCAGGCCGAGGCCCGAGAAATAGGCGATGAACCGGCGCCGGGTCTTGTCGACACCGGCGGTTTTCTGCTTCTTCATTTCGGTGATTCCTCCAGTTCTGCAATCGGGATGACGCATTCTGGCCGAAATGAGGCGGGGCTTCAACTACTCGAAGATCAGTTTGAGACTCAGTTGAACCTGACGCGACGTGGTTGTTGTGGTCGAAATCAAACCCGCCGACGGGCTGACTGTTGTTCCCGAAAACACGATTGAATTCGGCGCCCCCAGGTTCGTGTGGTTCAGCGCGTTGAAGAATTCCGCGCGGAATTGCAGTCCAACGCCCTCCCTCAGCGGCGTGTTCTTGAGCAACGACAGATCCACATTCGCAAGCCCGGGTCCGCGCAGCGTTCCCCTTCCCAGACTTCCCCATGTTCCCACCCCCGGCAATGCGAAGGCGTTGGGATCGAACCATTGAGTCTGTTTCTTCAGCAGGACGGGGCCGGAGAACGACGGGTTCGGGACCGGCCGATCCGGGTTTCTGGTGTTTCCGTCTCCGGACCGATTGGAGCCAACCTGTGGCGTGAATGGGAATCCGCTCAGCAGCGTCGTGATTCCGTTCAATTGCCAACCGCCGAGCCATCGGCCGACTCCGCTTTTGTCGCCTTTGCCGAACGGGAATTCGTAGTGCCCCGAAATGCTCCCCTGGCTGGTCGGATTCAGGGCGGATGTCCCCCAGTCGCGGCGCAGGTCATTGCGATCCAACACCATTTGCGGCTGGTTTTGCGCCTGTGCGATGGTCAGGGCGGAATTCATGTCGAGATTCTTCGCCCAGGTGTAATTGACGCGGAACTGCAGACCCTCGCTTAAGCGACGGTTCAAATCGATTTGCAGCGCGTTGTAGCTGCTGTTGCCTTCGGTCAGCCAGAAGAAACCCGCCCCGAGATACGGGTTGGGCCGAACGGAACTCGCGGGCGGAACGGGCGCGGGAAGCACCGGGATGTACTGCTGGCCCTGAGTAACGGTTCCCCTGGCGGCGCCGGTCCCGCCGGTGGCGCAGCTGGGGCTCGCGCAAATCTGTGCCGGAATGGTATTGGGATCGACGCTGAGGAATCCGTGATACGCGAAAGATCCGACGTAACCGAGGCGCAAGGCCATATTCGAACCGAGCTGCTGTTCGACCGTAAGGTTCCATTCATTCGCCGCCGGTGTCTTTGCATTTGCTTCGACACCTTGCGGCGCAAAAGTGCTGCAGGGAGCCGGAACGCCCGGACCGCAGGAGCGGGGCGGCTGCAGGCCTTGCGTGATCGGGAGGAAACTCGACAGCGCGCCGGTGAAGGTCACCGATCCGTTATCCGGAGGGAGTGAATTCAGCAGGAAGGCAAGATTGTCGATCAGCGTGTAATAGATTCCATAGCCCGCGCGGACCGCGGTCTGCCCCTTGCCGAAGGGATCCCAGGCGAGAGCGATTCGCGGCGAAAACAACCGCTTCGCCTTGTTCTTCGTGAACGCCGATTTTCCAATCTGCGGCTCGGTCAGCAGTACGCCGTTCGCATCGGTCACATAGTTGGCGGCGCGTCCGAATTGTTCGTTCCATCCCGTCGTGAACTCATGGCGGACACCCGCACGGAAGGTCAGGTTGTGCCGAAGTTTCATCGAGTCTTCCGCGTACCAGGCGCCAAACAGGCTGCGCCAGCCCAACTCGGTCGGTTTGGGCACGACCTGAAAATTCGTCACTGTTCCCTGCAGAAACGTCGTCAACGTCGCAAACGTTGCGACGCCGAGCCGGCGCGAGGCCGTATTCTCGTTGTCCTGCATCCGTTGAAACCATCCGCCCAGGCTCAGCTGGTGGATGCCGCTGCTCATCTGCACCGAATCCTGGTACGTGAACAGATTTCGGCGATTGCGGGCGCCCGCGGCATTGTTGGGCCCCGGGGAAGTGATTGCCGCGGCGCCCGTCGTCGTCGCGCCCCCGCCGACGACAATGCCGCCCGGGCCGGCGCCGGTCACGAACGAAAGGCCGGCGGGGTAATTCGCAAAGGCAAACGAATCGAGGCGGAATCCCGCCCGTGAGAAACCCGCGCTGAACGTGTTCAGCAGGCGCGGCGAGAACGCGTGCGTCTCGCGGATGCTCGCCACGTGCGAACGCAGGGCGATGTAATTTCCGAAAAGGGGATCCGCCAGGGGCGTCAGATTGTTTCCGTCATCGATGGTGTAGGAGATCGACAGCGAATCCTGATTGCGCGGATTGTAGTCGCCGCGCAGCGTCGCGAAGTTTTCGTTGATCGATTGTTTCGGAGTGTTGTACGAGTACGCCGTTCCCGTCGGCGCCAGGCCTGTTCCGGGCGCCGTTGCAGCGACCATGATTTCCGGGCCGTTGGGCTGCGGCCACAGCTGCATGTAGTTCAGCATTTCCGGTCTCAGATTCGGCACCGGTGCGTAGACACCTGTCGCCGGATTCGGCAATAAGCCCAAACGCGCCTGGGCGTTCGGAACAACGGAGACGTTGCTCACGCCGAGCCGGTGTCGAAATCCTTCGTAGTTGCCGAAAACAAACACACGATCTTTCCGGAGGGGACCGCCGCCGCTCCCGCCAAACTGGTTCCTCCGGAATGGGGCAATCGGACCCTGGTCGAAGAAATTGCGCGCATCGAGCGCGCTGTTCCGGAGGAATTCAAAAACCGATCCGTGGAACTGATTCGTTCCGGACTGCGTGACGACCGTCACCTGTGCGCCGGCTCTCTTGCCGAATTCCGCAGAATAGGTTCCCGTCAGGACGTTGAACTCGCGCACGGCGTCGATACCCAGCATGTCCCCGCTGACGCCGCCCGGAGTGATCGAAAGCTGGCTCGACCCGGTATGTTCAATTCCGTTCAGAAGGAAGATGTTCTCCAACGGCCGGCGCCCCGCGACGGAGAACGTATTGCCCTGACTGGTGACGGTTCCCGGACTCTTGAGCGTGTAATTGATGGTTCCCGGATTCAGCGTGATCAGATTGTCGAAGCTCCGGCCGTTCAGCGGCAGTTCTTTTATTTGACGCTCGGTCACCAGTCCCGACACCGATGCGGTTGTGGTGTCGATCAACGGAGTCTCGGCTTCCACAACAACCGTCTGAACCACGTCCCCCACGTCCAGTGCCAGGTTCACCACGGCCTCCTGGCCGACCACCAGGTTAATTCCGGAACGAACCGCCACTTTGAAGCCGGACTTCTCGGCCCGGATCTCCTGCGCGCCGATCGGCGCGGAAAGCACTCTGAAGATGCCGGAGTCGTCGGTCGTCACGGTTCGCGTCGCTCCAGTCTCCAGGTTCTTCACCGTAACCGTCACGCCGGCAACCGCTCCGCCGGAAGCGTCTTCGACCTTTCCCGAAACCGTTGCGGTGACCTGAGCCCAACCCGCTCCGGCACTCATCGACAGGATGACAAGACTGATCACCGACACA
>JAHFTY010000058.1 GCA_023265365.1 Acidobacteriota bacterium
ATCGCCAATAACGACATGACCTACGAAGTCGTCGACGGCTGGTGGTCCGATGCGGGCGGTTCTTTCGATTCCCTTCTGCGAACCAACATCCTTGTCGCCAGCCAGCATGAGGGCAATCCCGAAGAAGTTCCGCGCGAAGCCGTCCAGAATGCCGCGGCGATGTTGAGGCAGCAGTGAAAGTCCTCGTTACGGGTGGAGCGGGATTCATCGGATCCGGCTTTGTCCGGTACATTCTCCGCAATCGCCCTGAAGCCGGCGTCATCAATTTCGATCTCCTCACCTATGCGGGCAATCTGCGCAACGTCGAAGAGGTTGCCCGCGATCCGCGGTACCGGTTTGTTCGCGGCGACATTGCGAATGCGGACGATGTCCGTGGAGTCTTCGAGGGCGGCGGGATTGACGCCGTGGTGAACTTCGCTGCGGAAACCCACGTCGATCGCTCGATCGACGACGCTTCGCCGTTCGTCCGCACGAATGTTCTCGGAACCCAGTGCCTTCTCGATGCCGCCAAAAAACACGGCGTCGCAAAGTTCGTTCAGATTTCGACCGATGAAGTTTACGGAAGCCTCGGTCCCGAAGGCGCGTTTCGCGAGGACAGCCCGATCGAACCGAGCAGCCCGTACTCCGCGAGCAAGGCGGGATCGGATCACCTCGCGTTCAGCTATTTCAAGACGTACGGCCTGCCGGTGGTCATCACCCGCTGTTCGAACAACTACGGCCCCTATCAGTTTCCGGAAAAGCTGATTCCGCTGATGATCATGAACGCCATGGACGACAAACCGCTGCCGGTCTATGGCGACGGAAAGAACGTGCGCGAATGGATCTTCACGGACGAACATTCCAGGGCCGTGCTCACCGCTCTCGAGAGGGGAAATCCCGGCGAGGTGTACAACGTCGGAAGCGGATACGAAATGACGAACATCGACGTCGTGCGCGAGATCCTGCGAATCCTCGGTAAACCGGAATCGCTCATCAAGTACGTCAAGGATCGGCCGGGGCACGACCGCCGGTACGCGATCGACACATCGAAGATCCGGCGCGAGTGGAACTGGTCCGCGGAAATCGGCTTCAGCGATGGCCTGGCCCAGACGATCGAATGGTACCGAACGCACCAGGACTGGATCCGGGAAATCCGCGACGCGTCCTACCTGAATTACTACGAACGCATGTACACACGACGCGACCAGACGCTGGCGTGGTCGGGTCCCGAATGATTCCGTGCGATCTGTGCGGAGCCGGTCCACCCCGTCCCATCCTCGAATCTTCCGGCCTTGACGGCCCCCTCGTTCGATGTTCCTCCTGCGGCCTCTTCTATGCGGGCGCACGGACCAAAGGTCTCGCTTTCGGTTCGGACTCTCCGGAGATCGTTACCGAGCGGGTACGGCACGCCAACGCCGGATTCCAAAACCTGAGGCTGGAAGAAGAACATCGCCTCGCCCTCCTCAATGCCCGGTCGCGCCTGCGCATCATCCGCCAGTACAAGCCGGGCGGCCGGCTGCTGGAGGTGGGCTGCGCGCGCGGCGATTTCCTGAGCGTGGCGCGCGCCGATTTTGACGTCACCGGTGTGGAGCCCAATCCCGAACTGGCCCGGGACGCCGTTCGCTTTGCGGAGATTCATGCCGGCGTCGTGGAGACGCTGCCTGCCGCCGAATTCGATGCGGCAGTGAGTTTTCACGTGATCGAGCATGTGGACTCGCCCAGCCGCTTTATCCATGCCATGACGCAGCGGGTGAAAACAGGCGGCCTGGTCGTTGTCGAAACGCCCAACATCGATTCGCTTCCGTTCAAAATCCTTCGATCGCGCTGGCGGCAGTTCATTCCCGAGCACTACTACTTCTTCGATCCGGGAACCATCAGGCTCCTCATGGAGTCTAATGGCCTGAAGGTCGAAGCCATCCTGAACGTCGGAAAGGCGGCGAGCGTCGAACTCATCCTCAACCGGCTTTCACGCTACTCGCGGTTGTTCCGGCCGGTGGACTCTGCCATGCGCGCCGCCGGCCTTGCGGGGCTGACGATTCAGGTGAACCCGCGAGACATCATGCTCGCGATCGCCACGAAGACCTCGTAAGATTCGCGGATGACTGCCGTCGTCGTGGTGAACTGGAACAGCGGAAAATTTCTAAGGACATGCGTCGATTCCCTGTTTGCCGCAAATCCCGGCGTCGAAGTCGCCGTCATCGACAATGCGTCTTCGGATGGGTCGCTTGAAACCCTCGACGACTTGCGCGACCGGATCCACGTCGTCCGCAACAGCTCCAACCGGGGCTTCGCCGCGGCAGTGAATCAGGGCTTTGCATCCACCACCTCGCCATACGTGCTGGTGCTCAATCCCGATGTCCGGGTCCTCCCGCATGCCGTCGCACGGCTCGAGGCAGCGCTCACGGACGATCCGGAAATCGCGGCAGCCGGTGGATATGTGAACGACAAGTACCTTCCGCGGCCGCTGCCGACGCCGGGAAGTCTGGCCTTGGAAAACCTGGGCCTGGCCACTCCGGCGCTTCGCGCCACGCTTCCCTGGCGAGGGGAAAACCGGAAGCTTCCCGTGCGAGCCGGCCCGGGAATCGCTTCCCAAGAGTTTCACCTCCGCTTGAAGGGGGGTGGGGCGAAGCGCCGGGTTGGCCTGACGGTGGACCAGCCGGCCGCTGCCGCTCTCATGATTCGCCGGGACGCGCATGAAGCGATCGGCGGTTTCGACGAACGCTTTGTTCCGGCATGGTACGAAGACGTGGATTTCTGCAAACGACTGAAGGAGGCCGGCTGGGAAATCTGCTTCGATCCCGAAGCGCGCTTTGAGCATTCGGGCGGCTACAGCGCCGAAGCGCTCGGCACGAAGGCATTTGCGGAAGCCTACTACCGGAATCAGCTTCGATACGCGATCAAACATTTCGGTGCTCGAGGACGCTTCGCGGTTCGCATGTCGATGGTCTTCGGCATGCTCCTGCGAATGGTCTCG
Organism: Acidobacteriota bacterium; assembly: GCA_023265365.1. Taxonomy (GTDB): domain Bacteria; phylum Acidobacteriota; class Terriglobia; order 20CM-2-55-15; family 20CM-2-55-15; genus JAHFTY01. The sequence goes on from JAHFTY010000058.1 coordinate 2,954, forward strand.
AGACCTGGACAAGCCGCGGCGTATGCGAGTGTCGTGCGTGGAGCGTTGGGTGGATGGTGAAGGTATCCATCAACATCGTCACCTTCAACAGCGCTCAGGACATCGAATCGTGTCTGGACAGTATCGGGAAGCAGACACTCCGGGACTTTCGTGTTCGGATTCTGGACAACGCCTCATCCGACGACACGCTTGCCCGCATACGCCGTTTTCCCGTGGAGACGATGGCGTCGTCCTGGAACACCGGGTTCTCGAAGGGTCACAACACGCTCGTTGACGGTTTCGAGTCCGAGTATGTTCTTGTGCTCAATCCGGACACCGAGCTCCGCCCGCAATTCCTGGAACAGATCGTCCGTTCGATGGACGGGCGGCCGGATGCGGGTTCCGCGAGTGGGAAGCTGGTGAGGATGGATGAGACCACCATCGATTCGACGGGAATCGTCATGCTTCGCAGTCAGCGCCATCTGGATCGCGGCGCCGGCGAGCCGGACATCGGCCAGTTCGACACGCCGGAAGACATCTTCGGAGCGAGCGGCGCGGCGGCGCTGTATCGCAGGAGCGCGCTCGAGGATGCGGCGATCGACGGTCAATACTTCGACGAGGATTTCTTTGCGTATCGGGAAGACGCGGATCTGGCCTGGCGTCTGCGTCTCTACGGGTGGACATGCCTTTATGTGCCCTCCGCCGTTGCGCTGCACCGGCGGCGCGTGACGCCGGAACGAAGGGGCGAGTTGCCGAAGCTGATCAACTACCACTCCGTGAAGAATCGCTTTCTGCTGCGGATCAACAATATGTCCGGGTCGCTCTATCGCCGCGACTTCTGGCCGGTCCTGGTCCGGGACGCCATGGTGGTGGGTTTTGTTCTGATCCGCGAATGGTCGTCGATTCCGGCTCTGACCTACGTCATCCGTCATTTTCGAAGGTTGTGGAAGAAGCGCGGCCGGATTCAGTCGAAGGTTCGAACGCGCGACATCGAAGCGTGGTTTCGCTGAGTTCAGATAGAATATTCAGGCGAAAGGTCGTTTGGAAATGGCAGACAAACTTATCGGGAATCTGATCACTGGCGACCATGTCGCTCCGGGACCGGCGAAGCCGCTGAAGCAGAAGATGACCTTTGTCACGCTGGTCGTGGTTGCGGTTTCGCTGGTAAGTTTCCTGGTCTGGAAATTCATCAATTACCGCGAGGAAAGCCAGGTCACGCATTTTCTGCAGGAGATTGCCGGAGGCCGCTACGACCGGGCCTATGCCTCGTGGGACGGCGACGAGCATTACAAGATGAAGGAATTCCTCGAAGATTTCGGTAAGGACGGCTATTACGCCAGGAACATGCAATCTCCGCACGTGGTGACGTCCAGGGGACAGGGCGGAGGCGTGATCGTCTGCGTCGAACTGAATCCGGCACGAAAATATCTTCCGGTGCTGGTCAACAAGGACTCGCTGAAGTTGTCGTATTCACCCGTCGACAAGTGTAATTAGGATGCCTGCCTTCATATTGTTCCTTTTCCTGCTATCGCCTGCCGCCAACGCCGAAGTGGTGGTCGTCACTTTACCCGCGAAGGGCGACGTCACGGTGCCGCTCGCGCCGGCGGGCAAAGCGGACCTGAAGCGGGACGGCACGGTGACCCGGGTCAAAATCGAGCTGGATCGCCTGGCTCCCGCATCGACGGTCGGGCCCTCGCTCAACACCTATGTGGTGTGGGCGTTGTCGGCGGAAGGCATCGTCGAAAATATCGGCGAGATTGCCGTCGACAAAGACAGAGGACGCCTGGAAGCCACGACCCGGTTCGAACAACTGGGATTGTTGATTACCGCCGAACCGCATTACATGGTGGACCGGCCGGGCAGCGCGGTTGCTTTTCGATCGCAGGCGCCGAGAAACGACGTGCGCTGGCTTAACGTCGCGCTGGAAACCGGCAGCTACGATTATTCTTCGCTTAAACTTCCGCCTTCCCCGGGCGTTCCCGCTCTGGTCACACAGTCCCGTGCCGCGCTGCAAATCGCGCTGGCCGCCGAAGCGAACCGCTGGGCCGAGCCGGAGTTCCGGCGAGCCCGAGTGGCTGCGGATACGATGGAGGAAATGCTGAAGCGGGGCAATCCGTTCGAGATCGTTTCACAATCGGCGAACGAAGCGATTCGCCGTGCGCAACAGGCGGTCACCGCAGCTCGCGAGAAGAAGGCGGCCGTCGCGCTGGATACGGCGCGTGCGGAGATCGTTCTCCTCAAGCAGGAAGCGTTCACCTTGAATTCCCGTATCCAGCAGCTCATTGAGCAGCAGAACATCGCGAATTCCCAAACCCTGAAACTGCAGTCCGATCTGGCCGCCTCGAATCGCGACACGCAAAAAGCGGCCCAGGAAAGGGATCAACTGGATGCCCGCGAGAAAGCCGTCTCGCGCGAACTTTCGGATCTCAAGGCGAAACAGGAACAGTTGCAGATGCAGCTCGTGCTGGCCCTCCGGGATGGCTTCTTCGACACCGCGTCGAATGCGTTGACCCCCGCCGGGCGCGACGCCCTGGCACGACTGCGTGGAATGGCCGACGTCATTCCCGGCCCCATTCGCCTCGAAGGCCCGGCGCCCGACGCCCTCTTCGAAGCCGCCCGCCAGTATTTGCTCGAGGCCGGCATCCCGCCCGAACGCATTTTCCTGAAAAAATAAAGGCGAGCCGGGGAGCCGGGCGCCACCCTCGTTGCCAAAATGTTTCCCCTCTTGTCCCAATAGGGTGAGATCGGGGAAAAGCGGTTTTCCCTCGACGAAGCATTGCTGTCCCAATAAAGCGAAATCGGGGAAAAGCGTTTTCCCCTCCTCGACGAGGAGGGGTGGCGCGAAGCGCCGGGGTGGTGCTGTTCAATAAATTAATTTGTTGAACGAACCGCCCCGCCGCTACGCGGCACCCCGCCTTGGCCAAGCTTGGCCAAGGCGGGGAAAAGTCCTCAATCACGCGCCGCCGATGCATAGAAATCAGCAATTCGAGGGACGACCCGGTTGATGTCGAAGTCCCGTTCGACTCGCTCGCGCGCCTGGGCGGTAATGCGAGCCCGAAGCCCTGCGTCCGACGCCAGTCTCACGATCGCCTGCGCAAGTTGCGACGGGTTCCTCGGCTGAACGAGAAGTCCGTGTTGCCCGTTTTCCACGATATCGAGCGGGCCGCCGCATGCGGTGGAGACCAGGGGAATGCCCGAAGCCATGGCTTCCAGGAGGACGATGCCGAACGGCTCTTCCCAGGAGGGCACGGCGAGAACGTCCACCATGTCGAAAAACTCCGGAAGGGAGACGAAGCCCGGAAACTCCACGGGCAATCCGGCGGCTTTGCGTTTCAAGGCGTCCACGTATGCGGGTTCGCCCTTGCCGGCCACGATCAGCCGGTATTGCGGACCCAGCGTGCGCAGGGCTTCGACCGCGTCGTCGTGTCCCTTGTGGGGCGAGATCTGTCCAAGCAGACCGACGTTTACGGGCGTGTGCAACGCATGAGGACGGAACGCGAATTTCCCGGCGTCGACCCAGTTCGGTACCACCGCGGAGCGTCGTGGATTCAGGGGGGCGAGTGTGTTGAGGATCTGGCGCGTCGGGGCCAGCCATCCGTCCACGCGGCGGTAGAGCGCGTGCCGTTTGACGGGATAGAGCAGGTGCCGCGTGAAGACGACTTTCACGCCGGGCACTCCCCATGCAGCGGCGGCGACCACCGTGTAGTCGCGCGCGACGTGCGCGTGCACGACGTCGAATGTTTCGAGTCTCAGGATTTTTCGCAGCCGGAGAGCCGTCAGAAAGTCCGCGGAATTCAGGAAGGGAAGGGCGATGTCGGGCTGTAGCGGACCGGCCGCCCGTCCCGCCACAAGGACCTCATGGCCGAGTTCGCGGAGTTTGCCGGTCAGTTCGAGGACGTGGGTTTCTCCGCCGCCGAGGCGCCGGGCGGAACTAACCTGCAGAATCCGCATTGCGCCCGTCGAAGTCCGCAAGCAGCTCGGCCTGGGTCACCGTTGCGGTGCCGATCTTGCCGACGGCCAATCCCGCCGCGTGATTGGCGAGAATCGCCGACTCCTCCATGGTTCCACCGGCTGCGCTCGCGAGCGCGAGCGTCGCAATGACCGTGTCGCCGGCCCCGGTTACGTCGAACACTTCGCGCGCGAAAGTGGGAAGGTGGTGCGATCCGCCGGCATTGAACAGCGACATGCCTTCTTCGCCCCGGGTGATCAGCACATGTTCGCATCCGAACTTCTCAAGCAGTTTTTTTCCGGCCGTTTCCAGGTTGTCCGATCCATGGATCGCCATGCCCGCCAGCAACTCCGCTTCGTGATGATTGGGGGTGATCGCCGTGACGGGCCGGTAATAATCGGCATGTTGCACCTTGGGATCGAGGAAGACCGGCACCTGGGCCGCCCGCGCCTGCGGAAGAATGTCGACGAGTAGTTCCCGGTTCACCACTCCCTTGTCGTAGTCGGAAACAACGACGGCCTGGGCCCCGCGTAATGTCCTCGCGAACGCCGCCGCAACCGCGCTGTTGGCGGACTTTGAAAGCGGCGAGCGGTCCTCCCGGTCGGCGCGGGCGACCTGCTGGTGATGCGCGAGGATTCGAGTCTTCAGCGTGGTGGGGCGGTCGTCCCGAATCAGACCGGAAGTGTCGATGTTGCGGCCTCGCATCAGCTCAAAAACGCGGTCGGCCGCTCGATCGTGACCGATGACGCCGATCGGAACCGGGTTTCCTCCCAACTCGCGGATGTTGGCGACGACGTTTGCCGCGCCGCCGAGCCGGTACGTTTCATTCACGACCTCGACGACCGGAACCGGAGCCTCCGGAGAGATGCGGCGGACCTTCCCCCAGACAAACTCGTCCAGCATGATGTCGCCGAGGACGATAACGGTCTTTCCCCGGAACGCCGAAAGCAGTTGTTCGACGCGGTTTCTGGTCAGCATGGCTTCATCCGAAGCAGTTCATTGGCAGCTTCGTGGACCTGATCCACAGTCACGGATTCGATGCATAAGGGGGTGTCTGCCACCAGGCAACGATAGCCCGGACAGGGATTGCACTCAAAAGGATTCTGGACCACGCGATGATCCACGCGCCACGGTCTCCACCGGCGCGAGTCGGACGATCCCCAGACTGCGATCGTGGGCGTTCCCACCGCAGCGGCAAGGTGCATTGGACCGGAATCGTTGCCGATGTAAAGCCGCGCTCCTCGAATCAGTTCCGCCAGAGCGGGAATGCTCAGCCCGAGCATCATCGTCGTTGCCGGGATTTCCTTCGCCACCTGTCCGACCACCGACTCTTCTCCGGGCCCGCACGTCAGCGCGATCCCCAGATCCTGTTCGTGCAGTTTCCGGGCAAGCGCGGCAAACCGGCCGGCAGCCCAGCGTTTCGTCGCCATGACGGAACCCGGATGAATCACGACATACGGCCGTTCCTGGAAGGTGTCGCGGATCCGGGTCGCCTGCGCCGGGTGACTCTCGTATCGAAGCGGCGGCGCGTCCTCGGCGCGAAGTCCAAGATGCCTGAAGATCGCCATGGTCGATTCGACGGTGTGGGCGGCGGGCTCGGGTCGAGGGAAAAGGCCGTGGTAGAGCCGGGCGTACCGATACTGCTCCGCCCCGATGCGCCTGCCCCACGCCATTCCGGCAAAGACCAGACTGGTCGGTCCTCCGTGCAGGTTGATGATCGCGTCGTATCGACGCGCGAGCAACCGGATCGCCGTGGATAACTTGCCTCGCGCGGCGATGATTTCTCCGAAGTCCGGATTGCCGTCAAAGCAATCCGCGAATCGTTGATCGACCAGAACGGAGATGCGAAATTCGGGAAACTCCAGCTTCAGCGCGCGAACCGGACTCGTGAGCAGCAGGCAATCCCCCATCGAGCGGAGGCGGATCAAGAGAAGACGGGCTCGCGGGGGAAGACGTTGAAACAGGTCTCTAGTCTTCAATTTTGGCTTCGCTGATGAGCATCACCGGGATGTCATCGCGAATCGGATAGACGCGCCGGCACTGGCTGCATTTCAAACCCTGTCCGCCTTCGGTCAGGGCGACCGGAGCCTTGCACAGCGGACACACCAGAATCTTGAGAAGCTCAGGATTTACGGCCATAGCGCAGAAATGGTAACACGGCAATTCCGGGGACAGTCACCCGAATTGCAAGGCAATTCGGGTGACTGTCCCCGGAATTCCCCTGCGACCCTGTGCTATGCTACCGCCACTTATGCAAACCGTCTCCCTGCCCTACGGCAGCACGGGCTTTGCGATGTCGTTTGATCCGGAACGCTTCCAGGTCGTCGCTCCTGCCGACGCTTCGAACTCCACGGACCAGCAGTTTCTGATCGATTCGCCGCCGCTGACCCAACGGATACCGGGCCGCCGCGTTCTCGTGATTGTTTCGGACCTGACTCGCCCGACAGGAACGCTTCAGTTTCTACCTCCGCTTCTGAAGGACTTGTCGGCGGCCGGGGAAGTGGCGTTCCTTTTTGCCACCGGGTTGCATCGTCCTTTGAAAGACCCGGACAAGATCGCGATTGTCGGCGAGGAGGTTTTCAAGTCCTATCCGATGCTCGATCACTGGCCGGATCGGGACAACGTCGAGGTGGGGACCACGTCCCGGGGAAACCGTGTCGAGATCGACAAAAAGGTCCTCGACTACGACTTCATTCTCCTGACGGGCGCCATCGGTTTTCATTATTTCGCGGGCTTTGCGGGAGGCCGGAAAAGCCTTCTCCCGGGAGTGGCGTCCAAGCGGTCGATCGAGTTCAATCACCTTCTCGTGCTGAATCAGAATGGGCCCGGCCGAAACCCCGATGTGCGGGTCGCGCGGCTGGACGGAAATCCGGTTCATGAGGATATGGCCGAGGCGGCAAAGCTGATCGACAAGCCGGTGTTCGTCTTCAACACCATTCTCGATCGACGGAAACGCGTCGAGAAAATCTACGCCGGCGACCTTTTCAATGCGCACCGTGCGGGATGCGCGGACTACCTCGAATCGCATAGTGTCCGGCTGAAGGAAAGGCGGCCCCTCGCGATCGTGAGCGCCGGCGGATTTCCGCGCGACATCAATGTGATTCAGGCGCACAAGGCGTACGAATTCGCCCAGCACGCGGTCGAGCCCGGCGGCACCATTGTCCTGCTTGCGGAGTGCCGCGAAGGCATGGGTCACTCGAGTTTCTTTCCGTGGTTTGAGCATCAGCAGCTCGACGAGTTCGAGCGCCGGCTGCGGGCCGGCTACCAGGTCTACGGCCAGACCGCTTATTCCCTGTTAACGAAAGCGCGCCGATTCAATCTAATCCTGGTCTCGGCGCTGGAACCCGCGGTTGTGGAAAGGATGGGTTTGCATCACGCGCGCACTCTCGAAGATGCGCTGGCCATCGCCGAAAAATTCTCGAAAGGAAGTCCCGGTTATATCCTTCCGTTCGGCGCGGACGCGCTGCCGGTCGTGGAGTAATTCATGAAACGCTTTATCGCCTCATGCATATTCATCGTTTTTGTTTCCATCCCGTCTCTTGCCACCACGGTCGAACGGCTGACGCTGGACGACATGGTGAAGAAAGCCGAATCCATCGTCCACGGGAAGGTACGCAGTTCACGCACCTACTGGTCCGCCAATGGAAAGCTGATTCTGACGACCACCACCATTGACATTGAAGAGACCTTCAAAGGTCAAACGGGCCGGTCCGTCGAATTGACGACGATCGGCGGCCGGATCGGCGACACGACGCTTTACGTTTCGGGAATGCCGGCGTTTGCCACGGGAGAGGATGCCGTCGTCTTCATCGAAAAATCGGCGGGCTTTTCAACCGTCGTGGGCATGAGCCAGGGCAAGTTCGCCGTCCAGAACGGGGAGGTAAGCAACAACGTTTCCACCATTTCGTTCGCGGACGGCCGCGAGGGCGCGCCGTTGAAAATGCGACTGCAGGAGTTCAAGCGAGAGATTTCAAATCGGCTTCATCAGTAAGAACCTTGAGAAAACACGTATTCTTCTTTTTCATTTTTGTTCTTATGGCGCGAAGCGCGTCGCCCTATACGCGGATCACGTCGTCCTCCGGCGATTCGCCGAAGTGGGCCGCGATGCCCGTTCCGTTTTGGATCAACGAGCGCGGTCTCTCTCAAATCACGAACCGGAGCGAGTTCGAAGCGGTGCTGGCTTCGTTCCGTACCTGGGAGGCGGCGCCGGGCGCGGATGTGCGTTTCGACTATCGCGGGATGACATCCGTGCGCAGCGTGGCGCATGACGGTATCAACATCGTTTCGTTTGCGGACGATTCGACTCCGATCGGATCGTCGACGATCGCCGTCACGTTTTCGTATTTCAAAACGCAAAACAACACGCTGCTGTTCGACGAAGCGGACATTATTTTCAATCCGACGTTGAACTTCTCCACCAGCGGCGAGACCGAGAAGTTCGACATCCAGAGCGTGCTGACTCACGAGGTCGGGCACCTTCTGGGTCTGGACCACTCCGGTCTGGTCTCCTCGGTGATGGTGCCGTTTTCACAGCCATCGCAGGTTCACCAGCGGACTCTGTCGTATGACGACGTTGCCGGCATTTCCGAAATCTATCCAAGAGCCGCGGCCAATCCGTCCGTAGGCCAGATCCAGGGCTTCATTCGAAACGGGGCGACCGGCGTGTTTGGCGCGCATGTGGTGGCGGTGGATCAGGCGGGAACCGCCTGGGTTTCGACGCTTTCGCAGCCGACCGGTTCCTACACGCTCCGGTTCCTGCCGCCCGGCGCCTATCGTGTGATGGCTGAACCTCTGGACCTTCCCGTCACCGAACAGAACGTCGGCGGCGGATCGAATTCCTGGTACCGCAACCTCAGGACGGATTTTGCGACCACCTATTACGGCAACGCCGGATCGCTTTCGAGCGCTCGAACGGTTCAGGTCACTGCGGGAACCGCTCCGGTTCCCGCCGACATCCAGGTTTTGCCGAAAGGCACGACCGGCCTGAATCTCACCCGGCCGGCCTTCGCCGCGCGGATTCCCATCGGAGCAAGCGGAACATTCAGGGTCGGAGGCGAGGACATCACGGCCGGCACGTTGTTCAGTACTTCGAGCGCGGATGTCACGCTCGGCGGGCCGGTTTATGCCGGCCGCATCTCGTCGGTTGCCTCAACGAGCGCGGATATTCCGCTGTCGGTTTCATCCTCGGCTGCCCTGGGCCCGAAACTCGTGACCGTGAATCGCGGCACGGATTCTTCGGTGGTTCCCGGCGCGTTCGTCGTTGTCGATCGCGTGCCCACGCCGCAGCAGATTGTGCCGGCGTCGGGTTCGAACGAAGGCGGCACGGCCGTGCAGATTACCGGCGCGAATTTCCGGCCGGGCGCGAAGGTTTACTTTGGAGGGTTGGCGGCGGCGAACGTCAATTGGACCAGTTCAGCGTCAATCGGCGCGACGGCGCCGCAGAATTCTCCGGGGCCGGTCAACGTCCAGGTCATCAACAGCGACGGGACGAACGGCGTCCTTTCGGGCGGCTTCACGTACATCCTGCCGACGGCCACGCTCACGGGCGTTTCGCCGGCGAGCGGACCGCCCGCCACGGCGGTGACCATCTCGGGTACGCACTTCGACAGCCGCGCTCAGAACGTCGAAGTCCGCTTCAACGGCGCACTCGCGCGTGTGTCCAGCGCCACGCCGGCGCAGATCGTGGCTGTGGTTCCGTATGGGGCAACCAGCGGGCCCGTCGCCGTCAGCGTGTTCGGAGTAAGCGCCGTGGGCGATGTGAACTTCACGGTGACCGCGGGTGCCGCCAGTACAAACCGGGCGTTGAATACCTATAACTTCATCGATTCCATCGGCAGCAGCAGCCTGACGTTCCAGGGATCGAATGCCAACGACGACGCCGTCACATCCGTGCAACTGCCGTTCACGTTCAGCCTGTTCAACGACATTTATCTTCCGGGTTCGTCGATCAGCGTTTCGACCAACGGCTGGATCAGCATGGAATCCGGCGCCGATCCGAACGGATACCAGAATGGCTCGCTGCCCGGAACCTCCGCGCCGGACGCCAGCGGGACCGCCCGCACCATACCTCCTTCGTTGATCGCTCCATTCTTCGACGATCTCGCGCTGGTCCCCGGCACCAGTTCGGTCACCACCAAGGTTGTGGGCGCGGCGCCCAATCGTCAGTTGGCGCTTCAGTGGAACAAGATGACGATTCTCAACGAAGACGGAAACGATCTGCATGCGACGCTGACGTTCGAGGCGATCCTGTTCGAGGGCAGCAACGACATTCAGTTCGTCTATCAGTCGATGAGCGGGAGCCGGTCCAACGGTTCGAGCGCGACGATCGGTCTGCAGAACCTTGCCCGCAACAGGGCCGTGCAGACCGGTTTCAACGAGGCGAAGGTGGGCACCGGATCGTTCCTGACCTACCGGTTTAACGAGGGTGCGTACACGGTCACCGAAAGCGATTCGACGCCGCCCACCAAACCCGTCGTGACGGACGGCGGCGCGACAACCAACAGCCGCGCGGAACTGTCGGCGTCATGGATGTCGCAGGACAACGAGTCGGGCATCCGGGAATACCAGTACTCCATCGGCAAAACGCCCGGAGGCGCCGATGTGCTCGCGTGGGTGCAGACGGCACAGAATTCGGTGACGGTGACCGGTCTTTCTCTCCAGGCCGGATCGACCTATTACTTTGCCGTCAAGGCGATCAACAATGCGGGCCTCGCCAGCGAGATCGGCGTTTCCGACGGGATCCGCGTGGATCCGGCGTTCCAACCCGACGTGAAGATCGTTCCATCCGCTCCACACAACGCGAGCGAGTTCAGCGGCATCGCCCTCTATGCGCCGTCGGCGATGACGGCCGTCTTGAAAGCGATCGACGCGAATGGAGCCGTTCTGGCCGGACAAGGCATACAGAATCCGGTTACCGTCACGCTCAGTGCGGGCCAGCAGTACGCGCGGCTGGTTCAGGAATGGTTCGGTCTTTCCAGCTTCGACGGCTGGATCGAAATCGAAGCGTCCGCCACCGGTCTTGGCGTCTACACCGCGACCGGTTCCTGGGACATGCTGAAAATGGACGGGAGCGCGGCCCGCGACACGTCGTCGAACTTCGTCGTCTTTCACCCCGGCGCGACCGTGATCCTCGTCAATCCGTCTACGCGAACGGCGACCGTGACCATCGGCGAGCTCGGAGGCGCGAGCCGCACCATCGCGATTCCGCCGCGTGCGCGAGTCTCGGCCGAGATCGCGGCGGTCAGCCGCATTCAGTCTTCCGAAGCCATCGCATGCCTCGAGCGTTTCGGGTCCGGAAGCAAGCTGGGTGTCGGCACGCCGGTGCCTGTCAATGGCGCGCAGGCATCGCTGGTCATTCCGAACGGCGTGACCGGCCAGGGCTACGTCACGATCCTCACTGTCGCCAACGTGCTTTCCATGGCGGTCGATACCACCCTTTCGTTCGGAGGCGTTTCCAAACAGCTCCGCCTTGAAGCGAACTCGGCGCAGCGCATTTCCCTCGCCGACTTCCTGCAGATTCCGTCGACGGCCATTCGCACGGATGCGGTACGACTATCGGCCGCCTCCATGGTTTTTGGTGCGCAGCCGGCGCTGGTAGGCGTCGTGGATATCGAAAGCGTCGACGAGATCGTTTCGTTGGGCGCCCGGCCGGCCTCGGTGGATTTCCTGTTTGCCCATGTCGCCCACGGCAACGGATTGTTCACGGGACTGGCTATCGCGTCCGGCAATGCGCCGGCGACGATCACCCTCGATATCTACCCGGCGAGCGGGCAGAGTCCGAAGTCGGTGACGTTCACGATGCAGCCGAATCAGCAACTGGCGAAACTGGTGAGCGAATTCGTGCCGACGTTGACGGTCCAGTTAGGTGGATATATCCGGATTCGGTCCGATCAGCCGATCTGGGCCTGGGAAGTATATGGATCCGGCCGGATTATGGCGTCCGGCCCACCGATATAGCGGCCCTGGACGATCCGGCACCATTAAAGCGAAATCGAGGAGAAGCGTTTTCCCCTCCTCGACGAGGAGGGGTGGCGCGAAGCGCCGGGGTGGTGCTGTTCAAGAAATTGATTTTGTGAAACGAACCGCCCCGCCGCTGGCGCGGCGCCCCGCCATGACCGCCTTGGCCAAGGCGGGGAAAAGTCAGGAAGCGCCGTGGGGCTTACTCTTCTTCTTCCTGGTCGCCGGCGGTTCCGGCTTTCGCTTTCTCAATGATCTTGTCGGCAAGGTGCGAAGGCACTTCGTCGTAGTGATCGAACTCCATGCTGTAGCTGCCGCGCGCTCCTGTCTTGGACGTGAGATCCGAGGCGTAGCTCAGCATTTCCGCAAGCGGTACCTGTGCCTTGATGACGGTCATTCTCCCGCGCATCTCCATTCCCTGAACGCGTCCGCGGCGGCTGTTCAGGTCGCCCATCAGATCGCCGGCGCAGTCTTCGGGCGCGACCACTTCGACGTTCATCACAGGTTCGAGCAGGATCGGCCGGGCTTCCTTGATTCCTTTCTTGAAAGCGAGCGAGCCGGCGATTTTGAAGGCCATTTCCGAGGAGTCGACGTCATGGTAGGAGCCGTCATACAGGATCACGCGGAAATCGACCGTGGGAAAGCCGGCGAGGATGCCCTTCTGCCGGGATTCCTGAATGCCTTTTTCGACGGCTGGAATGAAGTTTTTCGGAATGGCGCCGCCGAAGACTTCATTCTTGAACTCGAAGTCGGATCCGCGCGGCAACGGTTCCATACGGATTTTGCAGTCGCCATATTGGCCGTGACCGCCGCTCTGTTTCTTGTGTTTACCCTGAACGTCGGCCTTCCCCTTGATGGTCTCGCGATACGGGACCTTGGGAGGATGCAGCAGAACGCCGACGCCATACCGTTTCTGCAGCCGGGCGACGGCCATTTCGACGTGCATCTGGCCCTGGCCCGAAAGCAGGAACTCTTTGGTCTGGGGTTCGCGCGCGTAGCCAAGTCCGAGATCTTCGTCCATCAGCTTGTGAATGGCCTGGCTGATCTTGTCTTCGTCGCCGCGTGACTTCGGTTCGATGGCGAAGGAGATCACGGGTTCGATCCATTTCACCGGGGGGTAGGTGATCTGGTGCGCCTTATCCGCCAGCGTGTCGCCGGTCACCGTTTCCTTCAGCTTGGCCACTGCGCCGATGTCTCCGGCGTGCAGCTTGTTGACTTGAACGATCGTTTTTCCCTGCATCGTGGAAATCTGGCCAAAGCGCTCGGCTGTGCCTTTGTTCACGTTGTAGGGCTGCGTTTCAGGGCTGAGGATGCCGGAATAGACCCGGAAGAGGGAAATGCGTCCGGTGAACGGATCGGAGAACGTCTTGAAGACGAAGGCGGAAAACGGTTCGCCGTCGGCGACCTTGCGCGTCACGCCGGAGCCGTGAGAATCCGCTCCTGTCACGGATCCGCGCGAGACGGCGTCGGGCAGGTAGTTCACCACGGCATTCAGCAACTGAGGAACGCCGATGTTCGCTGTGCCCGAGGTGTACAACACCGGATAGATTTTGCCGTCGCTGACTTGTTTCCTGAGGCCGCCGATCAGTTCTTCGTCCGAAAGCGTGCCGCTCTCGAAGAACTTTTCCATGAGAGCTTCGTCGCTTTCGGCGACGGCTTCCACCAGCTTTTCCCGGTACTCCTGCGCGCGTCCGGCAAGGGCGGCCGGAATATCGGATTCCGTGAATTTCGCGGTGCCGTCGCCGGCATAGGTGTATGTCCTGTTCGTGATGAGGTCCACCACGCCCTTGAAGCCTTTTTCTTCGCCGGCCGGAATCTGAATGGGAACGCACAGGCGGCCGAGCATCTGCTGGATGGATTCGAGAGACCGTTCGAAACTCGCGGTGTCCTTGTCCATCCGGTTGACCACCACCATGCGCGGCAGAGCGAACTCATCCGCATAAGACCAGACTTTTTCGGTATGAACCATGACGCCCGCCACCGCGTCCACAACGACGAGAGCGGCATCGGCCACGCGAAGGGCGCCGCGCGCTTCCTGGATGAAGTTGCCGAAGCCCGGCGTGTCGAGGATGTTGACCTTGTTTTTGTTCCACTCGGCGAACGCGAGTTTTGCGGAGATTGTGATTTTGCGTTCAATCTCGTCTTCGTCGTAATCGGTCGGGGTGTTTCCGTCTTCGACGCGGCCCAGCCGGTTGGTCGCGCCGCTGTCAAACAGGATTGCAGATATAAGTGAAGTTTTGCCGCTTCCGCCATGTCCAACGACGCCGACATTACGGATGTTTTTGCCTTCGTAGACGTTCACGGATGACTCCTAAGTGGATGTGTCAAAGATTTGCAACATAACACAATCGTCCTTGAAAACACTACAGCGCAGACGTTAGGCTCAACGCGTGTTTCTGCCTATCTGCGCCTTCTTGAGCCTCGTGCTTTTCTCGGATTTACCCCCCTCCGGCGGACGCTTTGAAATGGCGATCGGATATCAGGCCGGCATCCGGAATGAGACCCGGGGCCTCAGCGGATTGGCGTCGGTCATCAGCCGTTATCTCGCGTCCACTTCCGCATCCCGATCCCTCTCTCTCGCGGCATACGCTGCCGGAGGAGAAGTGGAATTTTTCGACGAACTGGATCGCACCGGCATGCGCATCTCCGTTCCGCTGTGGGCGAAGCCGATGCTCCTCGATCAGGTCGCGGCTTATTTCGGCGTTACACCCGGCCAACAACCCGATCTTCTGGAGCGCGCGCGTCTCGCGGCTCTGGAATCCGCCGCGCCCCGCCGGATCGAAGACGAAATCCGCATCGCGCTGCTCGGATCGCATCCGTACCACCATCCTTCCGCCGGCTGGGCATCGGACCTCGAACAGGCGACGGCGGAAGATCTGATCCGGTTTTTCAACGAGAACTACGGAACCGATCGCGCCTTCGTGCTGATGAGTTCGCCGGTTCCCGGCGAGGTGCGGCAGCGCGTTCAGGAATTAACGGTCCGAACGTCGCGAAAGATTCCGGAATTCGTGAGCCGCCTCGCCAACGCCGAACGCACGTTCCGTGTGGTGTCCGGCGATCCCGCCGGCGCCGTCATTTTCGCGGCGCCGGTTCCGGGTGTTTTCTATCGCGGTTGGTTTTCCGCGCTCATGCTCGACCGGCTCATCCGCCGAACCGTTCCCGGCCCGCCGGCGACCACGATCACGCCGACGCTCGACCCCTACTACTGGCGCCTTCAGCTTCCCGTGCCCGCGGGAAAGTTTGCGGAGTCGCTGGAGGAGAACCTTCTTCAGGAAATCAACCGGCTGCAATTCGCCAGGGCTCGTGTTGACGACCTTGAATCGGCGCGGCGCGATGCCACCGGGTTTCTCAACGGCCGGTCTGCCGTCGAGTGGTTCGCGAGCCTGGGCCTTGAAGGCCGGCGGCAGGAAGGTCTGCAATGGGTCCGGTCTTTCACGGCCGACGATATGCGCGCCGCGGCCCGCGACCTTTTGATCATGAATCGTGTGATCGTGTCCTGGCCGCCGAAACCGAAACAGAATACGGTCGAGGTTGAAAGTCTGAGTCCGTCTGCCGCGGTATCGCGATCCGACACGCCGGGCTGGGCCGACGTTCCGTTGAGCCCCGTTTCAGCGGCTGCCTTCCCTTCGCATATCCATCCGGAGAAAACGCACTCGACTCCCGAAAAACTTCAGTCCGGCGTCTGGGCCGCCGCCAGCAGCGAGTACGCGGTTTTCCTTTCCGGCGCCGAGGTGTCCGGCGTTCCCGAAGGCGATCGCCGGACCGGCCCGAATGGAACGTTATGGAAGTTCACCGCCGGGATGGATGGAAACGTCGTCAGGGAATTTCAAAAGTACCGTGCGGATCGAATTCTTGTACTCGCGCCCAGGGACGGGCTCGACAGGCAGCGCGCACTCTGGTCCGTTTTCAAGTCCAATGAACGCGACGCGGCGGTCATCGCCCCGCTGGGGAGAATCGCGAACATCGACGTACCCGCCCTCATCGTCCTGAAGGCGGCGATCGACCGGCGGTTGATGGAAGCGGGATGGTGGCATCGTGCCGCCCTGAAGATCGACGTCACACTGGGCGCGACGCTCGACATCGAAGCAACTCCGGAGGTTCGTGCCAAAGTTCAGGAATGGATCCAGTCCCTTGCCGCTTCGCCGCTGCCGGAGCCGGATCTGGCATGGGCCCGGGAAGTTGCGATTCACCATCTGGACCGCATTCTTCCGGACGTTCAGAGTATTCTCTGGCAGCGCGTTCCGGACTACATGCTTCAGGACTTCGAGACAATCACCGCTGCGCACGTGCAGGACGTGGCAAAGCTTTACTTCTGAATATGGCGAACCTTCGAATTGGAATCGATACCGGCGGGACCTTTACCGACTTCGTCGCCGTTCGCGACGGCAGGATCGA
This sequence comes from Acidobacteriota bacterium, assembly GCA_023265365.1. Taxonomy (GTDB): domain Bacteria; phylum Acidobacteriota; class Terriglobia; order 20CM-2-55-15; family 20CM-2-55-15; genus JAHFTY01. Next base: position 19,233 of record JAHFTY010000058.1, read on the forward strand.
GATGTTCAAGGAACTCTCGACGCCGCAATTTCCCGAAGAAGCGATCATGAAGGGAATGTCGCGCCTGCGTTCGCACGCGCCCGAGGTGATCCACGGTTCAACGGTTGCCACCAACGCGCTGCTCGAGCGGAAAGGCGCGAAGACCGCGCTGCTGACGACGGAAGGCTTCGAAGACGTGCTGGTCATCGGCCGGCAGACCCGCCGCGAGTTGTACAACATTTTCGTGACGCGTCCGGACCCTCTCGTGACGGACGGTTTGCGGCTTGGCGTGCGGGAGCGTGTGCTTTACGACGGCTCGGTCGAAAAGCCTCTCGATATCGTCCACCTGCGAACGTTGATTGCCCGGTTGAAGAATGAGCGTGTCGAATCGGTTGCCGTCTCCCTCCTGTTTTCGTTCGCGAATCCGGAGTACGAGAACATCATCGGCCATGAACTCCATGGTCTCGGCATTCCGGTGTCGCTTTCTTCGGACGTCATGCCGGAGTATCGCGAGTACGAACGCACCTCCACCACGGTCATCAACGCCTATCTCGCACCGCTGATGAGCCGGTATCTGCACCGCCTGCAGAAGCGGCTGGCCGGGTCTCAACTGCGCGTCATGCAGTCCAACGGCGGCGCCGTCAACGCAAACACGGCGGCGGCGGCGCCGGTGCGGACGCTTTTGTCGGGACCCGCCGGCGGAGTGGTGGGCGCGTTCCATGTGGCGACCGTGTGTGGCTACGAAAACATCATCACGTTCGATATGGGCGGGACGTCCACGGATGTTGCGCTTTGTGAAGGGGACATCAAGGTGACCCACGAGGCGCAGGTCGACGGCATGCCGGTGGGTGTTCCGATGATGGACATTCACACCGTCGGCGCCGGCGGCGGCTCGATCGCCTACCTGGACCCGGGCGGCGCTCTCCGTGTCGGCCCGGAAAGCGCGGGCGCCGCGCCGGGCCCGATCTGTTACGGCAAGGGCGGCCGGCTCACGGTCACCGACGCGAACGTTCTGCTCGGACGGCTCCTGCCGAAGTTCTTCCTCGGGGGCGCCATGCCTCTCGCGGTCGAACGTATCGAGCCCGCACTGCGAAAACTCGACTGGACGAGGAAATGGAAGAACCGGGAACGTCTCGCGCAGGGCGTCATCGACGTTGTGAATAACAACATGGAACAGGCGATTCGATTGATTTCCGTCGAGCGCGGCTACGACCCCCACGACTTCACCCTCTTCTGCTTCGGCGGCGCCGGCGGCCTCCACGCCGCGAGCCTGGCGGAGGGTCTCGGCATTCCGCGCGTTGTCGTGCCCCGGTTTCCGGGCGCGCTTTCCGCGCTGGGCCTGCTTCTGGCGGATGCACGCAAGGACTATTCGCGCACCTTGCTGCTCGACGCGGCGGCGGCGAACAAGAAACTCAACGTTGTTTTGGCGGAGTTGCACGGGCTGGGGGAGAGAGAGCTGAAGTCGGAAGGGTTCAAGCCCGGGGATATCCGGATTCTGGACTTCGTCGATCTTCGATACCGCGGACAGTCGTACGAGTTGACGATTCCACACGGTCCGCGCTTCGTTGAAGACTTCCACAAGACTCACGAGCGGAGATACGGTTATGCCAGTCCAACGAAGGCCGTCGAGGTGGTGAACGTCCGTTCGACATTCCTGGGACGCACGAATAAACCTCAATTCGTCAAAGCCCCCAAGACACGGGGAAAGCCGCACGCCGTCGACGCCCGCCCCGTCTGGGTCAGCGGCAAGAAAATCAAAACGGCCATTTACGATCGGGCCACCCTGATGCGCGGTCACGAAATCAAAGGTCCGGCGATCGTCGGCGAATACAGCTCGACAACGCTTGTGCCGCCGGGTTTTGTATGCAGGGTGGACGCCTTTTTGAACCTGTTGCTGGAGGCCTGATGAAGACGGATCCGGTTCGACTGGAGATTTTCAAGAGCCTCTTCCACGCGATTGCCGAGGAGATGGGCGCGACGCTGAAGCGCACCGCTTTTTCGCCCAACATCAAGGAGCGGCGTGATTACTCCTGCGCCGTATTCGACTGCGACGGCAACATGGTGGCGCAAGGCGACCACATGCCCGTGCACCTGGGCTCGATGCCGCTTTCGGTCAGGGCAGCCATCGACCGCCAGACCATCGAGCCGGGCGACATGATCATTCTTAACGATCCCTATGCCGGCGGAACGCACCTTCCGGACATCACCATCGTTTCCGGCGTGTTCCGCAAAAAGAAACTGCTCTTTTACGTGGCGAACCGCGCGCACCACTCGGACGTCGGCGGAATGTCGCCCGGTTCGATGCCCCTCGCCGAGGAGATTTATCAGGAAGGCCTGCGCATTCCGCCGGTCAAGCTGATGTCCGGTGGAACGATCAACGCGGACGTCTGGGACCTTGTCCTCTACAACGTCCGGACGCCGGCCGAACGGGAAGGCGACCTGGCCGCCATGTTCGGCGCGAATCGAACCGGTGAGCGCCGGCTGATGGACATTGTGGAGAAGTATGGATGGGGAGAGGTGAGCCGGTACATCACCGAAATTCTCAACTACAGCGAGCGCATGACACGGCATGCGATCTCCATGATCCCGGACGGCACGTACGAAGCGGAGGATTTCCTGGACAACGACGGAATCACGGATGTGCCGGTGGCGATCCGCGTCAAGGTTCGCATCCGCAAAGACCGCGCAACGATCGATTTCACGGGCTCGGATCCGCAGGTCGGCGGAAGCGTCAACGCTGTCTTTGCGATCACGGCATCGGTGGTGTTCTACGTTTTCCGAACTCTCGTCGGCGTCACGATTCCATCCAACGCCGGCGGCATGCGGCCTCTGGAAATCATCGCTCCCGCAGGCTCCATCGTGAATGCGAATCCGCCGGCCGCCGTATGCGGCGGCAACGTCGAAACCTCGACTCGCATTGTGGACGTCCTCTATAAATGCCTCGCCAAAGCCATGCCTCGCGTGATTCCGGCGGCGAGCCAGGGCACGATGAACAACTTCACGTTTGGCGGCGTCGACCCTCGAACGAACCAGCCCGTCGCCTATTACGAAACCGTCTCCGGCGGCATGGGCGCGCGGCCGACCATGAACGGAATCTCGGGCATTCACACGCACATGACGAATTCCATGAACACGCCGGTCGAAGCGCTGGAACATGCCTATCCGGTCCGTGTTTCCCGATAC
>JAHFTY010000197.1 GCA_023265365.1 Acidobacteriota bacterium
GTTCAGACAGATCGATAATCGACAGGCGGCGGTGGGCGAGGCCCACCGATTTGTCGGCGTTCATCCAGATTCCGCAGTCGTCGGGGCCGCGATGCGACATGGAATCGCGCATCGACTCGGGCTTCTGCCCGGAAATCCGCTCGGCCCGGCCGTGATTAAAGACTCCGACTATCCCGCACATATTCGTCAACGATGAGAGAGATTCGTGTGGCCGATTCTATTTCGTCCAGCGTCATCGGGGCAGCGGCTCGTCCCTGCAGGTAATCCGCGAACGCGCGAAGTTCATCGGCGTGGCCTTTGTCCTGGAGCGATTTCGAAATCGGTTTTCCCGAGATTCCGAAGAACGACAGTTTTTTGTAGTCGTCCATCACCATCGACCTTCCCTCGAAGAAGACTTCCATGAACTCCTTCGGGAGATCCGTCGATCCAAGCGAGGTATAGACCAGCGTACAGAGCGAACCGTCGGCGTATCTAATGGTGGCCGTGAAATTGTCCGTCCGCGCGATATGTGGCGTGCTGGAATGCAACGCCATGGCATGAACGTCAACGGGAGCCGCGCCGATGAGATAGTTGAACAGGTCGAAGATGTGACAGGCTTCGCCGAGAATTCGCCCCCCGCCTTCCGGCCCTTGAATCCACGAATCCATCGGAAGCGGTCCGGCATTCATGCGATAGGTCACGACCACCGGATTGGTGCGCTGATTCAGAAGCGTTTTGACACTGCGCATCATCGGTGAGAACCGGCGATTGAACCCCACCAGGAAGGGGACACCGGCCCGTCTTACCGCGTCGATGAGTTCTTCGAGCTCCGTTAAGCTGAGGGCCGCGGGCTTTTCCAGAAAAACCGCCTTGCCGCTCTTTGCCGCCTGGATGGCGTGGGCCGCATGCATGTCGTGGCGGCTGGCAATCATCACAAGATCGATGGCGGGATCATTCAGCACTTCGTCGATATTGGTGGCCGCATATCGGGCGCCATACTGCTTCGCGACGTTCGTCGCGGCCGCGCCGTTTCTGCCGGCGATCGCGCTGACCAGATACTGATTCGGTAACTGCTTCAGGTTGGGCAGATGAACGGAACGGACGAAGCTGCCGGCCCCGATGATTCCGACGCGGATCTGTCCCGGTATCGGCGTGGAGAGCGTTTTCAAATCGATTCTCGAGCGGAGCTTGTCGCCGGTGGATCCTTCCGGCATGGTGAGCAGCACGGCGATACGTTTGTGTTCCTTGAGGTCCTGGTACGCTTCCTGAGCCTGGGCGATAGGCCAGCTTTTCTCGACAAGGCTGCGAAAATCGATCTGCTTCTCGCCGATCAGACGGAGGTATTCGCCCATGTTGCGATTCTCCGTCCAGCGCACGTAAGCGTACGGATAGTCGAGACCGCGGTCTTCGTACTCGGCATCGTAACGGCCGGGGCCGTACGAACAGGAGATCAGGAGATCCGCTTCCTTCTCATAGAAAGGAGCGCGATCCAATTCGAGCGGCACGGCGCCGACGATCACGACGCGGCCTTTGCGGCGTACCATCTGCATCGCTTGCTGAATCAGAGGAGCGGAATCCGTTGATGCGGTGATGATGACGGCATCGGCGCCCATCCCGCCCGTGAATTCCATGACGGCCCGAACGGGATCGGTTGCCGAAGGGTTGACGCCGGCCTTCATTCCGAACTCTGCGGCCCGGTGAATCCGGTCGTCATCGACGTCGCTGCCGATCACGCGGCAACCCGCGGCGCGAAGGAGTTGGACGGTGATTTGGCCGATCAATCCAAGACCAATGACGGCGACAAGCTCTCCGAGCCTTACGTCGGCCCGGCGGACGCCCTGAATGGCGATCGCTCCGAGGGTTGCGGAGGCGGCGGATTCGAAATCGCAGCCGTCCGGAATGCGGACGACGAGATTCTGGGGAACGGCCACGACTTCCGCATGATTCGCCTTGCCCGCGCCTGCACACGCCACACGGTCGCCGGCAGCAAATCCTCGTACGTTTTTCCCGCAACCAACGACGACTCCCGCGCAGGCATATCCGGTCGGAACGCCGCCTTCGATTTCCGTGTTCACGAGCGCCATCGTGCGATGCAGCCCGCTTTCCCGAATCATCCTGAGCCCTCGAGCCACCTTCGCCGGATCGTCGATGGCTTCGCGAATGACGGATCGGGGAGATGCCGCGATACCCGCGATTTCGGTGCCGGTGCTGATCAGGGAACAACGAACTTCGACGAGAACCGAATTGTCGGTGAGTTGCGGAACCGGTACGTCAACGACGACCGGAGAACCTCGCCGGATGAGGATTTGTTTCAATAGGGCTCCCTTTCAAGAGCGACCATTATATCGCTCGCATGTTAGAATCGTCACACGATGCGTGATCCGAAGACGATCGCGGTAGTCATGCCGGCCCACAATGAAGCTCAAGTTATCGGCGCCGTCATCGCGAACATTCCCAAAAAAATCAGGGCCATGTCGGTGGTGACCATCGTCGTCGACGACGGTTCCTCGGACGCCACCGCCCAGATCGCACGGCAGCAGGGCGCCTGCGTGGTCCGGCATCTCACGAATCTCGGTGCGGGCGCGGCGACGCTGACGGGTCTCGAGGCCGCGCGAAAACTGGATGCGGACATCATTGTCACCATCGATTCGGACGGCCAGCACGACCCCGCCGAGATTCAAAGCCTGGTTGAAGCGCTGCTCGATGGTCCATACGACGTCGTCATCGGCAGCCGCCTCATGGATCCGGAAGGAATGCCCGCCACTCGGATTGCGGCCAACCTTCTGCTGAATGCCATCACCTACGTCGTGTATCGCAAGATCGTTTCGGACTCCCAGTCCGGCTTCAAGGTGTTTTCCCGCTCCGCTCTCGATGCGTTTGACTTGAGATCCGCCGGATATGAGGTCTGTTCCGAAATCATCGGCGAAGTGTATCGGAAGAACCTACGGTATAAATCCATTCCCGTGAAAGCCGTGTACACGCGTTACTCTCAAGCCAAGGGCCAGCACTTTCTGAACGGAATCAATATCATTCTCGGCTTGTTGATGCGACTGATGCGGCGCGTCTGACCATGGTTCTCTACGCGGTCAAAATCTTCTCGCTCCTCCTCGCCGCCATTGCTATTTCCAAAAGCTACGTCGACTTTCGCGGCCGGCGCGAGTCGCTCCAGATGTTTGTCTTTTGGACGGCCACATGGGCGGCCATTGTCCTGCTTTCCCTGTACCCGCCGATCGTCGACGTTCTCATCGAACGCTTCGGCAGCGGCCGCGCCGGCCTCGGCACGTTCTTCGGCATGGGTCTGGTTTTCCTGTTTTTCGTCGTCTACCGGATGTACGTGAAGCTGGAGAGAATCGAACAGAAGCTGACGAAGACCATTCAGGAAATCGCCCTCCGGGAATGGGACAGGAAGTAGAGCCGGCTTCAGGCCGGCCCACGCACGGAACGCGCTTTCCTACTTCTGTCCGGCCATCGACCTTACCCAGCCACAACGAGTTTTGAAATGCAATAGCGAATAGGGGCTAAGGCGTTATTTTAGAATGAGTTAAGACAACTCACGGTGAGTAAATATTAAACGTTCACTTCCGTTTTTTGAAGTTCAGAATGAGCTCGCCTTTTTCCTTCACTTCGCACGTATTGGAGTCGAACGTGATGCTGGTGCCTTTGCCGTAGAGTTGATCGGGAGAGACGATAAGGATCTGCCATTCGGTTTCGAACCTGCATTCCTTTCCGGAACTGGTTTTCGCAAGGAAAAAGCCGGAGCCTTTGTACGTGTTGACTTCGTCGGGAGAGTTCTTTAGAGCGACCTCGTACTTGAGGTACTTGGGATTTGAACCTTCGACAAGCTGGACCTTGAGATCCGTTCCATTCAGTTGGAAGCGGTAGGCCGTGCCCGTGTCGGCTTCCCAGATGCCGTTGGGATCGTTCTTGGGGATCTGTGGACTCAAAAGCAGAACCAGAAGAAAAATGGCTGTTTTCATAATGGTGGATGCTAGCACGTTTAGGCCCGGACGATTTTGTCCCGGCCTGAGGTGATCTTTCTGGTCGCATTGCGTGTATCGACGACCAGGTTCGAGTGATCGACAATGAACTGGTAGTCGAACGTGGTGTGGTCGGTGGTGATCAGAGCAACGTCATGCGACATCAGACATTCTTCCGTGAGTTGGACGGACGACATATCGGAAAAGTCATGAGCCCGCATTTTGTGGAGTTTCGGGATGTAAGGGTCGTTGTAGGAGAGGATGGCTCCCCGACCCTGAAGCAACTCCATGATCTCGAGCGCCGGCGATTCGCGAACGTCGTCGACGTCTCTTTTATAAGCGACACCCAGCAGGATGATCCTGGACCCGCGAATCGATTTCGAACGGTTATTGAGAGCGTCACCGATGCGTTCCACCACGTGATGCGGCATGGCGGTGTTGATTTCTCCGGCCAGCTGGATGAAGCGCGTGGAGAAATCGTATTCCTTTGCTTTCCATGACAGGTAAAACGGATCGATCGGGATGCAGTGCCCGCCCAGGCCGGGGCCGGGGTAGAACGCGGTGTAGCCGAAAGGCTTGCTGCTGGCGGCGTCAATGACTTCCCAGACGTCGATGTTCATTCTTTCGGACAGCAGTTTGAGCTCGTTCACCAGTGCGATGTTCACCGATCGATAGATGTTTTCGAGCAGTTTTACCAGCTCGGCGGCACGGGTCGACGAGACGGGAATCACGCGATCGATCACCTGGCTGTAAAGCGCCTTGCCCAGTTCGAGACAGGCCGGAGTGGTGCCGCCAACGACTTTGGGAATCGTTCGGGTTGAGTATTTTTCGTTTCCCGGATCCTCGCGTTCGGGAGAGAAGATCAGAAAGTAATCCTCCCCCACCCGGAGGCCGGTGCTTTTGAACCTTTCGAGAAGAAGCTCGTCGGTCGTGCCCGGGTACGTTGTGCTTTCGAGGGAGATCAGTTGGCCCTTTCGAAGAGTCTTCTGAATCGATTCGGCTGTCTTTTCGATGAACTGGAGATCCGGATCCTTCTTCGCCGTCAGGGGTGTCGGGACACAGATGATGATCGCATCCGCTTCCGCGAGGCGGCTGAAATCCGTGGTGGCCTCAAACTGTTTCTCGTTGCGGAGATTCTGGAGGCGGCCGGCGTCGATGTGGCGGATATAGGACTGGCCGGCGTTGAGTTTGCGGACTTTTTCGATGTCGACGTCAAACCCGAGAATCGAAAAATGTTCTTCACCGAAACGAAGGACCAGCGGCAATCCGACGTATCCCAGTCCAATGATGCCGATTCTGGCCCGATGCGACTGGATCCTGTCCAACAATTCGTCTTTATTCATTCCCGCTTACCTTTCCCTGTGGTGAGACTCTAAAGGTAAGTTGATTGCAGACTGCAAATCAACCGCTGGAATATAATCGGAATCACTATGCCGCTCAAAAAACTCAGCCTTTTCACCCTTCTTTTCGTTTGGGGCGCCGCCGCCGGGCTCGCCCAGACTCCCGAACAGCCGCCAATACCGGTCGAAGAGATCATCCGGAAGTTCTCCGAAAAGGAGAAACTCTTCGCGATCGCGCGTTCCGCGTACACCTACCGGCAGGACGTGAAAGTCCAGGAACTGGACGGCAGCGATCGCGTCACAGGCGAGTACAACATGGTCAGCGACATCATCTTCGATGGAGCCGGCAAGCGGACGGAAAAGGTCGTCTTTGCGCCACAGGTGACGCTGAAGCGGATTGGCATGACCGCCGAAGACCTGCAGGATCTCCGGGAAATCCAACCCTTCGTTCTGACATCGGACGACATTCAGAAATACAACCTGAAGTACGCCGGCAAGGAAAAGGTCGACGAAATCGACTGCTACGTTTTCGACGTCGGTCCCAGGAAAATCGAAAAGGGCCAACGATACTTCGAAGGGAAGATCTGGGTGGACGATCAGGATCTTCAAATCGTGAAGACCTACGGAAAGGCCGTACCCGACCTTCGCGGCGGCAAGGGCGGCGAAAACCTTTTCCCGAAGTTCGAAACATACAGGGAGCAGATCGACGGCAGGTACTGGTTCCCGACCTATACCCGGGCCGTCGATACGCTGCAGTTTTCGAGCGGACCGGTCCGTATGCGCGAAATCGTCAAATACGACCGGTACAAGAGATTCGAAGCGGATGTGAAACTCTCCTTCGGCGACGTCGTTGATGAGAACGGGAAGTCGACCGGCGTGGCCGTTCCGGCGAATAAAAAAGCTCCCGCGCTGAATCCCAAAGCCACGCCGGATCCCAAGAAAAAGAAGCCCTGAAAGGGGACGGTTTGCTAAACTGAACGCCAATCTGGATGAGTTAAGGAGAGGCCTATGTCCGGCCATTCAAAGTGGCACAGTATCAAACACAAGAAGGGCGCCATCGACGCAAAACGTGGGCGAGCCTTCACCAAGCTGATCAAGGAAATCACGATCGCGGCCCGCATCGGCGGCGGCGACCCGGAAGGGAATCCGCGGCTCCGCAAGGCCATCAGCGACGCGAAGGCGGTCAACATGCCCGCCGACAACGTGAAGCGCGCGGTCATGAAGGGCACGGGCGAACTTGAAGGCGGGATCATCGAAGAGATCATGTACGAGGGCTACGGTCCCGGTGGCGTCGCGCTGATCGTCGAAACCGTCACCGATAACCGGAACCGGACCGTCAGCGAAATCCGCCACGTGTTCTCGAAAAACGGCGGGAACATGGGTGAAGCCGGCAGCGTGTCCTGGATGTTCAGCAAGAAGGGCTACATCAGCATCGAAAACTCGAGTGTGGACGAAGACACGATCATGTCGCTCGCGCTCGACAATGGCGCTGACGACTTTCAGTCGCACGGCAATAATTACGAAATCTATACCGCCCCGAACGCCATGGATGCCGTTGTCGAAGCCCTGAAGGCGAAAGGGATCGAACCCACGTCAGCCGAAATCTCGATGATTCCGACAAATACCGTCAAAGTCGAAGGCAAGAACGCGCAGCAAGTCCTCAAGCTGATGGAAGCCCTCGACGATCACGACGACGTTCAGCATGTCTACGCCAATTTCGACATGGAAGAGTCCGAAATGGCGGAAGCGATCTCGTGATTTCGGATTTCGGGTTTCGGAACGCCGATTTGCCGGCGGCGCTCCAAATCCGGCGGCAAAGTCCGAAATTCGAACTCCAAACTCCGAAATCATGAGAGTCCTCGGTATCGACTGCGGTTCCCGCGTCACCGGTTACGGCGTCATCGACGCCGATGCCGCCGACTGCGTTTTGGTCCAGTGCGGCGCGATTCGGCTCAAACCGGCGGACTCCCTTTCAACGCGATTGAAATTCATTCATGCGGGGATCGCCGGGATCATCCGCGACCTTCAACCCGACGCCGCCGCCTTTGAAAACGTCTTCTACTCCACGAATGTCCAGTCCGCGCTCAAACTGGGGCACGTTCGCGGCGTTTCCATGTTTGCGGCGGCGGAAGCCAATCTTCCGGTCTTTGAATATTCGCCCCTCGAAGTGAAATGCGCGGTCACCGGCTACGGGCGCGCCGAAAAGCCTCAAGTTCAGCAGATGGTGCGCGCCCTTCTGAAACTGCAGACTTTGCCTGAGCCTTACGATGCATCCGACGCTCTCGCTGTGGCCATCTGCCATGCGCACTCCCATCGATTCAAAACCAAAACCGCGGTATCGCTATGAAACTTGTTTTCGGAGTCTTGCTGCTTCTGGTTCAATCGGACACCTTCAACAAGCTCACTTATTGCAAAGAAATGTCCCGGGGACCCTACGAATCGCAGTGTGTGGAATTGAATTCAGCAGGCAGGGGCCTGGTCCGGTTCAAGCGCCGCGGCGCGGAAGCCATCAAGACCGATATTGCGCTGTCGCCCAGCGCGAAAGAGCGCTTTCTGGCGGCGGTCGCCGCCACCGACAACCTCGAGCAGGCGGACAGCTATGAGTCCAACCGCAAAGTCGCCGACCTCGGCAAGAAGCGTCTGACCATGGAACTGCCGTCGGGCAATCGCGATGCAACGTACAACTATTCAGTCCGGCCGGAAGTCATCACCCTGGGCAATTTTTTCGACGGCGTCATCAATGAGGAGACCATCGCGTTCGAGGTCGACACGATGCTTCAGTTCGACAAGCTGGGCATACCCAAGAAGCTCGAGCTGATCGGAAACGAACTGAAGAGCAATCGAATCGCGGATCCGGAGCGCCTGATCCCTATTTTGGAAAAAATTCAAGCCGATCAGCGGCTGGTGAACTACGCGCGTGCCATCGCCGGAAAAATGAAAGAAGAGATTGCAGCTAAGAGAAAGTGATGCCCGCGTACCCCACCACGTGATCGAAGTCCCCGGACACGTCCCCTGAGGTCGCGTATTTGACGAGCGCGGCATTCGACGCGCCCAACTGTTTCGCCGCGAGAATCGTCGACGTGGCCGGTCCGAAACCGCACATCGAGATCCGTTCCCTCTGGACCACTTCATAAAGTCCTTCAGCGTCGAGATTCAACATCCGGTCGATCGCCTTCCGATCCTTCACTCG
>JAHFTY010000059.1 GCA_023265365.1 Acidobacteriota bacterium
GCCCTTCCGTGCCGCCATTGCGAGCCGCGTCGGCGCGATCATGACGGCCCACATCGCGTTGCCACAACTCGAACCGGACCTTGCGGCCCCATTACGTTCGTTCACTGAAGGCGACAACTCGCGAGTGACGCTTCCCGCGACATTATCCACGAGGATCCTGACCGGTCTGTTGCGCAATGAACTGGCCTTCAAGGGGCTGGTTGTGACCGACGCGATGGAAATGGCCGGAGTCGCTGCCCGCTATGACGCCGGGACAGCGGCCGTGCTGGCGCTGAAGGCCGGAGCGGACATGATCCTGAAGACACCCGATGTCGATGGCGTGATTCGGAGCATCAAACAGGCCGTCGCGCGGGGCGAAATTCCGGAGGCTCGCATCAACACGTCGGTCGAGCGTGTTCTTCGAGCGAAGGCGGCTCTCGGTTTGCACGAAAGACGCACCGTCGACCCGAATGAAGTCGACATTGTTGTCTCCGGGAATGAATCGAATGCCATTGCGCAGGAAATCGCCGACCGCTCGATGACCCTGGTACGCGACGAGCAGAAACTGGTGCCGCTTGCAACGAAACAGGTTCTGACCATCACCTTCACAGACGACGAGAATCGCGCGATTACCCAGCCTTTCATCGCCGAACTCCAGCAGGCCGGACTTGAAGTCGAATCGATGGCCATCGACAATCGCTCGACCGGCCGGGACCTGGAACGCGTTCTCGACCGGTTGAACGAAGGTGTGTCCGGCACTGTGCTCTATTGCATATCGGTGCAGACCGAAAGCAGCAAGGGTACCGTTGCGTTGCCTCCGGCGGGTGTGCGGCTTGCGGAAGGAATCCGCAAATTGCGAACGCCGGCGCTCGTGATTTCGTTCGGTAATCCATATCTGCTGACGGCGATGCCGGGAGTATCCGCCTACGTCGCGGCTTACAGCCCTTATCCTGTCAGTCAGCGTGCGGCAGCGAGGGCATTGCTTGGGGCGATTGATATTACAGGCAGGCTCCCGATATCTCTTTCCGCGTTGTATCCGCGTGGCCACGGCCTTGAGGTGAAACGAACCAGGTGACGCTGACAATTCTGGACTGGCTTGTCATTGCCGCGTACTTCCTGTTCAATCTCGGAATCGCCATCTACTACTCGAGACGGGCCCGCGGAAGCACCAGCGAGTTCTTTCTTTCCGGCCGCGATGTGCCGTGGTGGTTGGCCGGCACGTCCATGGTGGCGACGACGTTCGCAGCCGACACGCCGCTGGCGGTCACCGGATTCGTCGCCCGGAACGGAATCGCCGGAAACTGGCTGTGGTGGAATTTCGTCATGAGCGGGATGATGACGGTTTTCCTCTATGCGCGGTTGTGGCGGAGGGCGGGCGTCATGACGGATGTGGAGTTTGCGGAACTGCGCTACTCGGGAAAGCCTGCCGCTTTTCTGCGTGGTTTTCGGGCCCTTTATCTGGGACTGCCCATCAACTGCATCATTCTCGGCTGGGTCAACCTGGCGATGATCAAGATTCTCGTGACGCTGGGATTGAGCGAGCTGAACGCCACGTACGTGCTGATCGGAATGCTGATCTTCACGGCGTTCTATACAACGCTCTCCGGTTTGTGGGGCGTTCTCGTGACCGACCTTTTCCAGTTCGTTCTCAAAATGGGAATGGTAATCCTGCTCGCCGTTCTGGCTGTCAGGGCGGTGGGTGGAATCGACGCGCTCAAGCTCAGGATCGTGGCGCTGGACGCGGCGACCGGCCAGCCGGGATCGCGTCTTGCGTTTTTTCCGGCGTTGGATTCGATCTGGATGCCGACGCTCACGCTGTTCGTTTACCTTTCCGTGAACTGGTGGGCCAGTTGGTATCCGGGAGCCGAGCCCGGTGGCGGCGGATACGTGGCCCAGCGCATCTTTTCAGCGAAGGACGAGAGACACGGGCTGCTGGCCACGCTCTGGTTCAACGTTGCGCATTATGCATTGAGGCCCTGGCCCTGGATTCTGACGGCGCTCGCTTCCCTGGTCCTTTATCCGGACCTGGTGGATAAAGAGTCCGGTTACATCCGGACGTTGATGGATCCGAACATCTTCCCTCCTTATCTTCGCGGCTTCATGCTGGCCGCGTTTGCGGCCGCGTACATGTCGACCATCGGCACGCAACTGAACTGGGGCGCGTCCTATATCATCAACGATTTCTATCGGCGCTTTGCCGTGCGACGCGGCAGCGAGAGCCATTACGTGATCGCATCGCAAATCGTTACTGTCCTGTTGATGGCGATCTCGCTCGTCGTGACCTTCAATCTAGGCTCGATCGGAGGCGCATGGAAACTGCTCCTGGTGACCGGAGCCGGCACCGGCACGGTCTTGTTGTTGAGGTGGTTCTGGTGGCGAATCAACGCATGGTCCGAGGTTTCCGCGATGGTCGTGGCGGCTGTGGTCTCGCTCTTCCTTCAGGTTTATCTGAAGTGGGACAGCGATCAGCCTCGAGATTTCGCTTATCTCATGCTGGTGACCGTGGGGATCACGACGCTCGCCTGGCTGGCCGTGACGATGTTCACGGCGCCGGAGCCTCGAGAGAAGCTGATCGCTTTCTATCGGCGCGTCCAACCTGAAGGCCCCGGATGGACAAGCATTGCAGCCGAGGTTGGCGCTGTCGAAAACGTCAGTGGGGGACTCGCGATGCAGTTTGTGAACTGGGCCCTGGGTTGCGTCCTGATTTACGCGTCATTGTTCGGCATCGGCAAACTTGTGTTCAAAGAGTGGGCGGCGGCCGCGGGTTTCACCGCAGTGGCGGGAGCGGCGGCGCTGTTGATCTCGCGAAACATGTCGCAGGTCTGGGAATCGAGTATGAAGAAGAAATCTCATGTCATTGTTGCGGTATTGTCGATCGTGCTCATCAGCGTTCCGGGTGTGAGAGCGCAGACCGTGGCGCCGTCGTCTGTGGGCATGTCTTCACAACAGTTGTCGCATATTGACGAGGCCGTCCATGCGGAGATTGCCGGGAAGCAATTGCCCGGAGCCGTTGTCGTGGTTGGACGCCAGGGCAAGATCGTGTTCCGCCGCGCTTACGGAAACCGGGCGTTGGAGCCGCAGGTCGAGCCCATGACCGTGGACACCGTGTTCGATCTGGCTTCTCTGACGAAGGTGGTGTCGACGGCGACTTCCGTCATGGTCCTGGTCGAACGCGGGCAGGTCCGGCTGGGGGATCCGGTTGCGCGATACATTCCCGAATTCGCGGCTGCCGGGAAACGTGGCATTACGGTTGAGCAACTGCTGACCCACCGTTCCGGGTTCACGCCCGACAATGACCTCAAGGACTACGAACAGGGGCCGGAGAAAGCATTCGAAAACATCTGGAATCTTGCGCCGATCGCCGAAACCGGTTCCCGGTTCATCTACTCGGATGTGAACTACATCGTCCTGGCGGAACTGGTGAAACGGGTGAGCGGAAAGGCGGTGGACGAATTTGCGGCCGAAAACATCTTTCGACCGCTGGGGATGAAGGATACCGGCTTCAAGCCCTCCGCCGGTCTCCACGCCCGGATCGCGCCGACGGAAAAACGGGACGATCGTTGGATGCGAGGGGAGGTTCACGATCCGCGCGCTTATCTTCTGGGAGGTGTTGCCGGCCATGCGGGTCTGTTTTCGAGCGCGGACGATCTCGCCGTCTACTGTCAGATGATACTCAACCGTGGCGAGTACCGCGGAACTCGAGTGCTCAGCCCGATGGGTGTGACGCGCATGACCGAAGCGCGGCCTTCCGGCGGCAATGCCGGCGACGGAAGCGCGCGCGGCATCGGATGGGATGTTGTCACGAGCTACTCGGCGAATCGCGGCGATCTGTTTCCGTTGGGCAGCTTTGGTCACACGGGTTTCACCGGCGGCTCACTTTGGATCGACCCGGCCAGCGAAACCTTTGTGGTGTTCCTCAGTAACCGCGTCCATCCGAGGCTCGATCCGAAAGAACCCGCGGACGTCACATCGTTGCGCGGCCGCATCGCGTCGATCGTCGCCGCGTCGATTGTGGCGCCGCCATACTCCAAACAGTCCCCGGTCGTGGTCAACGTTCCCGGCGCTGCGCCTCGCTCCGCGATGCCGCCTGCTCTTAACGGCGTCGACGCCCTGGCCCGGAATGGGTTCTCTGTGTTGAAAGGGAGGCGCATCGGTCTGATCACAAATCAGACCGGCCGTGACCGCGACGGGCACAGCACGATCGACCTGTTGAAAGGGGCCCCCGGCGTCACGCTGGTCTCGCTGTTTTCACCGGAGCACGGAATACGGGGCGTTGCGGACGACAAGGTTTCGGATTCAATTGACGATAGGACCGGCTTGCCGATTCACAGCCTCTACGGGGAAACGCGAAAGCCAACATCGGACATGCTGAAAGGAATCGATACGCTCGTCTACGACATTCAGGATGTCGGGGCGCGATTCTACACATACATCTCAACGCTGGGTCTGGCAATGGAAGAGGCCGCCAGGAACAACATCAGCTTTGTTGTTCTGGATCGGGTGAACCCGATCGGCGGCGCCGATATCGACGGACCACTTGCGGACAGGGACAAGCTTTCCTTCACGGCCTATCATCCAATTCCGGTCCGGCATGGCATGACCGTTGGAGAACTGGCGCAACTCTTCAATCGCGAGCGAGGTATCAACGCGGACCTTCAGGTGGTCAGGGTCGAGAATTGGCGCCGTGACGAGTGGTTCGACGAAACAGGCCTGACCTGGATCAATCCGTCGCCGAACATGCGAAGTCTTACGGAGGCGATCCTTTATCCGGGTATCGCCCTGCTCGAGACGACGAATGTGTCCGTTGGACGCGGCACGGACACGCCGTTCGAAGTGATCGGCGCACCCTGGATCGACGCCCGTCAACTGGCCGCCACACTGAACACGGCGGGATTGAGGGGAGTGCGATTCATACCGGTTCGCTTCACGCCCAATGCGAGTACCCACAAAGGCGTGGAGTGCGCCGGGGTCAATATCATCATCACGGACCGGACTCCTTTCGAACCGCTTATCACGGGATTGGAAGTCGCCGTACAACTGCTGAAGCTTTACCCGAAGGATTTTGCAGCGGACAAGCTCGATCGCCTCCTCGCCAATCAGAAAGTCTTCGATTCCTTCCTTCGCGGATCCGACGCACGCGCGTTGCGCCAGATCTGGGAAGGCGAACTCGGCGCGTTCCGGAGCATCCGAAGCAAATACCTGCTTTATTAATAGGCGCCGGAACTGTGGAAAGACGTTTAATCTTGGTAGCGAGGCCTTCCCTTAGACTGGATGCGAATCGATCTCGCTCAACCATCTAACGAGTTGCCGCCGCCAGGTGTTTTGAAGTATCCGCGCTGACCGCCGGTTAATGACTTGGAAACTTTTTCTGAACGGACGTTCCCTTGATCTCCGCGTCGAGGGGTTGGGCGCAGTGCCCTATCCATGACTGGTTACATTACAGTCAACCAGAAATCCCCAGCCCAGCAGGCTTTACAAGCACTTCCGTGTCTGTTTCGTTCACCTTCAAAAACGATAGTTGGCGTCACTCTGTCTCTTGTCCATCCGCGTCGAGCCTGAATATGCTCATTCGTGCTGGAGAGAAACATCACACCTGAGGCGTCCACGAAAGCATATGCTTCGTCAAAAGAGTGCTGAGGATTAAACATGGTTCCGTGACCACTTTGGATGTGCCATACACTTGCTCCAAGCAGAGACGAGGGGCAAGCGGCTCAGGGCTTCAGCCGCCGCGAGCGCGAGATTCCCTTTGAGCCAGCCGATCTCTTGGCGCGCGAAGCGGACGGCTGCAAGCCCTTGTTAGCCCGCCCAACAGGCTTACGGCCGGCATGCACAAATTCAACGATTTCTTTGCGAGTCAGCTTTAGGCCCAACACTGGAACATCAAGCGGAGAGGTTTTCCTCCGCTCAGGCTGCAACAAAAACACTTGTCCATCCTTGCGCCGTATGCGCACGCCGCCTTCCCTGCCTGCTTGTTCCAAAACCGTGGCTAATTGCTGCCGCGCTTCTGAATACGTATAGACTTTCATTTCATTGCTCCAACTCCGCGAGTTTCACCCCAGCCGCACTCGCTGCCCGCGCCAGACCACGGTCAAGCGTCAACAGTTCACAGCGTTGACTATTCGCGCATGAGATCACGTAAGCATCATAGGCGTATAGATTGTGTTCTGCGGCCAATTTGAGAGCCGCCTTCAGTTCCACGGGCAACAACCGCAAAGGAATCTTCTCGTACGCATCCAGAGCTTGTTCGATCTCCGCCAGCGTTATCCGTCGACGCTTGAGCATAGCTGCAAAGGCGTTCCCGACTTCCCAATGGATTGAGGCCGGTGCAACGAGGTCAACGCCACGCGTTCGCTCCACAAGCACAGCACGTTCAGGTTCACTCGTAAGGACAGCGATGATCACCGAGGTATCGATCACCAACTCCATAAACTCACTCTAAGCGACAATTGTACAACTGAGCGCGTTGGTTCGGATAGCGTTGTGACGGGCTAACGGCTCAACGTTCCGGAGCATCCGAAGCAAATACCTGCTTTATTAATAGGCGGGATCAAAGCAATCTTTAGACCCTTAGCGAGCCCCGGAACCCCCGAGCCGCATAGTAAGATTCTGCACCGTTGTGATACACGAAGACGTGGCCGTACCGGCGATCACAAAAGATCGCGCCACCGAGTTTTCTAATATCAGAAGGTGTTTGCACCCAGCTCGACGTTTTCGCATCGAAATCTCCAAGTGTTTGCAGCTCTCGATATTGTTCTTCCGTTAAAAGCTCAATGCCAAGCGCAGCAGCCATATCAATAGCGTTATTTTCCGGTTTATGTTCTTTCCTTGAGGCCAGCGCTTCGCCGTCGTAACAAATACTTCTGCGGCCTTTAGGACTTTCCACTGAACAATCATAAAAGGTGTATTCGCCCGTCTTTTTATCCAGCCCCACAACATCCGGCTCACCGCCAGTTCTTTCCATTTCACGGAGCGACCACAGTTTTTCAGTATCAGCCTCCAGTTTTGCTTTCACTTTGGTCCATTCAAGACCTTTATGGCGGCTCATGTTTTTCTCAAAACGGGATTTCAATGCGCCGAGTAGTTCTTCACGTTGTTCCGGGGACAACGCTTTTTTATTGCGATTAGTGTTGTTCATACTTTTATTCACGATTGAGACGGGAATAGTCACGCCGATTGTGACGCCGAATCAGTCTGCGAGTATCCATCGGCCGCCTTCCTTTGTGAGTGCCGCTCCTACTTGAGTCCAAGTTTCTTGCGAGCCGCGAGCAAACGGATCGATTCGCGGATGCGCTTCTCGCGTGTCTCCGGACGCTTCGCCGTATGAATCCAGACGACGAAGTAACGACGGTGGGTCGACGCCAGTTCCTGGAAGAACGCCCAAGCCTTGGTGTTCTTTCGAAAGGCCTTGGCGATATAGTTTGGCAATTCAGGGATAACCGGTTTTGCGGCATAGGTATTGTTCGTCGGCGCCGCTGCAACGCCGGCCTCGGCGAGCAAGCCGGCGGCCTGGAGTTCAGCCCACCGTTTTCGATTCAGGTTCGACCATTTGCTTGTAGGTCGTCTCGGCGTCACCTTCAAGGCGTATCGATCGTCATCGATGCGTTTAATCAGACTATCGATCCAGCCGAAGCACAGCGCCTCTCGAACCATATCCTCGTAAGAGATTGACTTCTGTGCGGTGTGGCTTTTGTGGAAGACGAACCAGATCCCCGGGCTCGACGCGTGGTGCTTTGACAGCCATGTTCGCCAATCCTCGCGGCTTTTCAGGTGGAGAGTCATGAGTTCTGAACTCATACGCGTTATGGGCTCGCCGGCTTAGGTTGAGGTTATGTACGACCAATTGGTGCTTTCGACGATTTCCAGCTTTGTGGAAGGCGTACGAAATGTTCTGTGACACGCCGCGTCAGAAAGTCAGTTTCGCTGCGATCTGAATTTGACGCGGATCGCGCGCCCCGAGAATTCTGCCGAAGTTCGCGTTTCCCAAAGCCGTTGTTGGGGCGTTGAAGTTGGCATGATTCAGGATATTGAATGCTTCGCCGCGCAGCTGAAAGCGGATGTGTTCGTTCAGCGGGAACTGTTTGAACACGGAAAAATCCCACCGGACGATACCCGGTGCGTCGAGAATTCCTCTGCCGCCGTTACCCGGGCGGTTGGCGCCCACCGGCACTTCGGCGAACGCCGCGGTGTTGAACCATTTGCTGATGGTGCGGATATCGGAACCGGAATTCGGATCGCCGATCATGTCCGGCCGGACGCCTGCCGCGGACGCGGCATTATTGACGCTGCCGAGCCCGCCGGGATCGTTGCCGAGAGACGAAGTGACGGTGAGAGGAAGGCCGCTGTTGTAAGTAAAGATGCCTGAAAGTTCCCATCCGCCCAGGACATGTCTGAGCGGTCCGCGCGCATTTTCCAAAAAGGGCAGCGGATACACATAGGAAGCCGTCAATACGTGCCGCCGGTCCAGAGATGCCCGGCCGTACTCGGCGTGCCAGTTGTACGTGTTTTGCGGCGCATTCGATCGATCGCTTCCGTTGTCCGTCAGGTTCTTCGACCACGTGTATGCGGCTCCGGCATTGCCGGCTTTGCTGAAGCGTTTCGTGAAGCTCGTTTGGAGCGCATGGTAGTTCGAGTTGAAGGCGGACATGATCGCATTGATCGCGTTGTAGCCGCGATAAGGACGAAAAACGTTCAGACGCGGACGGATGCCCGACGTGATGTAACCTCCGGCCGGAACCAGTCCCGCCGCGGCCGCCGTTCCCGGAGCAACCTGGTTGATATCGGCGATTCCGATCAGGTGCGTTCCCTTGGTTCCGACGTAGCCGGCGGAAACCGTGGTGTCGGTCATGAACTGCCGTTGGATATCGAGACTCCATTGCTGTACGTAGGGGTCTTTGTAATTCGGGTCCCACAAGCGCAGGCTCGCCGGCGCAAGGCTGACCACGGGTGAACCGGCGCTGGGGTTGTCGAGCCGGGTGTTGGAAATCGAGAGGCTCGTGAACGCGGCCGTTGGATTTGTTCCGATGTTCGTTTCGAATGCGCCGACGAGCGTGGCATCGAAAAAGACTCCATAGCCCGCCCGAACGGAGGTGGTGCCTGTCCCGAACGGATCCCAGGCCACGCCCAGACGCGGCGCGAAGTTGCGATTGTTTTCCCGGGCCACTTTGTCGCCGAACGGCGAGTTCTTCCCGCCCTGGATTACGCCATTGAACGGGTCTCCCGTATTCGCGATGCGATTGCCGTTCGCGGGGTCCATCTGAAATGCTTTTGCCGGGTCGAAACGCGAAGGCATGAAGTTGGTCAGCAGACCTCCCGCATCTGTGGGCTGGCGGAAGTTCGAATACCGAAGGCCCACGTTCACCGTGAGATTGCTCCGGACCTTGATGTCGTCCTGCAAGTACGCTTCGTAGGACTTGGATCGAAGGTCGGCGGTCAGGTCCTGGGAGACCTGCGAGTAGGTGGAAACATAACCCAGGAGAAAATACGCCCAGGATTGCTGCGCGGTGACGTTGGCGGCGGGCCGCGGCGTGTTCGTGATGGTGAAACCGCCGGCATTGTCGGCGAGTTGATTCTCATTCTTCCGATAGATGTACATTTGCGCGCCGAACTTCAAGGTGTGACGTCCGGCCACTTTCGTCACGTTGTCGGAAATGGAATGGTTATAGCTGAAGTTTTTGTAGGGGCCGTAACTGGATACCGACGTCAGGCCACCGGTGAACGCGATGGTGGGAACACGCTCAGTGTTGCCGGGGTAAACGAGATTGGGCTTGATGTCCGGAGAATTGGCTTTTGCGGCAAGACCGGTCGGCTTGCTGAAGATTCCGCCGCGGGTCCATGCCCAGGCCGCTTCGTTATAGAGCGCCGACGAGAAGGATGTGGTGCCGCGAATCACAAGGCTCCTGCCCGGGGAATTTGTCTGCGTCGTGGCGACGCCGGGCGAAAAGTTATTGGTGAAGAGTCCGCCGGGCTCGATGGTCGGAATGGCATCGTGGAGGAATCGGCCGCTGAGAGCCAGCCTCGGGCCGAAGTTGTGGTCGATCCGGATAATCTCCTGGCGGGCGTTGAACACGCCGCGCAACGGCACCGAGAGGTTGTTGCCGTTGGTGGGTGCGGGAAGTTTCGAAAAGATGTTTTTGATGTAGGCCTGGGCGAGTGGACTGATATTCGTGATGGTGGCGCCGGTCGCGGTACAGGTGCTGAAGTCGGCGGACAGGGCTGTGCAGACCGGATTGGCGAAGGTTCCCTGGCGCTCGTCCAGCGTCGGGATCTGGACGTTCGAGGCGTTGTAATTCACGACGCGGCGGAATTCCTCGGAAAAAAAGAAGAACGTCTTGTTTTTAAAAACAGGCCCGCCCACGGTGTATCCAAAGTCGTTGTACCGCAGCGGCGGTCGCTTTACGTTATTCACGTTGTTGAAGAAGTTGTTCGCGTTCAGTTTGTCGTTTCGGAGGAATTCGTAGGCGGATCCGTGCCACTCGTTGGTCCCGCTTTTCGTAATCACGCTGATCTGACCGCCACCCGCTCGCCCGGATTCGGCGGAGTACGGACTGCGAACGATGCGGATCTCTTCGATCGCATCGATGCTGGGATACTGCTGGATCGTGATGTTCGAGCCACGGTCCACGTTGTCCGCGCCGTCGACGGTCCAGTTGTTCTGGCTCTGTCGCGTTCCGTTGACCGACAGCCCGACGATGTTGTTGCCGCCCGACGGGTTGGTCGTGCCCACATAAATCTGATCGGAGAGATTCGACGACACGCCGGGCTGCAACGCCACCAGTTGAGCAAAGTGCCGGTTGTTCAGCGCAAGTTCGCGAACCTGCGTTCCCGAGATCACTCCGGATAGCTGGGCTGTTTGCAGTTCAACCTGAACCGCCGGTGCTTCGACCGACACTTCTTCGGTGAAAGTCCCGACGTCCAGGCGAAAATCGGCGGTGTACTTCGAGTTCGCGCTCAATTCAATCCCGTCGCGCTTCGTCTTCCGGAAACCGGGAGCTTCAACCGTGACCGAGTACGTCCCCACCGGCAACAGGGTCGCGGAATAAAGACCGGCCTCGTTGGTTTGAAGTTCACGCAGAACGAGGCCCTGTGCCGTGGAAGTGACGGTCACCTTCGCCTTCGGCACGACGGCGCCCGAAGCGTCAACGACGGCGCCGGCGATATTGCCCGTGACTTCCTGCGCGGCAAGTGGAGAAGCAAGAACTGATGCGGTCAGGAAAACAAGAATGAAACGACAAATACTCGTCATCTTTCCTCCAGACAGATCAAATTGGCGCGATTCTACTGAAAAACCAGCACTACGGCCATGGCTACAACCGAAACCAGCAATGCGAGTGTGACGCCGGTGACGGCAAACCGAATCCAATCTTTGTAGCGGACGCCCGCAGCGAGAAGAACGGCCATCAATGCGCCATTGGTCGGCGTGAGCAGTTCGGCCAGTCCGGCTCCGGTCTGATAGGCGAGTACCGTCAGTTGGCGCGACTGCCGCAGAAGGTCGGTGAGCGGGACCAGCACCGGCATCGTCAGAACCGCCTGACCGCTGACGCTGGGCACCACGATATGAATGAGCGCCTGCAGCGGAATCATCAGGAAGGCGGCCAGTCCGCCCGGCACACGTTCCAAAAGGGCAGCGGTCGAATGAAGGATGGTGTCGATGATGTGTCCGTCCGATAACACCAGCGAGATGCTTCGCGCCAACCCGATAAGAACTGCGGCTGGAACCAGGGACTGCATCCCTTCGAGATAGGCGTGAACGGTGCCTTTACCGCCCAGTCTTCCAACAAGGCCGGCCGCAACCCCACCGCAAAGGAACGCCGCGGACAGTTCGTTGAAGCCCCAGCCGTGTGAAAGCGATCCGTAAACGTAGGCCACCATTGGCGAGATCGTCAGGAGTGCAATCAGCCAGTCGCGCGAGTCCAGGCGGAAGGATGTCCGGCCGTTGTGTGCAACGGGCCCGGTACGGGTGCGCCACGCGTACCGGACGGTCCAGCCGATCCAGAGCAAAACGGCGATGACGAACATCGCAGCGCGCCAACCCGCTCCCGAAAGCGGCGGCAGTTGTGCGAGCTTAAGCGCGATTCCCGCCTGGAATGGATTGGTTGGACCGAAGGCGCTCCCGATCATCGCTGCCCCGGCGCTCATGGCCACCACAACGACAGCGTTGACTCCGATCTGGCGGCCGAACAAGAGAAGCACTGGAATGAGCGGGATGATTTCTTCCTGCATGTTCTCGAGTGCGCCCATGCCCGCAAAGAACAAGGACACTGCCGGAATGGCCCAAAGGCCACGGCCGCTGAAACTCGCGGCAAGGGCGGAGACGATCCTTCCAAGCGTTCCAGTCCGTTCGACGACGACCCACGCACCGCCAACGAACAGAACGACAGCAATCACGTCAACGGCTTCGGCGAAGCCTCGGGGGATGGCCAGCGCTGCGGCGAATCCAGTGACCGGCGAAGAATCGACCGGACGATATGTTCCGGCAACGACGATCCGGCGTCCCGTCGCAGGATCGTCCTTTCTCTCATATTCCCCTGCCGGCAGAATCCACGTCAGCGCCGCCGCAAACAGCACGGCCGCCGACAGAAGAATCGCTGGGTGGGGCAGATCCCGGTTCACCCCGACATCATAACCGCTTATTTGTTGACGGCAGGCGGCGTGCCGCTACAGAATCCTCGAATCAATTTCGCGATCTTGAACAATTTCGCGCGCACACCAAAGGAGCCGGGCAAATGGCAAAGAACCGTCTGTGCATTTTCGTGCTGGTTGCGGCACTGATGTTTGCGGGGCAGGCATTCTCGCAAGATAAGCTAAACACTCCGCTGACGTTGACGTTTACCAAAGACGTTGCACCGATTTTCCAGGAAAAATGCGAGGCGTGTCATCGCGTTGATTCGATTGCGCCGATGTCCCTCGTGACGTACGAAGAAGTCCGCCCATGGGCCAAATCGATCAAGGAACGGGTGAGCAAAGGGCAAATGCCGCCGTGGCATGTCGACAAGACGGTCGGCATTCAACACTTCGCCAATGATCGCTCCCTGAGCCAGGCCCAGATCGACACCATCGTCAAATGGGTCGACAGCGGAGCCCTCAAAGGCGATGCGAAGAACATGCCTCCGAAAAAGGAATGGCCGGATGAGGCCAAGTGGAATTTTGCGTCGCAGTTCGGTCCTCCGGATTTGGTCGTGAAGTCCCCGGCGTATAAGGTTCCCGCCGTGGCTCAGGACTCCTGGTTCAAACCTGTCGTGGAAACCGGACTCACCGAACAGCGTTGGGTTCGCGCCATCGAAATCCGTCCATCGACGGTCAAAGGCCGCAAGGTCACCCACCACGCTCTCGCTCGCCTGCAACAACAGGAAGCGGGCGGCGCCGGAGCAACGGTGCAGGAAGTGGGCGGTAGTGCCGGTCTCTTCATGGAATGGGCCGTCGGCAAGCAAGGTGAGATCATGCGTCCGAATTCCGGAAAGCTGATGCTGCCCGGATCGAAGATCATTTTCGAAGTGCACTACCACTCGGTTGGCGAAGAGATCACGGACCAGGTTGAACTCGGAATCTACCTCTACCCGAAGGGGCAGGAACCGAAGTACCGGCAGACGCTGGGACTGTTCAGCAGCGTCGCGGGCCGCAATATCGATATCGCTCCGAATTCGATATTCATGGGTCAGAGCTTCACGACACTTCGTCAGGCCGGCCGCATCGAGAATTTCCAGCCGCACATGCACCTTCGCGGCAAGGCGATGTCGCTCGAGGCCATTCTGCCGAACGGCACCACGATGATGCTCAGTCACGTGAATAAGTTCGATTTCAACTGGATGACGAATTACATCTATGCCGACGACGCCGCGCCACTGCTTCCCCGGGGAACCGTGCTGAAAGTGACGTCCTGGTACGACAATACGACGGCCAATCGCAACAATCCGGATCCGGATCAATGGGTCGGTTTCGGGGATCGGACCGTCGACGAAATGGGGCACGCGTGGATCAATATCACCTACATGAGTGATGATGACTATTCGGCCGAGGTCGCCAAGCGGAACGCGACAAACAAGCAGCAGCAGTAGGAGTTTTCGATGCCTTATCGTCGATCGATCTTCTTTGTGCTGATCGCCGTTCTGCTGGCGGTTTCTCAAACGCCCGCCCAACTTCCCATGGAACCCATACGGGACTCGGGGCAAAGCGTGACCGGCGCGTTCGAAGGCTGGTATCCGAATCCGGACGGTTCGTTCAACATCCTCGTGGGTTATATGAACCGGAACGGCAAGGAAGCTCTGGACATTCCTGCCGGACCCAACAACAAGATTGAGCCGGGCAATCCCGATCAGGGCCAGCCCACACACTTCCTCCCGCGCCGGCAGTGGGGCGTCTTCACCATCACCGTGCCAAAGGATTTTGGAAAGAAGAAACTGACCTGGACCATCACGGCGAATGGTCAGACGACCTCCATTCCGCTGAACCTGAATCCTCTGTGGATAGTGGAACCCTTGAAAGAATCCGGCATTGGCAATACCCCTCCCACCGTGAAATTTCAGCCGGATGGCAAAGCTGCCCAGGGACCTCCCGTCGGGATCGCGGCGACCTTCACGGCGAAGGCCTCCGACCCGCTTCCTCTCGATGTGTGGGTCAACGACGATGGAGTGGTTCCTCCCGAACGAGGCGCCTTGGGGGCACGCGGCGGAGGAGCGGGCCGGGCGACGGTTTTCTGGAGCAAGTACCGTGGCCCCGGCACCGTGATTTTTGCGAGTCCGCGGCCGACGGTTAATCCGGCGGACGGCAAAGCTTCGACGACCGCTAAGTTTTCCGCCCCGGGCGAGTACTTCCTGCGGGTGCAGTCCAACGACGCTTCCGGTGAGGGTGGCGGCGGATTTCAGTGCTGCTGGACGAATGCTCACGTGAAAGTCACCGTCAGCCCGTCGACGAGCGCCCAACCGTGACGAAAATCTGGTTTCTTACTGCTCCTTAAAAAGATTGCCTCTCGACAATTCTGAGGTATACCTTTCTCGCACGTAACACCAAAAGGTACTGAGTCCTTAGAGGATCAGGCAGTCCGAGGAGGGAAATCTGCATGAGGCGAATAGTCATTGTCGTCCTGTTGTGCCTGCTATTCACGCGTGAATTCAAAGGGCAGGGAACGAACGCTGTCTTATCGGGAACCGTAACCGACTCCACCCAGGCCATGATTCCAGGAGTGTCGATAGCGGCCGTCAACACCCGCACCGGGGTATCGTCGGCCGCGGTCACCAACGAAGTCGGCATCTATAACTTCCCGAGTCTTCAGCCCGGCGTCTACAAGGTCTCGTCCGATCTGCCGGGTTTCAAGAAGCATGTCATCAATGATGTGACCCTCGAGGTCGGCGCCCGCGTCGTGTTGAACTTCCGGCTCGATGTCGGCGGCGCAGCGGACACGGTGGTGGAAGTCAAGGCGGAAATGGATGCGGCCCTGGCTCTCGGGACAAGCACCGTGGGAACCGTCATCGAAGGAAGGAAGATCACCGAGTTGCCGCTGCCTGCCCGCGATGCGCTTGGCCTTGTTTTCACGCAGGCCGGCGCGCAGGGCGGCAACTTCTCCGGAGCGCGTATTGGCGCTCTGAATATTACCCGCGATGGCGTCAATATCATGGATCAGCACATCAACCAGGGGCTCAATCCGGACACGGCGACCGTGAATGCGGCGCCGACCGTCGTGTTCAACAGTACGGATATTGTCCAGGAAGTGCGGGTGGTGACGTCGCCGGCCGATGCCGAGTTCGGCCGAGGTTCAGGCCAGGTGCAGATTCTCACGCGATCGGGAACGAACGAATTCCACGGAAGCGTTTTCGAATCCCATCGGAACACGGCGCTGAACGCGAACACCTGGTTCAACAATCTTCGTGGAGATCCGCGGAATTTCCTCATCCGGAATCAGTTCGGCGCGCGCCTCGGCGGTCCGATCAAGAAGAACCGAACCTTTTTCCATTTTCTATACGACGCTCAGCGGCAGGTTACCAAGAACACCGTAACGCAGACGGTTTATACCGACACCGCACGCCGCGGGATCTTCCGGTACTTCCCGGGAGCGCGGAATTCGAACTACAACGCCGGTTCCGGCATCCGAACCGTCGACGTCAACGGGAACCCCGAACGTCCGGCGGCAGCCACGGGCGCGCTGCAGGAATTGGACGTGTTTAACAAGGACAACAACCGTTTGCGTGCGGATCCGAGCGGCGTCGTTGCCGGCATGATGAAGTTCATCCCGTCGCCAAACAATTTCCGCGTTGGCGATGGATTGAACACTGCCGGATACACATGGAGCCGCCGTGCGACGAATGACCGCGACCAACTGAACTTCAAGATCGACCACACGTTCTCGTCGAAGCACAACGGAAGCTTTAGTCTCACGCACGAGGTCGAAGACAACGCGAACGGAAACAACGCCCAGCCGTTTCCGACTTCGCCCGGAGGCCGGTTCGCGAATGACGATTATTTCTACACGCTGAGCTTCACGAGCACCCTGACGCCGCGGCTCGTCAATGAATTCAGAGCCGGGTCGCAGCGCGCGCGCATCAAGGCGGTGGGACCCTGGGATTCGGACGCCGGTCTGAAGCAGTTGCCGACGGCTGGTGGGCTTCCGTATGTGGTGGACTTTGCGACGATGACAGATCCGATCGTCGTTTCGGGCGCGGCATGCTGCGGATACGGTTACATGGCCCCCCTTTACAACTGGGCGGACAACGTGAGTCTCATTCGCGGCCGCCACGCCTTTAAGGGCGGTGTCGAAGTAAGGTTCGTGAGCAGCGGTCCATTCAGCGCGTTCGACGTCATGCCCCGCGCCATTATCGGAGCGGGAGGCGCCCCGGTAAGGGGAGTCACGGCTCAGGACATCGCAACACTCGGCGCGAATGAGGGTGACGCCCAGACGCTTCTCCTCAACCTGACGGGGTCGCTGACGGGCGTGAACCAGGCGTTCAATTCCGCTCCGCCGCCGGAGCTCAATTACAAGTCCTATAACAACAAGATTCGCCACTGGAAACAGCGGGAAATGAGCCTCTTCTTCAAAGACGATTTCAAGGTGCATCCCGGCCTGACGCTCAATCTCGGCGTGCGCTACGAATTCTATGGCGTCCCTTACGAGCGTCGCGGCCAGACGGCGGGAATCGCCGGAGGGTCCGCCGGGCTCTTTGGTATTTCCGGAACGGGTTTCGCCGACATGTATCAACCGTTCCACATCGCGGGACAGCCGACGCAGATCGAGTTGGTCGGAAAGAACTCGCCCAATTCGAAGAAGCTGATCTACAACAACGACCTCAATAATTTTGCTCCCGCCGTGGGTTTGAGCTGGTCGATCCCCTATTTCGGAAAGGATAAAACAGTTCTCCGTGCCGGATACAGTGTGGGTTATGAACGCAGTTCTCTGCGGATGTTCAATATTGTCGTCGGCGATCAGCCCGGCCTTCGAACGGTGAGCCAGTTCCGTCCGAGCACGGCTTTGGATCTCACGAAGGTCAACCTGCCCCTGACGACGACCAACAAACCCCTTGCCCCCGCAACGCTGTCGCTGACCGATCGCAACCAGACGATTCGCGGTTTCGACACAAACCTGCGGACACCCTATGTCCAGAACTGGAACCTCTCGATTCAGCGTCAACTGCCTGGAGACTTCAGCATGGACGTGCGTTACGTCGGAAACAAAGGGACCAAGCTCATCCGCGGTACGAATCTGAACGAAAGCAACATTTTTGAAACAGGAATTCTCGATGGTTTCAAAGCGGTTCAGGCCGGCGGTGAATCCGAGCTGTTCGACCGCCTGTTCAACGGTTATGTTCTGGGTACCGGCGCCGTCAACAGCTCAACGAACCGGGCCGGCGCCGGCTTGCGAACAAACGCGAATACGCGCGCTTTTTTTGCGAACAACAACGTTGCCGGGTTTGCGGACTACATCAATACGACGACGAACTTCTCGGGGGTGGCCGGTGGATTGCTTCGAAATGCACGGCTGCCCGAGAACTTCATCGTTGCGAATCCGCAGGTGGTGGGTGCGAACTTCACCGGAAACTTCGCGAATTCCAACTACCATTCCCTCCAGGTCGACCTGAACAAACGCTTCTCGAAAGGCTATATGGTCGAAAGCAACTTCACATGGAGCAAAGCTCTCGGTGAAGAAGAAGGTTCCGGTCAGGAGATGCTCGACAGCTACCGCAACGGCCGGGACCGGCATCAGGACAAGCGGGTTCTGTCGTTCAGCCGCAAGTTCGTCATGAGAAACAGCGGGACCGTGGAACTGCCGTTCGGTCCGGGCAAGTTGCTGCTGCCGGGGAGTAGAGGGATCCTGGCGAGGATCGTCGAGCGATGGCAGATTTCCCCAATCATCAATATCAGCTCGGGGGCTCCTTTCGGCATCACTTCAAGTGTGAACTCCATCAACACGTTCGGAGATAACTCGCCGGTGCTTGTCGGTGCGTTGCCCTCCAGCGGCAAGGTAACGCGAGTAACGGACGGCGTCGTCTATTTCCCGGATCTGAAAGTCACACCGGACCCGGCGGTCCGGTCCCTCACGACCGCTCAGGCCCTGAATACCCGCAGCACGCTTCAGGCGATCGCGGACTCTTCGGGAAAGATCATTCTGGTGAACCCGGCGCCGGGAGTGTTGGGCAATCTGGCGCCTCTGTATGCGGTCGGGCCGCCATCCTGGCGGTTCGATGTCAACCTGGTCAAACGCGTCAAGATCGGCGAACGCAGGGAATTTGAATTCAGGCTGGATGCGATTGACGTGCTGAACTCTCCGCAGTTCGGCAATCCGGCCGCGGCCGACAGCGACATCAACAGCCAGACTTTCGGCCGCATCACCACGGCGACCGGCAACCGGGTTCTGGTGTTGGGCGCGCGGGTGAACTTCTAGAAACGATCGAATACGAACGCGGGCGTCAATCCGGTTCCGCGGTATGCCGCGGAACCGAGCTTTGCCGCCCGCGTTTTTTGCTTTTTTGGACTTTGGAGTTGACTGAGTTTCAAGGGATTGCGTAAGATCAAAAGGTTTCACTGGAGGTTTGGTCGCTCTCTGGTGGCGCCAAAGAGAAGTTTTAGCAGCAGTTTGAGGAGTATGGTTCGTGCCGACTTTTAATCAGCTGGTTCGACAGGGAAGATCAAAACCGAAGTACAAGACGAGTAGTCCTGCGCTGCAGGAGTGTCCGCAAAAACGAGGCGTGTGCACCCGCGTGTATACGTCCACACCAAAGAAGCCGAATTCGGCCCTACGCAAAGTTGCACGTGTGCGTCTGACCAACGGGATTGAGGTCACAACTTACATCCCCGGTATCGGCCACAATTTGCAGGAACACTCCATCGTCTTGATCCGCGGCGGCCGCGTGAAGGACCTGCCCGGCGTTCGGTACCATGTGATTCGGGGAACGCTGGATGCGGCCGGGGTCGCGAACAGAAAACAGTCGCGATCGAAATACGGCGCGAAGCGGCCTAAAGCTTAAGTTTTTCACCCGAGAGTCCGGAGCAATTCCGGACTGTGGGTGGTTCTGGAAGATCCGGTTCTAGATACCGAAGTTCCAATTGCGAATTTCGAATTGCGAAATGCGAATTGGGGAACGCATGTCCCCAATTCGCAATTCGCAATTCGAAATTCGAAATCGTGAGGATGTATGCCCAGAAAAGCGCATATCGTTAAGCGCGAAATCGTGCCTGATCCGTTGCATCAGAGCACACTGCTTTCGAAGTTCGTCAACTGCATGATGTACGGCGGCAAGAAGAGCACCGCCCAGGGAATCATCTATGGCGCCCTGAATATCATCGAGAAGAAGACCCAGGACGATCCGGTGAAGCTTTTCAAGAAAGCGATCGAGAACGTCAAGCCCGTGCTGGAGGTCAAATCCCGGCGCGTCGGCGGCTCGACGTATCAGGTGCCGGTCGAGGTCAGCCCTTCGCGGCGAACCTCACTGGGCATTCGTTGGATCCTGACGTATTCGCGCTCCCGCGGCGAAAAATCGATGGAAGAGAAACTCGCGGGAGAACTCATTGATGCGGCGAATAACCGCGGCAATTCGATCAAGAAGAAGGAAGACACTCACCGCATGGCGGAGGCCAACAAGGCATTCGCTCATTACCGGTGGTAATTGAATTATGCCTCGTACGGTAACACTCGATAAAACCCGAAACATCGGCATCATGGCGCACATCGATGCCGGCAAGACCACCACGACGGAGCGGATTCTCTATTACACCGGCATCAACTACAAGATCGGTGAGGTGCATGAAGGCACCGCGACAATGGACTGGATGGAGCAGGAGCAGGAGCGCGGTATCACGATTACCTCCGCCGCCACGACCTGCTTCTGGAAGAACTGCCGGATTAACATCATCGATACTCCCGGACACGTGGACTTCACTGCCGAAGTGGAGCGCTCGCTGCGGGTGCTGGACGGCGCGGTCGCCGTGTTCTGCGCAGTGGGCGGCGTCGAGCCGCAATCTGAAACGGTCTGGCGGCAGGCCGACAAGTACCGGGTTCCCCGAATCGCATTCGTCAACAAGATGGACCGGCCTGGAGCCGATTTTCAGCGTTGCATCGACATGATGCGAAACCGTCTTCACGCAAAACCGGTGGCCATTCAGATTCCCCTCGGCGCCGAAGACACCTTCCGCGGCGTGATCGATCTCCTTTCTCAGCAGGCCATCATTTTCCGCGATGGGACGATGGGATCGGAGTTCGAGGAAGTCGATGTTCCGGAGGAGTTCAGGGAAACAGTTCGCGAATACCGCGAGAAAATCATCGAGGCGGCAGCCGAATCCGACGAGCATCTCTTTGAGAAGTACGTCGGCGGGGAAACCATTGGCAACGAAGAACTGGCCGCGGCGCTTCGGAAGGCGACGATCGCGATCAAAGTCACGCCGGTTCTGTGCGGTTCGGCGTTCAAGAATAAAGGCGTTCAGCAATTGCTCGATGCCGTTGTTTCTTATTTGCCGTCGCCCCTCGACATTCCGCCGATTGAAGGGCTCACTCCGGATAAGGACAAGACCGAAATCCGCAAAGCCGAAGACAAGGAACCCTTCTCGGCTCTTGTTTTCAAGATCATGACGGACCCGTTTGTGGGCCAGCTCGCATTTTTCCGCGTGTATTCCGGGTGCCTGAATTCAGGCTCGTATGTCTACAACTCCACCAAGCAGAGCCGGGAGCGCGTGGGCCGTCTTCTGAAGATGCACGCCAACAAGCGCGAAGAAATCAAGGACGTGTTTGCCGGCGACATCGCCGCCGCAGTGGGTCTGAAGAACGTCACGACCGGAGACACGATCTGCGATGAGAATAAGCAGATTCTTCTGGAAGCGATGGATTTCCCGGAGCCGGTGATCGCCGTTGCCATCGAACCGAAAACCAAGGCCGACCAGGAAAAAATGGGAGTGGCCCTTGGAAAGCTGGCGCAGGAAGACCCGACGTTCAAGATCCATACGGATCCGGATACGAATCAGACCATCATTGCGGGAATGGGCGAACTCCACCTGGAAATCATCGTCGACCGCATGATGCGCGAATTCAATGTCGGTGCGAATGTGGGCAAGCCTCAGGTCGCTTATAAGGAAACGATCCGCCGCAAGGCTGAAGGCGAAGGCAAGCACATCAAGCAGACCGGCGGCCACGGTCAATATGGTCACGCGGTGATCAACGTCGAGCCCGGCGGAGCCGGCGCGGGATTCGTGTTCGAAAACGCGATCAAGCAGGGATCGATTCCGAGGGAGTTCATCCGCCCGATCGAACAGGGAATCAAGGAAGCCATGCAGTCCGGAGTTCTCGCCGGCTACGAAGTGAAAGACGTCAAGGTCACCTTGATCGACGGCTCCTATCACGATGTGGATTCCTCGGAAATGGCGTTCAAGATCGCCGGTTCCATGGCTTTCAAGGACGGTTGCCGCAAGGCCAGCCCCGCATTGCTCGAGCCGGTGATGAAGGTCGAGGTGGTTCTGCCCGACGAGTACATGGGCGACATCATCGGCGATCTGAACTCGCGCAGGGGGCGGATCGAAGGCATGGAAGCGCGCCCGGGAACGCAGATCGTCAAGGCGCTGGTTCCACTGTCCTCCATGTTCGGATACGCGACCGACATGCGTTCGAGAACGCAGGGCCGGGCGACTTATACGATGCATTTTGCGCACTACGAAGAAGTGCCGAAGAACATTTCAGATGAAATCATTGCCCGCGCCCAAGGCCGGGAAGTCGAGAAGTCCGTTTAACCTGGCCCCGCGGGCTGACACCCGCGGGCTACACGGAGTGATCAATGGCGAAAGAGAAGTTTGATAGAGCAAAACCGCACGTCAACGTGGGAACGATCGGACACATCGACCACGGCAAGACGACGCTGACCGCTTGCATCACGAAGGTGTTGTCCAAGCACAACC
>JAHFTY010000198.1 GCA_023265365.1 Acidobacteriota bacterium
GACGGCATACGAGATCACGCGGCGCAACTCCGCATCGTTCGCACGATTCCTGGCCCCGGCCGCGCTGATGACGTTCTCTTCGATCATGATGCTTCCCATGTCGTTCACGCCGAACCGGAGGCCAACCTGGCCAACCTTGAGACCTACAGTCAACCAGGACACCTGAACGTTCGAAATGTTGTCGAAAAAGATCCGACCGAGCGACAGCAGTCGCAAATACTCCGCGGCCGTGACCTCGGGGAGATTGCGTTTGGCGAGGTCGGTGTTGTCCGCTTGAAAGGTCCAGGGGATAAAGGCGGTGAACCCGCCCGTTTCGTCCTGCAGATCACGAATACGCTGCAGGTGTCGGATCCGGTGATGCAAGGCCTCGCCGACGCCGATCATCATCGTTCCGGTCGTTCGCAAGCCCAGCTTGTGCGCCTCGCGATGCACCATCAGCCACTCGTCTGTTTTGCATTTCAGAGGACTGATCTCGTTTCGAATCTCGTCGTCGAGGATTTCCCCGCCGCCGCCGGGCATGGAATCGAGACCTGCCGCCTTGAGCCGGGCGAACACTTCCGGCACGGACATTTTTGAAACACGGGCGATGTTCAAGATCTCGGGCGGAGAGAAACAGTGGCAGTGGATACGGTATCGTTCTTTGATCCCGGAAAGGAGACGCTCGTAATAGTCGATTTTCAAGTCGGGGTGCACGCCGCCCTGCATCAGGATACCGGTTCCGCCAAAAGCAAGGGTCTCCTCGATCTTCTTGTAGATGACGTGATCGGGAAGGACGTACGCCTCGGCATCGCCCTTCACGCGGTAAAACGCGCAGAAGCTGCAGAACTCTTTGCACACGTTGGTGTAATTGATGTTCCGGTCGATGATGTAGCTGATCACGTTATCCGGATGCAGGCGTTGACGGATGTGATCGGCCGTCTCCGCCAGATCCAGCAGGTCTGCATGTTCAAAAAGAGCCAGGGCCTCGTCGGATGTGATCCGCTGTCCCTGGCGGGCGGAGTCCAGTATGGCGTTTATCGTTGTCATATAAACCCGATCTTTCGATTGGTTTTGATCGCGCCGGCTTCGGCTGCCTTTTCGTAAAACAACTGCAGACCCTCGATGCACTTTGAATCCAGGTAATAGTACACATTCCTCTCAAGGTAGTGCTTGAGGAAGTCTTTGTTCATGCCCAACTGCTGGCTGTAGCGCTCTGAAATCGCAGGAATGTTGGCCACACCGAAGTCTCTCGACGCATTGAGCGTCTCCACGGCGCTGCCGTCCTTGAATCCTTCGCGCACGGCCCAAAACGCAAAAACAAAGGGCAACCCCGTAAGGAACTGCCATCGCTCCATCAAATCGAATACCTGAAGAGGTTCCGCGCCGTGCCGGACCAGATTTTTCTGGTCCGC
Source organism: Acidobacteriota bacterium (assembly GCA_023265365.1). GTDB lineage: Bacteria > Acidobacteriota > Terriglobia > 20CM-2-55-15 > 20CM-2-55-15 > JAHFTY01. The sequence continues at coordinate 1,392 of JAHFTY010000198.1, forward strand.
GATGTCTGGATTCTGATTCACTTCCATGAACTTGAGGGCGGTATCGCCGATGATCAGCGCGGCGTCACTGGTGCTGAGCATATTGGCGAGGTCCGCTTCCGCGGGTCTGAAACCGGGCTTCGTGCGATAGAACTCCCTGAAGAGGATTTGTGCGAGCGCAACCGAAGTGCGGGATCCTTTGTCGTGAGCGACCGTTCGAACTCTCCAAAGCGGCATTTCGCTCACGAGAAGCACGCTCTTCACGCGGTGCCTCGACGCAACGGCGGCGCCCGGGACTATCCGGGTGCCTTTAATGCGCTGGTATTCGATCGAAGGGATCAAGCCCACGTCGACACTGCGTCCGGCCAATTGGTCCGCGCATTCGGCAGGAGTACTGAGGATCAGGTCAAATGAATCGCGGAGCGTTCCTTCCGTAATCCCCCATGCGAGAGGAACCGAATTCAGATACTGAACGACGGAGATTTTAGTCTTTGCCACAAGGGCAATATTCTACTAAGTCACGCCGAACTCCCGGAAAACATATCGGTAGAACGGGTCGTTGATGTAGAGCTTCACCCAGTTCAACCCTCCGACGCACTTCTCGAACTGGTCTGAAAGTTTGCGGAATACAGCAGTGGGGCGGCTCGGATCCATCGAAGCAACGATCTTATAGGACCGGCGGCCTTGTTCCGCATAGTAGTCCGGACTGATGGTGTGTCGCCCATAGGTGAGATGCCCGGGGTAAAGTCCGAGGTTGAAAAGCGTGATGTCTCCAAGATGGCGATAGTAGTCCCGCCGGATATCCGGCGGGACCGACTCGCCGGTGTTGCGAACCATGTCGAAAGCGTCTTGCGCCCGAAGCATGTTCTCGATTTCCACGTACTCCGTGAGCAGATTTGTAATGTATTCGACCGTGTCCTCATCACGCAGGTTCTGTTGTTGGAGCCCTCGTTCCGTCAGAGTGTGAAACAGAGCACGAATGGGACTTCTTTCAATCATCCGTTCACTCCTTCTGCTAAGATAGACGCCGTTCACGCATGAACATCACCATCGTCGGAGCAGGACCTGCCGGAAGTTGGGCGTCGATTCTTCTCGCCAAGCGAGGACATACCGTTACGCTCATCGATCCGCAGGCTCCGTGGGAGAAACCCTGCGGCGGTGGCGTGACCGCGAAAGCTCTCTCCGCGTTTGACATCTTTGACACCGGTTTGCCGCGACAACTCATCGACCAAATCACCTTTTATTTCGGAGATACCAATTCCGTGACCCTCACGCCCCAACAACCCCTCGCCATTGTTTCGCGACGGGAGCTTGGAAAATACCTGCTCGACGCGGCGGAGAGCGCCGGCGTTTCGTTCATCAGGAGCCGTGTCTCGAAAATCACCCCCGCGGGCCGCTCGTGGGTATTGTCCACCCGCGACACTGAACTGCACGCTGATTTCCTTGTGGGGGCTGATGGGGCCACGAGTCTTGTTAGACGCAGTGTCAGCGAGGGTTTGCCACCGGAAGACCTTTGCGTCACTCTGGGCTATATCATTCCTGGGAATGTGAGTTCTCAGATGAAGATCTTCTTTGTTCCAGGCTTCGAAGGTTACATCTGGTCGTTTCCCCGCCCTCATCACGTCTCCTATGGCCTCATTACCCGCTCGGTACCCGGATGGACCTCGCGGGCAAAAGTACTGCTCTCGAATTTCATCATTGCGGACCTTGGGGCTGATGCGATGGAACAGGCGGAATTCTACAGTGCGCCCGTTCCCTGTTTAGGTCCACGTTCGTGGAAGAAGAACCGGATCGAGGGGCCCGGATGGGCGGTCATCGGAGACGCCGCAGGTTTCGCGGATCCGATAACGGGCGAAGGGATTCATTTCGCTTTCAAGTCGGGTCAGATCCTGGCTGAAACCATCGATCGGCCCGAGGAATACGCACAACGCGCATGGACAGAGATCGGGCGGGATCTGTCGAGAGCCTCGACGATGTATCGCAAGTTCTATCGCGGATCGTTTCTAGCCGGGGATTTCAAGAAACGAGCGATTCAACTGTCCCGCCGGAGCAGGACGCTGAAAACGATTCTTGGAAACCTCATCGCGGGTAATCAGGGCTATCTGGGCCTCAAGAAGAAACTGCTTTTATCGGTGCCGCGCATCGGGTGGGACTTCATCACGGGCAAGTCGGGGTAGCTAAATAATCCGGATCCGACGACGCATTCACCTGTTTTTCGCGAACCAGTTGTTAGATTAGTTCCGAGAATAGGTGAATGAATCGCCGGACCGGCGTTGTTTCACTATTCCTAATGCACCGTCGGAGGGGGTTCTTCCACGGCGCCGTCTTCGATGGTTTTTCCGTTTTCCGGTTCGACTTCGATGAGAGTCGCCGCGGTCACCTGGTCGCCTTCATCCAGGTTGATCAGCTTCACTCCCTGCGTCGCCCGTCCCACGGACCGGATATCGGTCGAGCGGACGCGAATCAGTTTTCCGTTCGCGGTCATCACCAGGACATCCGAATCCTCATTCACCGGCATGATCGACACGACCTTGCCGTTCCTTTCGGTCGTCTTCACGTTGATGATGCCTTTGCCGCCGCGGCCCTGCGTTCGGTACTCATCGACGCTCGTGCGTTTGCCAAAACCGAGTTCGGTCACCGACAGAACTTTGTCCTCTTCACTCGACGTCGCGATCATGCCCACCACGTAATCGCCTTCATCCAGACGGATGCCGATCACGCCATATGCCTGGCGTCCCATTTCACGCACATCGTCGTGCGGGAACCGGATGCACATGCCGTCATGGGTGCCGATGAAAACAGTGGCCTTACCCGACACCAGTTGCGCCGCGATCAATTCATCGTCTTCAGGTACGCCCATTGCGATAATGCCGCGCACGGTCGGATTGCTGAAAGCGTCGAGGGAGGTTTTCTTCACCTGTCCGTTGCGCGTCGCCATGAAGATAAACACGTTCGGATCGAAGTCTTTCACCGAGAGAAGCGCTCGTACTTTTTCGTCCGCGGTGAGGTTGGCGAGATTCACAATCGCCTTGCCCTTGCCGGCGACACCGACGTCCGGGATTTCGTAGACTTTGAGCCAGTACAGCTTGCCCTTGTCCGTGAAGACGAGCATGAAGCTGTGGGTGTTCGCGACGAAGACATTCGTGATGACGTCTTCCTCGCGCGTCTTCATTCCGATCCGGCCCTTACCGCCGCGACCCTGATTTCGATAGACAGAAAGCGGCGTCCGCTTCAGATAGCCGGTATGCGTGACCGTGATCACGACGTCCTCTTCGGCAATCAGGTCTTCGAGCCGGATCTCGGCTTCCTCATCCATGATCTCGGTACGGCGTGCGTCGCCGTACTTCTTTTGAACGTCTCGCAGTTCCTTCACGATCACCTGGCGCATTTTGGAATCGTGCGCCAGGATATCTTTCAGTTCAGCAATCCGGTCCCGCAACTCCTTGAGCTCATCTTCGATTTTCTGCCGTTCCAGGCTCGTCAGACGCTGCAATTGCATCTCGAGAATCGCCTTGGCCTGCAGCTCGGAGAATTCGAATCGGGTCACCAACCCTTCGCGGGCTTCGGCGTGTGTCTTCGATGCGCGGATCATCTTGATGATTTCGTCAATGTGATCCAGCGCCTTCTGCAGGCCTTCGAGGATGTGGGCTCGCGCTTCGGCCTGGCGCAGTTCGTACTGGGTGCGCCGGCGGACAACATCAACGCGATGTTCGATGAAATTGCGTAAGAGTTCCATCAACGACAGGACTTTGGGTTGGCCGTTGACGATTGCCAGATTGATGACCCCGAAGGAAATCTGCATCGGCGTGAGCTTGTAAAGATTGTTCAGAACAACAAGGCCCTGCTCGCCGCGCTTCAGTTCGACAACGACCCGCAATCCATCCCGGTCGCTTTCATCGCGAACATCCGAGATTCCTTCGATTTTCTTATCCGTTACGAGCTCGGCGATTTTCTCGATCAGTCGGGCCTTGTTGACCTGATATGGAATTGCGGTGATCACGATGACGTCCCGGTCCTTTCCCTGACGCTCGATCACCGCCCGCGCGCGCATCATGATCTGTCCACGGCCGGTCTGGTAAGCCTGCTTGATTCCGGATCGTCCGTAAATGAAGCCGGCCGTCGGAAAATCGGGTCCCGGGACTTTGGAGTAAATTTCGTCGAAGGTCGCTGATGGATTGTTGATCAGGTGGATCGTCGCTTCGCAGATTTCGTTCAGGTTGTGGGGCGGCATGTTCGTCGCCATGCCCACGGCAATTCCATTCGATCCGTTGACGAGAAGGTTCGGCACCTTGCTTGGCAGAAAAGACGGCTCTTCGCGTTCTTCGTCGTAGTTGGGAACGAAGTCGACGGTTTCTTTTTCGATATCCTCCAGGAGCGCTTCCGCGAATGCCGCAAGCCGCGCTTCGGTGTATCGCATGGCAGCGGGTGGATCGCCATCGATTGAGCCAAAGTTGCCCTGCCCGTCAACGAGCGGATATCGATAGGAAAAGTCCTGCGCCATGCGTACCAGTGCGTCATAGATCGGACTATCGCCATGCGGATGATAGTTGCCCATGACCTCGCCGACAATCTTGGCGCACTTCCGGTACGGCCGGTTGGAAGCCAGGCCCATGTCGCGCATTCCGTAAAGAATTCGGCGATGGACAGGCTTCAATCCGTCGCGAACGTCGGGCAATGCGCGGCCGATGATGACGCTCATGGCATAGTCGACATACGACCGGCGCATCTCGTCTTCGATGTTGATTGGAACGAAATTCCCGCTGGGCGGGCTGGGCGGCGCCGGCGGTGCCGGCGGTGTCACCTGATCTGACATTCAGTTTCCTTTTCTGAATCTGTTCTCAAACGTCGAGGTTTTTGACTTCGAGTGCGTTTTCTTCGATGAACTGTCGGCGGGGCTCGACCGCATCTCCCATGAGAATCGTGAAGATCTCGCCGGTCTGCACCGCATCTTTGATTTGGACCTGTAGCAGCGTCCGTTTCTCCGGATCCATCGTGGTTTCCCAAAGCTGCGACGGATTCATTTCACCCAGCCCCTTGTAGCGCTGGATCTGAAGGTCCTTCTTGCCGAGCTCGAGGATGTGGTCCACCAATTCCTTGCGGCTATTCACGGTCGTGAACGACGTCTCTGTCCTGAGCCGGAAGGGCGGCTGATCCAGATCGCCAATGGCTTTATGCAGCGTGAGCAAACGCTGGTACTCCACACTGGACAGCAATTGATAGCTGATCAGCCGGGGCGTCTGGCTGCCCTGGCGGAACAGGAGCTTTTCCACGCTGTGTTCTTCATCGGTGGAAATCTCCGACGTGTAGCCGAGTTCGTGGATCCGGTCGGACAATCCCTTCATGCGGTCCTTGTCGCCAAGAAAACCACGGCCGTCGGCGCCCAGACCGATCAACAAATCCACAACCCGCGGGTCGCGGATGTGGCGATCGACGCGAGTAAAGACCGAGTTGAGTTCGATCAGTTTCTCGAGGAAGCTCGTCAACTCGCGGCCCTGAATCTGTTTTTGGGTCTTTTCGATCTCGATCGTGAGATTGTCGGTCGCCTTTTTCAAAAGGAACTTCGCCATCTGGCGCTCGTCTTTGATGTACTGCTCGTTCTTCCCTTTCTTGACCTTGAACAAAGGAGGCTGGGCAATGAAGATGTGCCCGCGTTCAATCAACTCCACCATCTGTCGGTAAAAGAAGGTCAGCAGGAGAGTGCGGATGTGCGATCCATCAACGTCGGCGTCCGTCATGATGATCACTTTATGGTAGCGCAGCTTCGAAACGTCAAAATCGTCCGCGCCGATTCCGGTGCCGAGCGCAGTGATCATTGCCGCAATTTCGGTATGGGTGAGCATCTTGTCGTAACGAGCTTTTTCGACGTTCAGGATCTTTCCTTTGATTGGAAGGATCGCCTGTGTTCGCCGGTCGCGGCCCTGCTTGGCGGAACCACCCGCCGAATCTCCTTCGACGATGAAGATTTCCGATAGCTCCGGGGCCCGTTCCTGACAATCCGCAAGCTTCCCTGGAAGCGACATGCTGTCCAACGCGCCCTTCCGGCGCACCAACTCTCTCGCTCGCCTCGCCGCTTCTCTGGCTCTCGCCGCCTCAAGCGCTTTGCCGATGATTTTTTTGGCGATAGACGGGCTCTGGTCCAAAAACTGGCCCAGGCCATCGTTCACCAACTGCTCCACAATCCCTTTCACTTCACTGTTTCCCAGTTTGGTTTTCGTCTGCCCTTCGAATTGAGGGTTTGACAGCTTCACGCTGATCACGCAGACCAGGCCTTCACGAACATCGTCTCCGGAAAGGTTTTCCTTCACTTCCTTGAACAGGTTGTTCGCAACCGCGTAGTTGTTGAGCGAACGCGTGAGCGCAGACTTGAAACCGATGAGATGAGTTCCGCCTTCGTGGGTATTGATGTTGTTGGCAAAAGTGAAGATCTGTTCCTGGTAGGAGTCGTTGTACTGCAGCGCGATTTCAAGATCAATGCCGTCACGCAAACCCTGAAAATAAACAACCTTGTCGTGCAACGGAGTCTTGTTCTTGTTCAAATGCTCAACAAAGGAAACAATGCCGCCGGTGTAATGGAATTCATGTTTCTTTTCGGTCCGTTCATCTTCTATGGTAACAAGGACTCCCTTGTTGAGGAACGCTAGCTCGCGGAGACGCTGGGAAAGGACATCGAAGCTGAATTCCGTCGTTTCGAAAATCATGCTGTCAGGCAGGAACGTAACCTTGGTTCCCCGTCGCTCCGTATGTCCGGTAATCTCCAGCGGGTTTTGCGGGACACCTCGCATGTAATTCTGAACGTAGACCTTTCCACCCCGCCATATCTCAAGATTGAGATTCTCTGATAGCGCATTAACGACCGATACGCCGACCCCGTGCAAACCGCCCGAGACCTTATACGCGGAGTTGTCAAACTTGCCTCCGGCGTGAAGTTTCGTAAGCACGATCTCGGCTGCCGGCTTGCCTTCTTTCGGCATGATTTCCGTCGGAATGCCCCGGCCATTGTCGATGACGGTGACGGAGTTTTCGATGTGGATAATGACGTGAACCTCCGAACAGAACCCCGCCAGGGCCTCGTCGATGGAATTGTCGACGATTTCGTA
>JAHFTY010000060.1:0-14523 GCA_023265365.1 Acidobacteriota bacterium
ACCTCCGCGAGCGTCAGACTCTTCGGGAAGAGATTTCCTACGAGTCCGACACGGAATCTCATCCCGACCGTCCCGCACTCAAGGACACGCTGGCCGCCACCACCTATTACTCCAATCCGGAGCGCCGCCTGTACGGCAAAGAAGTGGGGGAGAAAATCCGGGAAGCGCTAAAAACTCTTTCCGAAAAGGAACGCCTTGTATTTGAATTGAGGCACTATCAGGGCTTGAGACTCAAAATGATTGGCGAAATCATGGGTAGCACGGAAGAAACAGCGAAAAACTACCTCTTCAGGGCCACTCAGAAGCTTCGCGCGTATTTGACTAAAGTATGAATTGCCGCGAGTTCCAACATCAGATTTCGCTCCTCTTCTACGAGGAGCTCCCCGAAGCCGAAAAGCCGGGACTGGAAAACCACCTTCAGGCGTGCGACGTTTGCCGTCACGTTTTCGAAGAGGAAAAAGGTCTCCACTCCGTCCTGGCCGAGGACGCTGCGTCGTGGGACCTCCCGTCGGATCTCCTGGTCGAATCCCGGCGTGAGCTCGGGAACGAACTGGACCAGATCGAGCGCAAACGCTCGTGGTGGCGCGTTCCGGCATTTTCGGTGGTCTTCACGCCGATGCGGCTGCTCGAGTCGGCCGCTCTTGTGGCGATGGGCCTTGCGCTAGGCGTTTACGTCAGCAACCAGCAGCAGATCGCGACGGTCGTCCAGAATCCGTCGGAACCCCCGTCGATTGTTTCGTCCCTTCCGGCGAATGGATCCGTCTCCAACCTCCGGATCGTGAGCGCGAATCCGGCGACGGGCCAGGTGGAGCTGGCCGGCGAAATTGTCCAACCGTTGCGTATGCAGGGCACGATGGGCGATGACGCCGTCCGTCAGCTTCTGGTGAGCGCGCTCGGCGAATCCACCAATTCCGGTTCGCGGTTGCGGGCGGTCGAAGTTCTGGCCCAGCAGCCGAACAGCGAAGTCGTGAAGAGCGCGCTGATCCAGGCGCTGATGCACGACGAAAATACCGGTGTGCGGTTGCGCGCGATGCAGGGATTGAAGCAGTTCGCGGGCGAAGCCGATGTTCAGGCCGCGTTCATGAACTCGCTGAACAACGATATGGATGCGGGCATCCGCGTCGAAGCCATCGAAGCATTGACCCGCAACGGCAGGGATACTTCCCTGGTCAAACAGCTCGAACCCTTCACGAGAGACGACAACAGCTACGTCAAAATGAAGGCGCTCCAGTTCGTAGGAACGAAACCATAAAATGAAACGCGTTTTGCAGTCCGTCGGAATCATGGCAGCCGCTCTTGCTTTTCAACTTCCTCTTCTGGCTTCCAAATGTCCGATAGCCGACGGTGCAACGCTCGCCGTCCGCGCTCCCATCGGCAACCTTCGCGTCGACACCACAGGCCAGGGCGCCGTGGAAGTGGCCGTCACCAGCACCGATATCACGCTGAAGGAAAACTGTGTCTCGCGGGATCGCGTCGAGTATTCCGCCGTCGCCCCGAGTCCGCTCCGGGGTTCGGTGGATTGGAAGATCGTCGTTCCCCGTAACGTCAACCTCGATCTGGTCACGCTTGGCGGAAGCATCAGCATGAGCGACACCGACGCCTCCGCCACCCTGCGAACGACGGGCGGCTCGGTCACCGTGGGCCGGATCAAGGGCAAGGCCGCCATCATCACCCAGGGCGGGTTCATTAAGGCGGGCGACATCGGCGACAGCGCCGAACTTCGCAGTTCCAGCGCCGGGTCTCTCGAAGTCGGGAATATCAACGGCAACGCCGACCTGCACACGGCCGGCGGTCCAATCACGGTGGGAACCGTTACCGGGAAGATCATCGCGGAATCGGCCGGCGGCGACATCTTTATCAAAGGCGCGCGCGGCGAGGTATGGGTTCAGACCGAGGCCGGCGATATTTTCATCGGCGACGCGTCACAGATCACGGCGAAGACGGCCGGCGGGAAAATCACTAACTCGAAGGTCCGCGGTCCCTTCAAGGGTCACACGGAGTCCGGCGATATCCGGCTGGAGAGCGCGGGAGCCTGGGTTGAAGCTTCGACCGGTTACGGAACCATCTATTGCAAGTTGAATCCGGAGAAGCTGGAAGGCGACCTTCATGTGGACCTGCAGACCGGTGTCGGCGACATCACGATCTGGATTCCGGAACGGCTCAAAGCCAACATCGACGCGATCGTCGAACGTCCCGCAGCCAACGGCCGCCGCATCATCACCGATTTTCCAATGGCCACGGCGAATGCTCTTGCCAGTCTCCCCCAGGTGAAGCCCTCCGTCACCAGCCGCTTTGCGCAGCCCGATCGACAGCAGTTCCCGTTGAACGGCGGTGGCAATCCGATGAGGCTGCATACATCGCTGGGCAAGATCGAAATCTTTAGAATCAAACTCTAGATTATTTCTTTCCCCGCACGATTGCTGTGCGCAGCGCCTGGGGGTCGAGATACAAACTCGAGATCGACTTCACCTGCTCCGGCGTCACCGATTTGATCAGCGTTGAGTAGTTTTGAACGCCGCGGATGCCTGCGCCCGAATAGATCGCTCTCGCATATTCGAGAACCTGCCCCATCCGGGTTTGCAGGGCGATCGCCTGGACGCCAACGGAATACGCAATCGCCTTTTCGACTTCCTCTTTCGTCACTCCGTCTTTGCGCAGCCGGGCGATTTCCTTCTCGAGCGACTCCCGGACCTTTGTCTCGTTCGCGGGTGAGAACGCGCTGTAGGTGAAGATCGATCCGCTCTTCATGTAGAAAGCGTTGGCGGTTAGAACCGTGTAAGCGAGTCCTTGTTTCTCGCGAATGGCGTCGAAGAAGCGGCCGCCCAGTCCGGAAACGATGTTCTGCAGGACGGTCAGCGGAAACCGGTCGGCGCTACCCCGGTTGACGGTGGGAAAGCCGTACACAAAGGCGGTCTGTTGACGCGGGACGTCCTCGGCGGTCTCCTTCACCTCGCGAGCGGGCTCGGGAAATGGGATGGTGGAGAATTCGCGGTCGTGCAGATCCTCGTTCGTAAGCGCGTCGGCGATTGCGGCGACGAGGCCGGTGCCGCGCGTGTCGCCGACAATCAGAATCAGCGGAACCAGCGGCCGCTGGTTCTGTTTGAACCAGGCTTTGAGGTCGTCCGACTTGATGTTCTCCAGAGCGGTCTCGGTTCCGACTGCGGGGCGAGCGTAGGGGCTATCGCCGTAGAGCGTCCGCATGAACAGTTGAACGGGGTAAGCGTAGTTGTTTTCCTTCAACTGCCTGATGCGCGCAAGCTGCAACACTTTTTCGCGCGCGAGATCCTCGTCCGTAAAGGTCGGCTGCTGGAGGATCTCCATCAGGACGTCGAGGGACTCGTCCATTTTCGGGCTCAAGCCGTCGAGGATGTAGCCAAAGAAGTCCGGCTCGTTCACCACCTGCAGCTTGGCCCCGTTGTTTTCCAGCCGGCGCGAGATGTCCGCCGAAAGGTAACGTTGGGTGCCGCGTATGGCGGTGCGCAGCATGAGTTCGGTGATGCCCGCATTTTTGGATGATTCGAGCAGGCGTCCTCCGGGAAAAAAGATTCCGAAAGAAACGAGCGGCAGCCGGTGATCCTCGAGAATGTAAACCCGGGGGCCACGGAGAATCGATCGTTCCTGGATCGGTTTGACGAGGTCGTGGTTCACTTCGTCCGGGAGCGGCCCCAGATCGGCGGTCACCGGCAACTCGACTTCCGACCTCTCTTCCACCACCGCACTGACTTTTTGAAGTACGGCCTCGTTGTAGTCCGCAAGGGAAAGCGTCCGCTGCATCGATTCCGGAAAGTACTCGAACGCGCCGAGATTCTGAAACGTGAGGTACTTCCTGGCGGCGTCCACCACGTCTTTGGCTTTCACCGCCTGAATCGCCGCGATGTACTCGCCGGATTGACGCCAGTCGCCAAGGAATTCGTAATAGGCGAGAGCCTCGGCGATGCCGTCCACCGTCTCCAGTTGATGAAATACCGTTTGGGCGATCAGCGCCTTCGCGCGCGCGAGCGCTTCCTCGGTGATGCCGAATCGCTTGATATCCTCGATTTCCGCGAGCACGCCGATTTGCGCATCTGTGGGCTTCGAGCTTTCGACGGCGATTTCGAAATAGCCCAGATCCTTGAATCCATGCTGGACTGCCGTTCCGCTGGTGATCAGCCCTTTTTCGTCGCGAACGTATTGCATCATGCGGGACGCGCGTCCATTACTCAGGATGGCCGCGAGCACTTCGAGTGCGCGGGATTCGCCACTGACGACGGGCGGCGTATGGAAACCAACGGCGATGTGCGCCTGTTCGATCGGGCCTCGTTGCGAGCCGAATTTGGGGGTCGTCTGTTCGGGTTCTGCCGGCGAGACGTCGCGCTCGACCGTTTGGTCGGCCATTTCACCATAGAGTTTCACCACTTCCGCCAGCACCGTCTCGGTATCGAACTGGCCCACGATCGAAAGGATGATGTTCGAGGGACGGTAGTACTTGCTGTAATACGCCACGATGTCGCCGCGGCTCAACGCGCGAAGTCCGTCGACGGTGCCGATGCGCCACCGTTTCATGCGATGTTTCTGAAACGCCACCGCGTAGAGTTGTTCGGACGCCACAGCCCCGGGATTGTCGAGCTTGCGGTTGTTTTCCTGCAGCACGACTTCGATCTCACGCTTGAGTTCCGCGGCGTCGAACGTGGAGTGTTGAAGCGCATCCGCCTGAACGTCCAGCGTCTTCAGCGTGTTTTCCGCGGGAACAACGGTGTGGTAAACGGTCCGATCGTAGTAGGTGTAGGCGTTCAGATATCCGCCAAACCCCTGGGTCTCGCGGGCGATTTGCCCGACCGACCGCTTCGCCGTACCTTTGAAAAACATGTGTTCGATGACGTGGGAGATCCCGGAAATCCGGTCATCCTCGTCAAAGTACCCGGCCTTGACGAACGTCGTGATACTCGAGAGCGGCACCGCCTGCTGCTCGCGAACAATAACAGTCAGCCCATTCTTCAGGACGACCTTCGTGGTCTGATCCTGATCCTCACGTGAAACAAACGGTCCTTCGATTTGCATGACAACTGGCTCCGTTGGGCGTTGCTGGAAAAGCAGTATCAGGGCTAGGAACAAGGTCGGCATACGGTGATTTTACGGGAATGCTCATCGACGTAGGAGAGAAATACCTCCACGGCCCCAGGGGTTTCGAAACGGCCGAGCCGTTCCGCCCATTCGACGATAACGACAGCGTTGGGTATGTCGAGTATTTCGTCGAGGCCGAGACCTTCGAGATGACCGGTTTCGATGCGATAGAGGTCGATATGAAACACAGGCACTTTGCCTTTGTACTGGTTGATCAGGGTGAAGGTCGGGCTGGTGACCTCGTCCGTATCCTCGACTCCAAAGGCTTCAGCCAATCCCTTGGTGAACAGCGTCTTGCCGGCTCCCAGTTCGCCGTGCAGGAGAATGTGAGCGGGAAACGTCATCGAATTCGCGAGGTCTCGGGCGATGTTCAGTGTCTGCTCTTCGGACGTGGAAATGATGTCCGTCATTTTGCCCTCAACGAAGAGGGGTGGTTCTGGGGAAACGCTCAGTCACCGTTTTCCACGCCGCGGGTAAGAACCTGAGCAGATCCGTGGCGACCATACACTCTTCGCCCAGTTCCTCGGCGGCCAGATCTCCCGCGAGGCCGTGGAGATGGACCGCAAGACACAGGCGCTCGACTAAACCGCCGAGGTGCTCCTGTGCCAGAATTCCGGAAATCATGCCGGTGAGGATATCGCCGGTTCCTGCGCTGGCCATTCCGGGATTCCCGGTCGAATTGATATAGATCGAACCGTCGGGCGTGGCGATCACAGTGCGGAAGCCCTTCAAAACGAGGTAAACCCGGTGCGCCATGGCGAACTCGCGAGCGTCGGCAACGCGATCTTTCACGGAACGGCCGAGCAGTCGAGCCATTTCGCAGGGATGTCGGGTGAGGACGGCGCCGGAAGGAATGTCGGTGAGGGCGTTCAACGCGTCCGCGTCGATCACCAGGGGAATCGCCACGTTTTTCACGATGGAACGAACCAGCGCCACGGTTTCATCCGAAGTGGAGAGTCCGGGTCCAATCGCAAGGACAGTCTTTCCATCGAGGACCGGCGCGAGGTCCTGGTTGGCGATCGTTCCTTCCGAAGTTTCTCGAAGCGGTTCCGTCATCAACTCCGGCATCGAAGCCGCAATCACAGGGACCACGCCGGACGCCGTGGCCACCGTTACCAGTCCCGCACCGGCCCGGAGCGCAGCCTGACCGGCCATGGCGGCCGCGCCGGACTTCCCGCGCGATCCGCCGATGACGAGAACGCGGCCGAAATTGCCTTTGTGCGACACCTCATCGCGCATGTGCCTCGCGGCCGGGAAGAGGGATGGTTCGATCAGGTGCACGTTCAGTTCGCCGGAAACAAGCAGCTCCTCCGGGTTGCCGATGGCGCTGACGATGACGTCTCCGGCGTGCTTGCTGGCGGGTGGAAGAACCAGGCACATCTTCAATGCGGTAAACGTCACGGTGAGGTCGGCTTCAACGGCGGGACCAATGATCCGGCCGCTATCGGCCTGAAGTCCGGAAGGCACGTCGACGGAAACGATGGTGGCGCGTGTGAATTCCGCCAGACTGTCGATCACTTCCCGGTACAGGCCGTCCACTCGCTTACTGAGGCCGGTTCCGAGCAGCGCATCGATGACGATGTCGGCGTCGAGCACTTCCATTTTTTCGTCGAGCCAGTCCTGCTCGGTCGTAATCAGGGTCGGAGGCGCGCCGATCGCTTTGAGGATGTCGAGATTCGTCTTCGCGTCGCCCCTGACGTCGTCTTCATCGGCGAAGAGAAACACGAACGGCGTGCATCCTTTTTGTATCAACTGCCGCGCGACGACAAAGCCGTCCCCGCCGTTATTTCCTTTTCCGCACAGAATAGCGATGGTGAGCGAGGCGAGGTCCTCGAATCGATCGGCCAGTGTTTCGGCCACGCGCATGCCGGCATTTTCCATCAGGAGGATGCCGGGGATGCCGAACTGGGACGTGGAGAGACGATCGATTTCGCGGATCTGCCCGGCAGTTAGGATTTTCATGGCAGTTTGGGACCACCCCGGCGCTTCGCGCCACCCCTCCTCGTTGAGGAGGGAAATTTTTTTGACGTGGGGTTTCCCCTCCTCAACGAGGAGGGGTGGCGCGAAGCGCCGGGGTGGTCACCGGATCCAGAGGTCTCAGTTGCCGGGTTTGACGACGGCAGTGACGTCGGTGAGCAGTTTCTCAACGGGGATCAACCCGCCGGTCACGCTTCTCCAGAGGACCGTGCCATCCTCGCCGATCAGGAAATAGAAACGCCTGGTCCCGCCATTGGCCTCATTCAGCGCTCCAAATCTCTTGATGACCTTCGCGTCGACGTCGCTTAGAAACGTATTCTTCGCGCCGACCAGTTCCTTGAACTTCTGTTGTGAGGGGCCGAGATCGCGGGAGACCGCGATGATTTCAATTCCGAGGGCATCGAACTTCGCCTGATTCACACCGAACTCGGTGTATTCGGTCGTTCAGCCACCGGTAAAAGCGGCCGGGAAGAAGGTCAGCAGGACTTTCTTCTTGCCGGCGAAGTCTTTCAGCCCGATGGGATTGGGACGCGCCGGCAATTCAAAGTCCGGCGATTTCTCCCCCACTTTCGGTGACGTGTCGGCGGCGGGCGCCGTCAGCTGCGCGTTTGCAATCAATGCGAGCATCAACATCACCAGAGGAAGGAGTATCGGGATCCGTTTCATGGGCAACTCCTTGGTTTTCTCGATCATAGGATGGAGCGGATCATATGCTAACATTCGCGATTCGCGCAAGCGGCGATCTATGCATCTCGAACACGTTAAAGAACTCGAAAAAAAGTATCTTCTGGGCGCTTACGCGCGGTACGAAGTCCTTGTGGACCGGGGGACCGGGGCCTACCTCATCGACAAGGCCAACAAACGTTACCTCGATCTGCTCGCCGGAATCGGCGTCAACTCGCTCGGCTATAACCATCCGAAGGTGAAGCAGGTCCTGCGCAAACAGATCAAGAAGCCGCTCCACCTCTCGAATCTCCTCTATCACGAGTATCAGGGACGCCTCGCCGAGAAGCTCACCCAGGTGTCGGGTCTGGATCGCGTGTTTTTCTCGAACAGTGGAACCGAGTCGATCGAGGGATGCCTGAAGTTTGCGCGCGCCTGGGCGAAGAAACAGAGTGCGGAGAATCCGAAGTTCCGTTTCCTGACTTTGGACGGCGGATTCCATGGACGCACCTACGGCGCGCTTTCCGCCACAGGGCAAAAAAGTTATCGCGATCCGTTCGAGCCCGTCGTTCCGGGTTTCGACTACGTGCAGTTCAACGACGTCGAAGATCTGGAGCGCAAATTCACCGACGACGTCTGCGGTGTGATGTTCGAAACGATTCAGGGCGAAGGCGGCATCCGGCCGGTGTCCGAGGCGTTTTACAAAAGGGCCCGGCTTCTGACCCTGCAGAAGGGCGCGCTCCTGATCATCGACGAGATTCAATGCGGACTGGGCCGCACCGGCCGATGGTATGCGTTTCACAAGTTCGCGCCGGCGGAAAACAAGGAAATGCTTCCCGACCTGGTCGCGAGCGCGAAGCCGCTCGGGCTCGGGATTCCGCTCGGGGCGGTTTTGCTGAAACAACACGTGGCCGACGCCTTTCAGATCGGCTATCACGGCACGACCTTCGGCGGCGGGCCGCTTGCGTGCAGGGCCAGCCTGGCGTACTTCAAGATTCTCGAAGAAGAGAATCTCCTCGCCCGCGTTCGCGAGGTGGGCGATTACTTCAAGAGCAAACTCGAAACGCTCCGGGATCTCCCCGTCGTGAAGGACGTGCGGGGCGACGGGCTGATGCTGGCCGTCGAACTGCAGGTTTCCGGCAAAGAGATCGTGAAACAATTAATACAGCAGGGGTACATCCTGAACTGCACGCACGAAACGGTCCTGCGGCTGCTGCCGCCGTTCATCATCACGGAGAAGCAGATCGATAAGTTCGTGCGGGCGCTTCGACCCGTGCTGGAGGCGCAGAATGTCTCAAACGAAAGCAACGTCAAAGGAACTCATTGAAAAGATCGAATCGCACGTCCGTCCCGCGACGTTTCCGGTCGCGGTTCGATTGCTCGCTCCCGGTGAGGCCATCCCCGAAAAAGTAAAACGGCCGCAGCGCGATCTCGGCGTCCAGATCACGACCTGCCAGGGCGTCACGATGGCGCGGCGCTACGGCTGGACCGTCGCTTTGACTCGCGACGACATCAACTGTCCTCTGACGAAAGTCGCATTCGGCCTGGAGACGGAACCCGCCTACTTCACGGAAGGGTTCTGCTGCGCAGGGATGTACACGGCGTCGCCGGAAGCCGGCGCGAAGACGGAATCCATGACGCATCATCTTCCCTTCGGAAAAATCTCCGCCATTCTGATGGGCCCTGCCGCCCGCGTCTCGTTCGAACCCCAGGTCGTCATCATTTATGCGAATCCGGCCCAGGTGATGCGGCTCACGACCGGCGCGCTCTGGAAACATGGTGGTGCGTTGAAGTCGACATTCACGGGACGTATCGACTGCTCGGACGAGATCATTCGGACTCTGGAAACGAACGAATGCCAGGTGATTCTCCCCTGCTACGGGGATCGCGTGTTCGGCCAGGCCAACGACGACGAGATGGCGTTCGCGTTTCCGTGGTCGAAGGCGGAGGAACTCGTCGAAGGGTTGGAGGGCACTCACAAAGGTGGCGTGCGATTTCCCATTCCTTCCTTCGTGCGTTATTCGGGTGAGTTTCCTCCCAGCTACAGGAAACTGGATGAGATTTGGGGGGAAGACAGGAAAGGGTAAGACACCACCCCGGCGCTTCGCGCCACCCCTCCTCGTCGAGGAGGGGAAACCACCCAATTTGCTTGGTTTTGGTTTGAATTGGTTCTGGTCGGTCGGTTGATTGATTGATTGATTGATTGATTGTGGTTTGGTTGGTTGGTTGGTTTCCCCTCCTCGACGAGGAGGGGTGGCGCGAAGCGCCGGGGTGGTCCGGTCAACAAAATGGGAAACGTGAAAATCATCAATCAGGAAGTGGTGTTCAAGGGGAAGCTGGTCACGCTCCGTGTCGACAGAATCCAGGAGGACGGCTGCCCGGAAAGCGTTCGCGAAATCGTCGCCGTCCCGAACGCCGTGTGTGTGGTCGCGAGGCCAACGCCGGACCAGGTCATCCTGATCCAGCAATACCGCCACGCGACCGGACGTGTGCTGATGGAAGTGCCGGCGGGCGGCCTCAAACCGGACGAAGACCCCAGGCTGGCCGCGATCCGCGAACTGGAGGAAGAGACGGGGTATAAAGCCGGCGAGATGGCGGAGCGCGGCGGATTCTGGATGACGCCGGGATTCACCACGGAGTTCATGCATGTTTATGAGGCGGCGGGCCTGGTGAAAACCCTGATCAATCCGGACGAAGACGAGGTGATCGAAGTCGATATTGTTTCCAACCACGATGCCTTTCGCATGATCGACGATGGCCGCATCCAGGACTCGAAGTCGATCGCCAGCCTCCTCAAGGTCCTCACGCGACGATGATTCTTGCCCCGCTCGATCAGTGGCGCAAGAATCAGATCGCCGTCACCGTTTCCGGGGCCTTTCTCTTTTTCGGATACACGCTCGTCATGCCGTTTCTGCCGATCTTCGTCCGCGAACTCGGCGTGAAATCCACCGCGAGCGTCGCATTCTGGAGTGGACTGATCCTCAGCGTCAGCCCCCTGATCTCTTCAATCGCCGGACCGCTGTGGGGACGTCTGGGAGATCGCATCGGCATGAAGCTCATGGCCGAGCGGGCCACGGCGGCGAACTGCCTGTGCTGGTTCCTGATGGGCTTTTCGCAAAACGTCTACCAGATGGTGGCGTTGCGCGCTCTGCTCGGCTTGCTTGGCGGCTTCAACACGGTTTCGGTCGCGCTGATCACACAGCTCTCTCCAAAGAACAAAACCGCGGAAGTCATCGGGACGCTGCAATCGATGCAGATTCTGGCTGCGGCGATCGGACCCTTTTTCGGAGGATTGCTCGCAGACAGCATCGGTATTCGACGCACCTTCTTCATCACAGGAGCCGTGATGGGTTGTGCGCTCCTCAGTATCACCCTGTTGTACAAGAATACCGATGGCAGTGAGGTTCCGGCCGAAAAGCCGGAGGAGGAAAAGGCCGGCCGGGAGTTTCTGAAAAGGCCGGAGTACATCACGACGATGCTCATCCTCTTTTTTGTGAACATGGCGGACCGGACGTTCGGTCCGATCATCCCGTTGTTTCTTGAACAACTCGGAACGCCCACAGGCCGGCTGGCCGCCGTTTCCGGAACCCTGATCTCGATCGCCGCCTTCGGCGAAGCGTGTTCGGCGTGGCTGTCGGGAAAGCTCGCCTCGCGTGTGACGCTTCGCAAGCTGATCCAGGGCCGGCTGTTCCTGAGCATCCTGGTTCTGCTGCCGATGATCGTGGTTCACACGAGCCCCCAGTTTTCGATCCTTCGCGTCCTCCTGGCGCTTCTGGCCGGCGGGACGCTGACACTTGCGCTCACCGCGGCGAGCCACATCATTCCCGGGGAACATCGCGGATCCGGCTACGGAATTCTCTCGGGAACCAGCATGATGGGCGGCGCCCTGGGGCCGCTGATCGCGGGCACGCTTGCGGGATTCAGCATTCGTTCGATCTTTGCCTTCAACGCCGTCGTTTATGTCCTCATGATGGCGTTCGTTCACCGTCACGTGCGTCATTGAGGGAGAGAGAAGGAACCACACCGGCGCTTCGCGCCACCCCTCCCTCGATAGCGAGGCGATTGGGAGGGGCGGTGAGTCGTGCTAGACTTCACGGGCTATGTTAATCGTCATGGGAGCCCATGCCACTGCAGCGGACGTCGAGCGGGTCTGCAAGAAGATCGAAGAATTAGGATTTAAGCCGCACGCGATGCCCGGCGCCAGCCGGACCGCCATCGGACTGACCGGCAATCCGGGGCCGGTTGAAGCCGGCTATTTCGAGAACATGCCGGGCGTCGTCGAGCTGATCCAGGTCACGCATCCGTACAAGCTCGTCAGCCGTGAGTTGAAACCGGACAACACGGAATTCACTGTCGGCGACGTCCTCATTGGGGGGACGGAGATCGTCGTAATCGCCGGACCCTGCGCCGTGGAAAGCGAAGAGCAGACCCTGCGCATCGCCGAAAAAGTTCGCGCGTTCGGCGCTCATATTTATCGCGGCGGAGCGTTCAAACCGCGAACCTCTCCTTACAGTTTCCACGGCCTTGGATTAAGCGGCCTGAAGATTCTGGCGAAGGCGCGCGAATATACCGGCATGCCGATCGTTACGGAAGCCATCGATCATGAGAGTCTTCAGATGGTTGAAGAGTACGCGGACATCATTCAGATCGGCGCGCGGAACATGCAGAACTTCAGCCTTCTGCGGAGTGCAGGCAAGGCACGGAAACCGGTGTTGCTCAAACGAGGGATGAGCGCCACGCTCGACGATTTCCTTCTTGCCGCCGAGTACATCATGGCCGAAGGCAACTATCAGGTCATCCTGTGCGAGCGCGGCATCCGCACGTTTGCGGATCACACCCGAAACACGCTCGACCTGTCGATTGTGCCCGCGGTGAAGCGGATTTCGCATCTGCCCATCTTTGTCGATCCGAGTCATGGCACCGGTAAACGTCACAAGGTCGCGCCAATGAGCCGGGCAGCGATCGCGGTGGGCGCCGATGGCCTGATCATCGAAGTCCACGATCAGCCGGAAAACGCGCTTTCCGACGGCCCTCAGGCGCTGCTGCCCGAGACGTTCGGTCAGTTGATGGACGAAATCCAGATGCTTGCGCCGGTGGTCAAACGAACGGTCACCCGCAAGGATGGAGTCCGGCACAACTGACCGCCCCGGCGCTTGGCGATTTTTCCCCGCCGAGTGGCGGGGCGGTTCGTTCAATAAAACCAATTTCTTGAACGGCACCACCCCGGCGCTTCGCGCCACCCCTCCTCGTCGAGGAGGGGAAAACCCTCTGAAGAAACTGCGCCGGTAAGTTTTTTGTTTTCTGTCGGCGCAGGTTGAGATGGGAAAACAAATCGGCAGTGGGGTCATGCGATCCATTAGACCTGGTAGATTTCCTGCGGACACGTGGTGAGACGCTCGCAGCCGGAGTCGTGGATCACGTAGGTATTCTCGACGCCAACTCCGCCCAATCCCGGATAAAACACCTTCGGTTCGACGGCCAACACATGTCCCGGCTCGAGCGGGGCATCGAATTTCGGCGCGATGACCGGGGTTTCGTCCAACTCCAGGCCTACGCTATGCGCCACGAACTTCACCTGGTTTTCGCCGGCGCCCATGAAGTGGCGGGCGAAAGACGTGGCCTTCACGCGCGTCTGAATGTCGGCGTAGATCTCGCTCGGAATCGCTCCGGGACGAAGCTGGGTTTCGATCCACGCGTTCAAGTCGAGGATGAAGTCGTGCGTATCGCGCATCTGCGGCGTCACGGGACCGAGTGAATACGTTCGCGAACCATCGGCAATATAGCCGGCATACCCGCCGACCACGTCGACCATCACGGGATCGCCGCGCCTCAGCCTTCGCCGGCTGCCCATGGCCTGCACCGCCGGGTAGAGGCCGCGAACGCCCACCGGACCATCGAAGCTGTGCGGATAGGAAGCCGTTTCGCCGAATGAAACGGCTCCATAAAAAAGTTCCATATTAAAGCGCCGCACGCGGCAGAGCCCCTGATGTTCAGCCATGCGCATGACGTACTCGATTCGCGCAGAAAGTTCGAACTCGGCGATTCCTTCGCGCAGTTGCGAAGGTATATCGAGGAAGGCCTTGTCGAGCATCGACGCGGCACGCCTGAGGCAATTCACCTCGTAGGGAGTCTTCACGGCGCGCGCCTCACGCAGAGGCTTCCCGCCGTCGACGAGTTTGGCGTTGGGAAACTGTTTCGAGATCTGCTGATACATCTGGACGGGCACGATGTCGAGTTCGAAACCGAGAGTGCCGCCGGGATTCGGAATCAGCCCGGGAAGTTCGGAGTAGGACCTCATGGGAACGATATTCCTGAGCGGCGATTCCACTTTCGCCCGTTCGAAGCTCTTGCGAACCGCGAATATCGGCTCACCCTCGCGGGGAAACCAGAGGACGCCGTTCTGCAGCGTTCCGGCCAGATAAAACTGATCGACATTTTGAAGAACGATCAGCGCATCCGTTTCCATGAAGCGCCGCACGCGCGCCCACCGCCGCTCCAATTCATCTCGCTGAACGTACTCCATCAACTGTTCCATCGTCCGGTCCTGCCTCCGTTTGCATGTTACCATCAGCGGCGTACCGCAATGACGAGCACGAATCGGCCTACCATACTGAGTTTCCTCGTGGCGGGATTGCTGCTGATGGCATGCAGCCGCGCCACCGATCGCCCGGCCGCGCCGGCGACTCCGCAACGCATCATCTCGGTGGTTCCCAACGCAACCGAGATCCTTTTCGCCCTTGGCGTGGGAAATCGAGTGATCGCGGTCGGCGATTACGACAAGTA
>JAHFTY010000060.1:14533-22280 GCA_023265365.1 Acidobacteriota bacterium
GGAAGTCGAAACCCTGCCGCGCATCGGCGGACTGCTCAACCCGAATATCGAAAAGATCATCGAGATGCGCCCCGATCTCATGATCATGTATGTAAGCCAGGACGTTCTAAGGGAACGGCTGGGCGCCCTGGGAATCCGGCTGCATCCATTCACGCACGGAAACGTGGAACACTCGCTGGCCGACATCATCGAAATGGGAAAGACCGTCGGCGCAGAGGCCCGGGGCCGCGAAATCGTAGGCCGGATTCGCGAAACGTTCGATGAACTGCGAAAGACCGCGCCGGCCGTCAAGCCGACGGTTTTGCTCGTTCACAATCGAGGCGCGGGATTGCTCGGATCGTTTTACAGCGTCGGCTCGAAAGCGTTTCAGAGTGAATTGATCGATATCGCCGGTGGCCGAAACGTGTTCTCGGACCTGGATCGGGAAATCCTGGAACCCTCGCTGGAGGAAGTGATTCGCCGCGGACCGGAAGTAGTCATCGAGACCATACCATCTCCGGCGTCTGCGGCCGACATCGCCCAGCGGGAAAAGGACTGGCAGACGCTTTCGAAACTCCCGGCCGTGACCCATCGCAAGGTCCACGTCGTCGCCGAAGACTACATGCTCGTTCCCGGACCCCGGCTCGACCTGGCCGCCATGAAGTTTGCCCAGTTGATCCGCGGGGGCGGAGCGAATCCATGACCACCACGGCGCTTCGCGCCGAGACTCGTGGCTTTGCACAAAAAGTCGGTTTGGATCCAACATTCCCCAAGCGAGAAAAAACGTTGGGCGATGCGGTCTGGTTATGACATGAAGCCATAGAGTCGCAGGACGGGGACTTTTCCCCGCCTTGGCCAAGGCGGGGTGCCGCGGAGCGGCGGGGCGGTTCGTCCAACAAAATCAATTTCTTGAACCGCACCACCCCGGCGCTTCGCGCCACCCCTCGTCGAGGAGGGGAAAACGCTTCTCCTCGATTTCGCTTCATTGGGACAGCAGTGCCGCGACTTTTTGTGCAAAGCCGAGGGGAAAACCTCGAGGATCCAGATCCCGGGGTTTCCCCTTCTCAACGAGGCGTGGCGCGAAGGGCCGGGGTGGTCAGGACTTCATCAACGGTCGGCCAATCCAGGATTCGAACGCGACGTCCAATCGGCCCCCATATACCGGGATCCGTCGGACCGAATATCGCTGTCGTTGCGCAGCCAAGGTATGCGGAGAGATGCGTCACTCCCGAGTCGTTGCCAATGAAGGCCCGGCAAGTCTTCAGAAGCGCGGAAACTTCCCGCAATGTTAGATTGTCCAGCCTCGGATGGCGTCCGGAGTCGAAGTTCTGTTCTGCCGGACCGATCAGAAACGCGGCATCGCTGACGCGTTCGGCAAGCTCAGGAAAGTGTGGCCAGTTCTTCTTTGGGCTGCCGCTGCCGGGATGCAGGAGGATGCGAGTGGTATCGGGATGCCACACATCTGGAAGCTCCGGTGCTGCAAGGCCGACCGTCTGGACCAGGTGAGACGCCGCATGGCCGTGATGGGGAAAAGGGTCGGCGCGAAGCACGTCCGCGACGCCGGATCGGCGCAGGTTCCCGGCGAAGACGGGATCTTTCATCCAGACGATCGCACGATCGAAAGCGAGCGGCTCGATGGGCTCGTAAAAGAGCCGGCTCCACGGGTGCAGATCAATGGAATGAATGGCTTGAACGTTGATGAAATCGCGAGCGAGATCCAGCGTGGCCGGATACCCAACCAGGGTAAAATCCGCGCGCGGATCGCAGGACTGTAAGGCGCGAAGGGCCGGCAGATTGAGGACGAAGTCGCCGACGGCGCAGGCACGAATAATCAGGATCTTCAAGGCAAAACCGCCTCACTTGCAGGAAATCCACGATTGGCGTGGCTTTAGACGCAGTCCGGCCTTGATTTCCTCAGGCCGCCCCCGTATACTTTGTCGAGTTTTCCCGGTGGGCTATGGATCAATTTGAAATCGGCGACAAGGTTGTTTACCCCAATCATGGGGTTGGAATAATTGAAAAAATCTCCAATAGGTTAGTTCAAGGAAAGTTTGAACGCTTCTATCTGCTGAGAATCTGCTCGAACGACATCCTCGTCATGGTTCCCACCGCCAACGCCGGCGACGTCGGCCTCCGGAAGATCATAGAAAGAAAAGCCGTCGACCAGCTACTGGTATTCCTCGGAAGCAACGAATTCTTCACGCAGCGCGACTGGAAAGACCGGTTCAAGGAAAACTCTGAAAAGATGCGCTCCGGCTCGATCTTCCACGTGGCGGAGGTTTTCAAGAACCTCGTCTATCTCAGCAGGGTGAAACCCTTATCTTTCCGCGAAAAACGCATGTTGGACCGGGCCCGGTTTCTGCTCATCTCGGAGCTTGCCACCGTCATGAATTTGAAGGAGTTGGAAGTCGAGGAGCGCATCGAAAAGGCCATTACCAAAGCGTGCGGTAAAGTCCCCGTGGCCTAGACCCGATTTTCATGCCGAGTCTCCTATTATTTTTGCCCCTGCTCGTCTTTTTTGGACTTTCCGCATTTTTTTCCCTGGCCGAAACCGCGATCCTCGCCAGCAACCGGTACAAAATCAAGCATCTGGCCGATCAGGGCAACCGCCGCGCTCTGAAGCTGGCCTCGTGGCTCGCGACTCCGGAAAAACTTCTGGCGACGATTCTTCTCGGGAACAACTTCGCCAGCATCGGCGCCGCCACGGTTTCCGCATCGATGGTGGCCCGATGGGTGTCTCAAGACTACCTGGATCTGGCGCTGGCCGCGGAGACCGTGGTGTTGACGATGGTGATCCTGCTGTTCTGCGAACTGGGACCCAAAGCGCTGGCGGCCCGAAAACCGGAGCAGATCAGCCTCGCGATCGTCATCCCGGTCGAAATCTGCATGAACCTGTTCTATCCGATCACGAAGCGCGGCGTTCGACTGGCGGGTTTCTTTTTCCCGAGCGTCAAGGGCGGCTCGTCCGGGCCCAGCAGCCCGTTCGCCACGGATTTCGAGATCCGGGCGCTCATCAACGGCAACCAGCAGGAGAACGCCCGGATGATCGAGCGGGTGCTGGAATTCTCGGAACGCCAGATCAAGGACGTGATGGTGCCGCGCATGGAAGTGACGGCTCTGGAAATGGGCACGCCTTTCGAAAAGATCCTGCTCGTTGTGGAGAGCACCCGGTACTCCCGATTTCCGGTGTATCAGGGCGTTCTGGACAACGTCGTCGGCATCCTGCACGGCAAGGATCTGATCCCTTACCTCCACTACCCGAAGACATTCCGCCTTTCCCAGTTGCTGCGAAAACCGGTATTCATCCCCGATACGGCTCGTCTGAACAACTCGGTCCGCATGCTTCAGAACGCGCAGACGCATCTGGGGATCGTGGTGGACGAACACGGCGGAATGGAAGGGATCGTCACGCTTGAAGACCTCATCGAGCAGATCGTCGGCGAGATTCAGGACGAGCACGATGTGGAAGTGGATTCCGTGGTTCCCCACGCCGACGGCTCGGTCCTGGTCGATGGCAGCATTTCCGTGCGCGAATTCAACGAACGGCTCGGACTGAGCCTGCCGGAAACGGGCCATTACGTGACGCTGGCAGGTTTCCTGCTCGCCCGGGCGGGCCGCCTGCTGAAGGAAACGGACGAAGTCGAATTCGAAGGACACAACTTCCGCGTCGAACAGATGGTAGGCCGCCGCATCATGCGCGTCCGGCTGATGAAGGCCATCCCCACCGCCGAAATCCCTACGCCGATTATCGAAGGCCGTAAACGCGCCTGATTCTCCGGTGCGGCCCTTCCCGCCCTGTCGCGGTTTCCGCTTTCAGTCGAAAAACTTTTCCCCGCGGAGCGTTATGGGGAACGGCGCCGCCAATTCATTCACACGATCGGACGCACTGGGATAAGACCTTGAAGAAGTCCGGGTAGGAAACGTCGACGCACGGTGCTCCCTCGATGGTCACGGGCCCGGTCGCGAATAACCCCGCGACGGCGAACGCCATCGCGATTCTGTGATCTCCCCGCGAATCGACGATTCCACCGTGGATCGACTGGCCGCCGGGCACAAAGAGTCCGTCATCGAACGCTTCGACCTGGACACCAAGTCGTTGAAGGTTTTCAACAACGGCCTGGATACGGTCCGACTCTTTGGTCCGCAGCTCCGCCGCGTCCCGAATGCGGATTCCCGAACGCGTGCGCGTGCCGAGGACAGCGAGTACGGGAATCTCATCGATGACGTTGGGAATCCAGGAACCCCGAATTTCGCCTCCCGCCAGCTCCGAACCTTCAATCAGAAGATTGCCGGCCGGTTCACCTCCATCGTCCGCAAGACCTTCGATCGCGATTCTTGCACCCATGTCTTCCAGAAGATTGATGAATCCCGTACGTGTCGGATTCAGTCCAACACCGCGAATCCTCAGTCGAGAGCCCGAAAGGCCGAGAGCGGCGGCGACAAAGAATGCCGCGGAAGAGACGTCTCCGGGAACGGTCACGCCTTGTCCGGTCAGTCGCCGGCCTCCCTCGATCTCGATCACGCCGCCATCCGTCTCGACATCGGCGCCAAATTGGCGAAGCGCAATTTCCGTGTGATTCCGGGTCGGCGCCGGTTCAACAACCCGCGTGCGGCCGCGCGCGTGCAGACCGGCGAGGAGAATTGCCGATTTCACCTGGGCGCTCGCCACGGGAAGTGTGTAATCGATCGCCTTTAAGGCGCCGCCATGGACGGTCAGCGGGAGAAAGTTGTCGTTACGTGCTTCAAGCGCCGCGCCAAAAATGCGTAGCGGCTCGATGATCCGTTTCATGGGACGGCGTGACAAGGACTCGTCGCCCACAAAAGTGGCATCGATCGGAGTCCCCGCGAGAATCCCCGACATCAGACGAACCGTTGTTCCGGAATTGCCGGCGTCCAGTTCCGCTGCCGGCGGACGATAACTGCCAAGACCGCGTCCCTGAATGATGACGGTGCTGCCCGTCTCCTGAAAACCAACACCAAGCTGCAGCAGACAGGAAAGCGTCGAGTGCGAGTCCGCGCTGGCGGCGAAGTTGTAAATCGTGGTGGTGCCGTCCGCGATGCTGCCGATCATCGCGAGACGGTGACTGATGGACTTGTCGCCCGGCATTGCGATGTCACCCTGAATTCGAGCGGCCGGCCGGACTTCCATTCGGGTCAGATTAGCATGTCAGATTGACTTTCTAAAAAGCCTCATGTTACTAGAGTTTATGCCACTCAAGGACGCAAGGACCTTCGAGTTGACTGTGCCAAGCCGGCTCGATGAGATGTCGGCTGTTCACGCTCTTGTCGACGAAGCCATCCGGGAATTCAGGCTGAGTGAAGATCTGGCTCATTGGATCGAACTGACCATCAGCGAATCCATGATTAATGCGATGCAGCACGGCAACAAACTCGATCCCGACAAGAAGGCCACTCTTCGAATCTCGTCGAATGGCGATGCGATCGAAGTCGTCGTTGAGGACCAGGGCAAAGGGTTCGCACTGGACGACGTCGCGGACCCGACCGATGTCGCCAACCTCCTGAAACCCAGCGGTCGGGGAATCCTGATCATTCGGTCGTTCATGGACGAAGTGGATCTGACACGGCGCGAGGACGGCGGCTGCCGCCTTCGCATGCTGAAACGGATTCCAAGGGAGGCCACACAATGAGTATGCTGCTCCGGCCCCGGCGCCTCGATGACGTGGTCATCCTCGACCTCAGCGGCCGGATCACCATCGGGGACGGCACGATCATCCTGCGCGACATGATCCGCAAACACCTTGAGGCCGGCGATCGCAAATTCCTTCTGAATCTCAGCGACTGCGATTACATCGACAGCTCGGGTCTCGGCGAACTCGTCACCGCATTCACCACCGTTCGAAACGCCGGCGGCGAACTCAAGCTTCTGAATCTCACCAAACGCGTCCACGATCTTCTGCAAATCACCAAGCTGCTGACCGTCTTCGAGTCATACAACGATGAGACGGAAGCCATGAAGTCGTTGAAGTAGAGTCCCGATTACAGAGCGAAGCGATTGAGGAAGGCGAACCAACTGTTCAGCTCGGTCATCTTGCCGGTGATCATCAATACTCCAACCGCAATCACCAGAACTCCGCTGACCACTTCCATCGTGTGGAAGTGCCTCTTGAACCGCGCATAAAACGCGAGGAACCGGTTCAACCCCAGACTCGTCAGAAGAAAAGGAAGTCCGAGACCCGCGGAGTACACGGCAAGGAGAAACACACCCTGTCCCACCGTATCTTTCGTGCTGGCGATGCTGATGACCGTCGCAAGGACCGGCCCGATGCAGGGACTCCATCCAAAAGCGAACGCCAGTCCCAGAACCAGCGCGCCCAAAAGACCGCGGGGCTTCTGAACGGAATTGAACCGCTTGTCCTGATACAACGCTTTGATCTTGAAAATGCCCGTCAGATGGATGCCGAAAACAATCAACAGCAGGCCGGCGAGTTGTCCGAACAAACGCTTCTGCGAGGCGAGCGCCTGGCCAATGGTGGTGGCTGCCGCGCCAAGCATGATGAAGGTGATCGAAAAACCGATGATGAACATGATGGAGTTCAGCACGACGGCCTTCATGAACAATTTGTTTTCGGATTCGGCCTTCAGTTGATCGAGCGAGACGCCTGAAACGATCGAAATGTATCCCGGGACGAGGGGCAGCACGCAGGGCGATAAGAACGAAATAACACCGGCAAAGAACGTATAAAGAACGCTGACATCAGCCATAGGTCGGTAGTCTACCTTTCAAACTAGGAGCGTTCAACGACGACTTTGGCGTCCGGAACCGCTAACCGGAGAAGCCGCCCGTCCTTGTCGGTGGTGGCTTTCACCTTCACGTTTCCGGTGTCGATTTCGTACGAGTTCGGACCGACACTTCGGACTGTAATGGGAGCAAGTTGCAACTCCTGCGGCACAAATGCCGGCACCGTCAAAACGTTCGTATAGGAGGCGGAGCGATAGAGCAGGATCGCGAAGTGGTGGAAGAAGTTGGAATCGAGGATGACGCCCTCAGCCGGAAATCGGACGTCGTCGCCGGACTTCTGGCCGTGAACGACGGTTTCAAGCTGGCTCGTCGGTGAGCCGACTTTCAGCGTAATCGTGCTCGCCGAGGATTTGTATTCGTAGGACGTGAGGAGAAGCGCCTCGTTGAGTTCCATCGCGCTCTTCAGGTCCAGGGTCTGACCGCCCTCGGTCATCACGGTGTGACCCTCAACCAGGTAGCCACCCTTCCGTGGCGTGATTGTAAAGTCTTCCGTTCCGACTTTTTTGCCGTCCTGGAGGATCGTCAATCGGCCCATCTCCATTCGGAGCGGTGCGAGCAGAAGGATCAACAAAAACAAAAGGTTCATAGTTTACCGCGGTGGCCTGCCCGTCCATTCTCACACGAGTCCCCTCGGCGGCGAAGGAGACTTGTTCAAGTGGTCCGGGTTCCCTTCCTCGACAAGGCATTGCTGTCCGAATAAGCGAAATCGAGGAGAAGCGGCTTTCCCCTCCTCGACGAGGATCCTCGCTGAGGAGGGAAAATCCCCGCTCAGCGAGTCGCGGCTTTCCAAAATAAAGCGAAATCGAGGAGAAGCGGCTTTCCCCTCCTCGACGAGGAGGGGTGGCGCAAAGCGCCGGGGTGGTGCTGTTCAGAATTTGATTTTGTTGAACGAACCGCCCCGCCGCTTCGCGGCACCCCGCCTTGGCCAAGGCGGGGAAAAGTCCTCGTCCTGCGACTCCATGGCTTCATGTCATAACCAGACCGCATCGCCCAACGTTTTTTCTCGCT
>JAHFTY010000344.1 GCA_023265365.1 Acidobacteriota bacterium
GTCTGCGTAGAAGTGCTCGTAATCGTATCGTCCGTCCGCGGGATTGAAGAAAGTATGATCCGTGCCGATCAAAAAGATCTCCCGGAATCCCAGATAGAGCGCGGCCATCAGCGCCATGACCGAGACGGATTGAGGGACGGGCAGGGGGCGGCTCAGGTCGAACTCCGGATTCGAGCCGTCGTCCCATTCACTCGAAAAACTCAGATATCGCACAGCGTTCTTCGAGAGAAGGCCACGGCTCTGAACCAGACGCTTGTCGCTGGCCGCCAGCAGCAACGTGGTGCCCGACATCTCGGGTTCCATCTGTCGAAACCATCGTTCTCCGTCGTCATCCGTGAACGGCGCGTGCAGCGGCGCGATGCAATGGTAGATCGGGCGAATGTGATGAAACTCGGGGTGAACAAAAAAATTCGAAACCGAAATGCACCGTTCTCCGCGGAGCGCCGAAAGGTCCTGATTTCTGATCGACGGTCCTGAGGCCAGAATGAAAACGCGTTCGCCCCGGTGCTTACCGAGCAGGTCCCGGTTTTTTTCGATCTCTTCGATTTCGCTGCCGGAGAGCGGGACTTTTCCCGGCCGCCGCGTTCCTCTCCATGTTTCGAGGATGCCCAGGGGAACGGCCCAGTAGGCCACGCGCCGTGCGAGTTGACGGAACTCACTCATGGGGTTTCTCGGACGTCATCCGGCGCAACTTCTGGCGAGAGGGCATTTCACTCTCGTACACCTTCTTCACGCCGTCTCCCATCGCCATTTCAATGATACGGATGTCGCGAACGAGCCGGATGAAGCCGCCGGGCTCGATCGACGCCGCCTGGTCGGTGCCCCACATGGCGCGGTCGATGGTGATGTGCCGCTCGACGAAACACGCGCCCATGCACACGGCCGCATAGGTGGTCTGCAAGCCCAGTTCGTGGCCGGAATAGCCGACCGGACAGTTGAACTCGTTGCGCAGCGTGGGAATCATCTTGAGATTCAGTTCGCTGTTCTTGCAGGGATAGCTGCTTGTGGTGTGCGCAATCAGGAGTCGATCCCGGTCCAGCAGGCTGACCGCGTGGCGGATTTCGTCCATCGTCGACATTCCCGTCGAGAGAACGATGGGGCGGCCCGTGGCCTTGAGCTTGTGGAGCATGGCATCGTCGGTGAGGGAGGCTGACGCGACTTTGTAGCAGGACAGGTCAAATTGGGTCATGAAGTCGATGGAAGGCTCGTCCCAGCATGACGCAAACCAGTTCATCTTCTTCTCTTTGCAGTACCGGTCGATTTCTTCATATTCGGCGCGGCCGAACTCGACGCGATACCGGTAATCGAGATAGCTCATGATCCCCCACGGCGTCTCCCTCATGAGGTTCCGCTGCTCGGGCGGCACACAGAGTTCCGGCGAGCGCTTCTGGAACTTGACCGCGTCGCAGCCGGCCAGGGCGGCCGTGTCGATGAGTTTCCTGGCGATGTCGATGTCGCCGTTATGATTGATTCCAATTTCGGCGACGATGTAGACAGGGCAGTTTTCGCCCACCGGCCTTCCCGCGATTTCAATGGTCTTTGGCATAAGATCAGTCGTTCCGCTCCAGAATCAGATCGATCAGTTCCCGCACCGCGCCCTGTCCTCCCGCCGCCGAAAGCACGATCCGGGCGGCGGCCTTCACAGCCGGGTAAGCGTCATGGACGGCGACCGCGCACCCGACGGCCTTCATGCAGGCCAGGTCGTTCACGTCGTTCCCGACGTAGATGATGCTGCGCGCGTCCAGCTTGTTCTCATCGATCCACTTCGTCAGCACAGGCAGTTTTTCCTTCATGCCGTGTCTGCACTCGATGCCGAGTTTGTCGCATCGCGCCTGGACCACGGCGTTCGGTTCAATCGAGAGCACCAGCATCGGAATGCCGCGCTGCTTCAGAAGCCCGATTCCCAGCCCGTCGCTGCGATTGCACTTTACGGCTTCCTGCCCGTTTTGGGAAACAACGACTCCGTTGTCGGTGAACACCCCGTCGAAATCAAACACCACTCCCCCGACCCGGTCCGGCAACTCGCCTTGCTTGTCCCGGTCATGCCGGCTGCGGAGCAGGACTTCGGCAACCTTCAGATCGGCCGGTTCGTCAATCTCCAGACAGCGCTCCGCCGGAACCGCGTGAAGCGCCGTCCTGCCGAAGAACCGGTGACGGGCCGCCAGAAAACCGTCCGTACGCATGACATAAACGGCGCCGGTCTCCAGGTACTGCGGTTCCCGGTCCTGCCTTGGCAGGCGCTGCGCTTTGTCGTGGTTGATTCCAAGAGCTTCTCCGTTTGGATCGCGGTTCCAGAGAAAGTAGTGAAACGGCGTGACCGCCAAAGCGGAGTCCGCATTTTCGCGAAGCAGAGACTGAATCGTTCCGTCGATATCTTCCTCGTGGGTCAGCGGAGAGGTGCATTGCAAAAACACGACAAGGTCGGGCTTGTAATTCTCGGACCGGTTCAGGTGATCGAGAACGTGGAGCAACGCCGATTCGGAAGACGACTTGTCTCCGCTGAGTTCGGCGGGACGCTCGACAACCTCGGCTCCATAATGACGGGAGACCCCGGCGATCTCCGGATCGTCCGTTGAAACCACCACGCGCTCCACGGTTTTTGAGCGCCGCGCCGCCTCGATGGAATAGGCGACCAGCGGTTTTCCCGCCAGAAGAGCGAGATTCTTGCGGGGAATCCCCTTGGATCCGCCCCGCGCCGGAATAACTGCGAGAACTCTGGTCAATTCGTTAGAACTCCCGATTCGATATGTTTGGTCTTCCATGGAACAGGAAACAGGATTTCTCCAGCGCGCGACACTTCATAGCTCTTCTGCGAGAAATCGACGCCGAACTCCGCAA
>JAHFTY010000345.1:0-2380 GCA_023265365.1 Acidobacteriota bacterium
AAGCACTGCGGCTGGATGCCCTGCTCGATCTTCGGGAAGCACGCGATGCACTTTTCCGAAGTGCCCGTCATCGGGTTGAAAAACACCTTCTTGTACGGGCATGCGCGAACGCATTCCTGGTAACCGCGGCACCGGGACTGGTCGACGAGAACGATGCCGTCCTCCGGGCGTTTGTAAATCGACGATCGCGGGCACGAGGCCAGGCACGAAGGATAGGTGCAGTGATTGCAAATACGCGCCAGGTAAAAAAACCAGTTCATGTGCGGGAGTGAGAACCCGGCGCCGCGATCGACCTGTCCGGCGCAGTCGTCTTCACCCAGGTTGGGATAGGCGTAATCCTCGGTGGCGGGCCGCCATCCCAGGACGCGTTCGCCGGCGGGCGCGGACTCGAAGACGGTTTTGCCCCGATAGGTCCGGCCGGCCCACTCCTGGCCGTTGAGCATCTCCAGCAGTTTCAGATCCCAGGCGAGCGGGTAAGAGCCGTAGGGTTTCGACTCGACATTGTTCCAGAGCATGTATTCCTGTCCCCGGCCCGATGTCCAGGTTGTCTTGCAGGCCAGCGTGCAGGTCTGGCAGGCAATGCACTTGTTGATGTCGAAGACCGCGGCAAACTGTTTCTGCGGACGGCTTTCCGGATACCAGTACGACATCTCTCTTCCGATTTGCCAGTTGTAGACTCGCGCCATTGCTCATTTCTCCTTGATGAAATCGCCCGCCAGGTAACGTTTCATCGCTTCGGATTCATGCCGGGGACGGATTCCCAGAACCACGGGCCGCCACGGCCCCGCCTGATCGATGCCGCCCGCCTCCGCTTTCGTGATCTTGACCACCGCCTCGCGCGGCGCGCCGGTGGGGCAATGCACGTCGGAGAGGAATCCTTTGCCGATGCTTTGTCCAAAGACCGCTTTCCGGACGAGCGAATCCGTCATCCATGTCGGCTTGAGCCATCCGCGGGTCGCGGATTGATGCGAACCGGAACGGAACATCGCCTGATAACCGGTGCGCGGATTCTTCGCCAGCCCGTCGGCCCTTTGTTTGGCGCCGGCGACCGACCCCGGCGTCGCTCCGTACATGTTGAACCACATGCGCGTCACGCCGCGCGGCGTCCCCGGGTAATACCTCGCCCGGCACATGAGACGCGCGAACTCGAAGTCGCGCTTGTTGTTCTGCCAGCCGCGGAACGGCCGGTCCTCGGGGTCGGCGTCGATCCAGACGTAATCGCCATCTTCGATGCCGAGTTCCCGCGCGTCGTCCGGATTCATGTCCACGTAGCCCTCGCTCACAAAGGGACTGCGCTTGTCGTGCCGGTACGAGTCTCCGAACGGACCGAACAACACCGCGATCATGTCGGTGTCGATCGGCGTGGTGTGCGCGCCGTGCCGGTATTTCGGAGTGTGGAAGACGAACTTGTAGCCCTGCTTTGCCAGCGGGTGCGATGTCTTCCGGCACTCGTCCCAGCTCAACACCACGTTGCGTCCGCACCGCGTTTCGAGGGAAAAATCCGTCCGGGCGACGCCGTAAACCTCGGGACCTGCCGGGCGGATCGCTTCGTGTTTGGGAGCCACGATCACGTTCGGTTCGTAGAACGTGGAATCGACCGGCTCGCGATGCACCGGCAGATTTTCTCCGGCCTCGATGAATTCGTCTTCTTCACGATAGAACTCCAGGCGGCCGGATTTCGTGTACCAGGGCCTGGAGTCGGTCACCTGTTCGTAGCCGACGGCCTTGGGTGTCGTCCGGCCTTCCATGATTGCCGGAATGCCGCGTCTGGCTTTGTCTTCGAGATCGCTGAACTTGAACCCCCTGGTGCTCGAGGAGGCGTCCAGAATTCGCTGGAGGTAGACCTCGACATTGCCGTCGCGAACGAACTTCCAGTAATCGAGGAAACGCTTGTCGCCGGTCAGCTCCGCGAATTTCGAGCTGACGAGCGCGGCGACCTCAATATCGCCGATCGTGTTGAACATCCGTTTGAGCGGAGTGCGTGGATACACGGCCAGGAAGGGATTCGTGACGGATGCCGTCATGTCCGGAGTCTTCATTTCCGCCCAACTGTCCACGCCGAACACGACGTCGGCCCACTCGCACGAGGTGGACCACCACCACTCGTTGACCGCGATCATTTCGATGCGGGGCAACATGTTCACGACCGTGTTGTAGTGCCATTTCACGTTGCCCAGAATGGAATTGGCGTTGGCGAACCACATCGATTTCGTCGGCGCCGGCATGTGGGTCGATCCCGTCAGCAGCTTTTTGCCGACGCGCAGCGGGCGGTCTTCATGGTTGTAGAAGTGCGCCGACTCGGCTTTCCAGTATTGCCGCGGCCTCGCCGGTTTGGCCGGATCGAGTTCGATGTCGAAGGGGTTCTCGTTCATGTACTGGG
>JAHFTY010000345.1:2390-2837 GCA_023265365.1 Acidobacteriota bacterium
AACCTCGCCACGCGGTAATTGCCGGCATACGAACCGACGTTGCCGCCGATCTTTCCGACGTTGCCGGTCAGCGCCGCCAGCAGTAACACGGCGCGATCCTTGTTGTCGTTGTTGAAGAATTGATTGGGGCCCATGCCGATGGCGAACAGCGTGGTGCCCGGCATCCGCGCCAGTTGTTTCGCGAGTTGCTCGATGGCTGCGGCGGGGGCCCAGGTGATCTCCTCGGTCGTCCTGGGCGAAAAATGCGCCACGTATTCCCGGACGATGTCGAAGTTCGGGCGGCACCGCACTTTCTTTCCGTCCCTGAGCGTGACTTCGACGGAGCCCTCCAGCAGCGGGTCGGTAACGGTCGAGTTCTTTCCGACCATGTCCCGCGTCAGCGGGCGCGGCGCGTTTTTGGCGCGGTCCCACCAGACGTAGTCGCCCCATTCGGCGCGAAGCTTTTCG
>JAHFTY010000199.1:0-7238 GCA_023265365.1 Acidobacteriota bacterium
ATCACATCCGGCCGGTGCTCGTCGAATATCGCAATCGCCCCCGCAACGTTGTCGGCGGCCGTCACGCGCGCGCCATGCTGTTGCAGCAGAAAGCGAAGAAGTTCGCGGGTATCGCTCTCGTCTTCGACGACAAGCAGCTTGATGTCTTTGAGCAGAGTTTCGCGTCTTTCTTGTAAATCAGGCATACGAAAAGCATAACACCGGGGACGGAACCGGAGTCCAGTGTCCATTCTCCGGCGGAGCGCCGGATTTCGGATGTTTTGACCCTGGCGCCCCGTTCCGGTACATTCCTTCGATGATGGTGAAACGAGCACTCGCTGTCCTCATTCTGGTTTCGACGCTGATCGCTCCGGCAACCGCGCAAACCAAGATTCCCAATCTCGGGGAACTGAAACTCCGCCTGCACGAGTACAAGAAATCCGGCGCTTATGACCGCGATGTGGCGGCGGTGATGGCACTCGCCCGGAAGCACATCGAGCGGCGGGCCCCCCAGGTTGCGAAACCGGCAATCGTCCTGGACATCGATGAGACTTCGCTGCTGAACTGGCCCGAAATGGTGGCGAACGATTTCGGCTATGTTCCCGCCGGACCCTGCGACAACCTTCCGTCCGGTCCGTGCGGCGTGCGAGCGTGGGAAATGAGCGCCCGGGCCGAAGCGATCGCCCCGACACTGGCCTTGTACAAGGCCGCCAAGGCGAAAAACGTGGCGGTGTTCTTCATCACGGGCCGGCCGGAAAACGAGCGTGACGGCACGGAGAAGAACCTGCGCGGCGTGGGATACGCGGATTTCCAGGGGCTGGCGATGCGGCCGGCCGGCAATACAAACCCGGCAGCCACCTTCAAGTCGTCCGAGCGGAAGAAGATTGTCGATCAGGGGTACGCGATCATTGCCAATATCGGCGATCAGAACAGCGATCTGGCGGGTGGATACGCCGAAAAGACGTTCAAAGTTCCCAACCCTTTCTATCTCGTGCCTTAGCTGCCTTAGCCGCTTCGCATCGCGGCCGCGGGCCGTTAGCAGCCCGTGGCAGAAGACGGTAATTCTGGGTCAGACACCTCGGCGCCCATTTTCGGTGGGGTCAGGCCCTTGCTTTATCAGTTCTTTGGGTCTGACCCCGAATTGGCGCCGAGGTATCTGAACCACTTCGGCCGCGGGCCGTTAGGGTATGATAGAGCGCCGAACATTATTGAGGAGTTGCCCGAATGCCCGAAAGTGAAGTCAAGAACCTGGAAGTTACCCCCAAACCGAAATGCCAGCGTTGCGGCGCCGCGCACACGGTTTCCGATCTCGGTCACTGGATGCCCGGCTGGTGGACCTGTCAGGTCTGCAATATCCGCTGGGAAGAAGACGAATTCGACGCCTGATCCTTAAATGTTGTTCAGGGTACCGAACTTGCCGTTGTACGGGGCCGGAGTGAATGTTTTCCGGAACCGGTTGATTCCTTCTGAATTTCATCGCATTGATCCCCTATACATTATTTGATGCGCGTGGCTGAAAACCGCGTCCAGCATGGTTTCTGTCAATCTGCCGGTTTGCGTGTTCTGCTGGCTGGGGTGATACGAACTGATGACGGTCACGCCGTCGGCGAGCGTGACGTCCAGACCGTGACCAAAGGAAGGAAGGGGGCTGGGGTTTCGCCAACCCAGCTCTTTTCTTGCGGCGAAGTACGTTTTGAAGCCAATCAGGCCGAGCGGCACCACCACCTTCAGGTTTTTCAGCCGCTGTAACTCGTCCAGGAAATAGGGCCGGCAATTGGCAAACTCGCCGGGGAGGGGCTTGTTGTCCGGTGGCGCGCAATGGACAGCCGCGGTGATGTAACTGTCGATCAACTGCAGGCCATCGTGACGGTCGATCGACTCGGGCTGGTTCGCGAATCCGAACCGATACATCGCCCGGTACAGCCAGTCGCCGGACCGGTCCCCGGTGAAGACTCTGCCGGTCCGGTTCCCGCCGTGCGCGGCCGGCGCAAGCCCGACGATCAGGAGTTGCGCGTCCGAATCGCCGAGGCTGGGAACGGGACGGCCCCAGTAATCCCAATTGCGAAATCTCCGGACTTTTTCGCGCGCAACCCGTTCCCGGTACTCCACCAGCCTCGGACATCGCCTGCAATCGACAATGTCAGTTTGGGCGGGCCACTTTGTCATTCTGGATGAAGATCTGGACGCCGCCCGAAAAGAAGAGGGTTTCGCCGGCCTGAGTGTAGACAGACGTCAGCGGTATCCCCAATTGCTGAATGACCTGGATTCGGGGCGTTCCGATTGCCGGAGGCGCCAATGCCGGCGCCGGCCCGGTTCGAGGGGCAATCGCGTAAGCCTGAGCGGGAGGCTGCTGGAAAACGACCACGCTTCTGGTGATGATCGTGACTCCGTTGCCCGGCACGCCGGCGACGACGTACGGCTGCACGACGGGCTGTGGCGGATTCGGATAAGAGAAGATCGGCGAATAGGACGTGGTGATGATTGGCGGAACCATGTGCGGCGTCACACCGAACCCAAACGGCGTGATGGCTTGCTGCCCGAAGCCGTACGGTTGCACCGGCGCGGAGATGAACGGTTGCACCGGCGAATTGACCATGACGTTCGCCGTCGGAAACGGCTGCTGGACCGGTTGGGCCGGCGGCGCGATCGCGACGCGGAAACCGACGTTCTGCGCCTGCAGGACCGGTGTAGCGGCGGCGGTGAAAAGAAGCAGCAACAGGGTTCTGGACTTCATGGGGGCAAGCATACCCCATTCGGACCGGCGGTCCTAGAACGGCTTCTTTTCATCGAACGGGATTGAGAACAAGCGGAGGCTTCGCACATCCACAACGGGACATGCACATGTTCACGTCAACTTTGGCAGTGAATAGCTTGTGCTTCGGCCGCCGCCGGGATCTTTTGTCAGAATGCCCATATCGATAAGGTTCTGAATATCGCGAAGCGCCGTGTCATGAGAGGACTTCGTGAGCTTCGCCCACTTCACCGTTGTCAGTTTTCCATCAAAACCATCGAGCATCTTGTTCAGGACGAGACGTTGCCGATCATTGATTGACTGGCGATTTTGTATGTCCCAGAACCGCGCCTTGCGGAGCACGGCGGCAAGCGTGACTTCGGTGCCATCGAGAGCGCGGCCAAGGCACGCCAGAAACCATTCCATCCACGGAGTAATGTCGAGTGTGCCTTTCTGGGTGCGCTCAAGGGTGTCGTAATACGCATTTCTTTCCTGACGTATCTGCGCGGACATGCTGTAAAAGCGCTGCGCGCTGTTTTCTGATCGTGCCAATAACCAGTCGGCAATGGCGCGCGCGATTCGACCGTTACCATCATCAAAAGGGTGGATCGTGACAAACCAAAGGTGTGCCAGTGCGGCTCCAAGAACAGGATCGATACTCTCGGACTGGTTTGCCCACTCTATAAATTGAGACATTTCCCGCGCGAGAAGCGCTGCCGCGGGCCCTTCGTAATGCACCGTCTCTTTGCCCATGGGGCCAGAGATAACCTCCATCGGGCCCTTTGAATCGTCTCTCCAAGCTCCGACGATGATCTTCTGCATGCCGCTTCGACCTGTTGGGAATAATGCCGCATGCCAGCTGAACAGTCGCTCCTCACTGAGAGGTTTCTGAAAATTCTGCGTCGCATCGAGCATCATTTCCACGACGCCTTCCACATTCCGATCCGCCGGAACCGCTCCGGCGATATCCATACCAAGCCGGCGGGCGATCGAGGAACGCACCTGGTCCGGATCGAGGTTTTCACCCTCGATTTCGCTGGATTTCAGGACATCGAGGGTTAGCGTTTCAAGTTCCGCCTGTTTTTGGAGTTGGAACCCAAGGCTCTCCATGCGACCGAGGAGGCGTCCCTGTCGATGTCGGATCTCGGCGAGAGGCGAGACCAAGGTGTCTTGATTCCAAGTGCAGCGCGGCCATTCAAGTAATTGATGGATATAAAGACTCAATCTACGCACCTCTTGCGTAGATTATGGGCCTATTCGACGTAGTGGTCAAGAACGATCTACGCATCGCCTGCGTAGATTTATTGGTTATTCTACGCATGGCGGATCTGGTTTGGCAGCCGCAATCTCACCCGCGCTCTGAACTGGGAAATGGGACTCGTGCTCGACAGCCGGCCGGACGGGAAGGGGCAGAAGATCGACGGCCTAACGGGCGTGGTGGAAGCGTTCGCCGCACGGGCAAAGCTCTGATCTTTACCCACATCTTTTTTGCGCACCGGAGAGCGGGCAAAGCTGGCGGGGATGACATCGGGAAGCGTGCGCGCAGAACTTGACGTGGGAGTGTCCTCCCGGATGTGACGTCAGGCGCTTGGCCTTCTTGGGACCTGGGCGGGAGAGTGGTTTTCCTGAGCCGTCGGCGGATATCGAACGCATGTTCGTCGTCAGCCCGTTCCTGGAACGACCGATTTCGATGTAACCGGCCGGGGGATCCCTGGTTTTCCGGTGTAAGGGCGCGCCTTCATCCACGCCCTGAGGCTGCGGAAGCAGCGATGGAGCTTCGAAATGTTTTTTCAGGAAATTCGGTATGCGCTGCGGGTGCTCGGGAAAAAACCGGGCTTCACCGTGATCGCGGTGCTTGTTCTTGCGCTGGGTATTGGCGCGAACACGGCCATCTTCAGTGTCGTGTACTCGGTGCTCGGGAAAAGCCTTCCGTTCCAGGATCCGGACCGCCTCGTGATGATCTGGAATCACAACACCCGCCAGTCCGTCTTTCACAACACCGTTTCGCCGCTCGACTATAGGGATTACCGCGACCAGAACGACGTCTTCGCCGACCTTGCCGCAAACACCGTGCGCTGGGGTTTTACGCTGACGGGCACCGGAGAATCGGAATCCATTTTCGGGTTCTGGGTTTCGTCGAACTGGCTGAAGACGCTCGGTGTCGAACCATTGATCGGCCGCGGCATTCGCGCGGATGAAGATCAGGTTGGAGGGGCCCCGGTTGCCTTGATCGGCTATGGCTTCTGGAAACAGCGTCTCGGCGGCGATCCGCAGGTTCTCGAACGGACGATTGCGCTGGACGGCACGCGTTATCCGGTTATCGGAGTGATGCCGGCGGGCTTCCGTTTTATCGAGGACGGCGAGGTGTATCTTCCGTTGCAGCAGAATCCGATCGTCGCCAACGTCACCCGGTCCGTCCGCCTGCTCGACGTGGTCGGCCGGCTCAAGCCCGGCGTGGCGGTGGATCGGGCGCAAACCTCGATGAAGACGATTGCGGCCCGGCTGGAGAGTCAGTATCCGGACATGAACACGGGGTTCAGCGTTCATGCCGTCGCGCTGCTTGAAGAGATCACCGGGAGCGTGCGTCCGGTCCTTTTCGTTCTGCTGGCGGCTGTGGGCGTGGTGCTGCTGATCGCATGCGCAAATGTTGCGAATCTTATGCTTGTCCGGGCCGTCGACCGGCAACGCGAAGTGGCGGTGCGGAGCGCCCTGGGAGCGGGTCTCGGGAGACTCATTCGGCAGTTCCTCATCGAAAGCGTGCTGGTTTCGATGATGGGCGCGGCGGCGGGGTCGCTGCTCGCGTATGCGGGAATTCGTTATCTGGTTTCGCTTGGACCGAATCTGCCGAGACTCGCCGAGATCCGGATGGATCTGAACGTCTTGTGGTTCACACTTGCCGTTGCCGCCGGCACCGGCCTGGTTTTCGGTCTCATTCCCGCGGTGTCCGTGTCGAGGAGAGGTGTGAGCGAGGCGCTGAAAGAAGGCGGTCGTGCCGGCACATCGATCGCGCGCAACCGAATCCGCAAGGCGCTGCTGATTGCCGAGGTTGCGCTCGCGCTTGTTCTGCTGGTCGGCTCAGGCCTGCTGGTCCGCAGCTTTTCCAGGCTTCTGACCGTGGATCCCGGTTACGCCACGGAAAGGCTCCTGTACGTCGCCACGTCCCTGCCGCCCGCGAAGTATCCGCGGCCCGAGCAGAGGCTCGCCTTTTATCTCCAGCTCGAAGAAAAGTTGAAATCGATCGGAGGCGTCGAGTCGGTCGGCGCGGTCAGCCGAATTCCGCTGAGCGGCGCGGTTGGCGTGGGCAACATCACGACCTACGTGAATTTTGAGGTCCGTCCCAAGCCGGCGGGGCAGCGCGCGGAGTTCGACTACCGGATCGCCTCGACCGGATATTTCGAAACGATGGGCATTCCGCTGTTGCGCGGCCGCCCGTTCGACAGTCGCGATTCCACGCAGGTGGCGATCATCAATGAACTCGCTGCGAGACGGTTCTTTCCGGGTGAGGAGCCGGTCGGGCAGCGCATTCAGTTCGGGACCGCGGAGAATGCGGCGTGGATCACAATTGTCGGGGTTGTCGGGAATGTCCGGCACCTCGGACTCGATGTCGAGCCGCGTCCGGAGGTGTATCGGCCGTACCCGAACAACCCGCTGACCGGTCCGCAGATCGCGATCCGGACGACGTCGGATCCGCAGGCAATGATCGACGTGGTTCGTTCCGAGATCCACGCGCTGGACTCCGACTTGCCGCTGAGAACGATCACCGTCGACGATCTGGCCCAGCTTTCGACCGCCCAGCGCCGGTTTGCAATGCTGCTGCTCGGCGGTTTTGCGGGACTGGCCATGGTGCTGGCGACTGTCGGAATCTATGGGCTGGTCTCCTACACCGTCACGCAACGCACGCATGAAATCGGACTGCGGATGGCGCTCGGCGCCCGGGCGCCTCAGGTCCTGGGGATGGTTGTGGGGGAAGTGCTGATCCCGGCGTCGATTGGAGTAGGGATCGGTTTGATCGGGGCCGCGGCGCTGACGCGGATGATGAGCGATCTGCTGTTCGGGATCACCAATACCGATCCCCTGACGTATGTTGCCGTATCGACGCTACTTGCCGGAGTTTCGGCCGCCGCCTGCTACCTTCCGGCACGGCGGGCGGCGAGAGTCGATCCGCTGACCGCGCTGCGGCACGAGTAGGGCCGCGGAATCCGCGGATGATCGGCCCCGGTTCACGATACAATACCTGGGCAATGAAACCCCGCATCGCCTGGGCGATTGTTTTCGCCCTGATTGCCGCTTTCGCAAATTCGGCCGCGCCGACGCACGTCGTCATCATGCACACGAATGACCTCCATGGACACGTTCAGGCGGGTCCGGACGCGGGTGGCAGCGCAGCCCTGGGGTCGATTGTCCGCCGCGAGAAACCCGATCTCATGCTCGACGCGGGCGACAGCTTCTTCGGCACCATGATCTCCAACATGTTCGAAGGCGCGCCGATGATCGACGTGATGAACGCGATCGGCTACGACGCGGCAGT
>JAHFTY010000199.1:7248-8393 GCA_023265365.1 Acidobacteriota bacterium
TTCAACTTCGGCATCGAGGGTCTTGCGAGGCGGTTGCAGCAGGCGCAGTTTCCCTTCGTCTCCGCAAATACGAACCTCGACATCGGCAACCTCGGCGACGCCGCGATTTTCAACGCTCAGGGTATCCGGTTTGCCGTCATCGGACTCACCACGCCGGACGTGATGAAGACGCATCCGCCGAAGATGGGCGCCATCGAAGTCACCGGCGTCGTCGAAGCTGCCGAAAGAGCGCTTTTCCGGGTGCGCGATCTCGCCGACTTCGTGATCTTCCTGACGCATCTGCGGCCCGAAGAAGAGGTCCAGCTCGCCCGGGCATTTCCGGAAGTGCGACTGATTATCGGCGGCCACGATCATGCCGCGGCTCCTCAGCCTCTGCGCGTCGGCAACACCACCATCGTTCACAGCGGCAGCTACGGTAAATCGGTAGGCCGCCTGGACCTGTCGTTCGAAGATAAGAAACTTGCCGGCATCGCTTCTCGATTGATTCCGCTTGAGGGCGTCGAGCCCGACAAGGAAATCGAGGAGATCCTCAAGCCTTACGAGTCGCGGCTTTCGCGCGACCTCGACACTGTTCTGGCGCACGCCGTGGCCGACGTGAACGCCGGCGACCTCGTGGCCGACGCGCTGCGCGCCGCGACCGGCACGCAGATCACGTTGAACAGTCTGCGATCGCCTCGTGGAATTCCGAAGGGCCCGGTGACCGAACGCACCGTTCTGGAAGTGGTGCCCTTCGATAACTCCGTCATCACCTTGAAGCTGACCGGCGCGAAGATCAAAGAGATCCTCGGCCGGCAGATGATGAACGTGAGCGGACTCCGCGTGAAATACGATTCGAAGAAACCCGCGGGCAAGCGTCTGGTGAAGATCACGCTGTCGGATGGAAAGCCTCTCCGGGATTCCAACCTCTACACGGTGACCACCACGGATGGATTCGAGGAATTTCAGAAAGACGCCCAGTTCCGCGAGACCGGCGTTCTGGTCCGCGAGGCCGTCGCCGAACATCTCCGATCGGTCGGAACCCTGCTCCCCACCCAACAGCGCTAATCATTCGGTGTCAGGCACCACTGACACCATCAATGAAACCGTGGAGTCGCCGGACCAAGACTTTTCACCGCCTTGGCCAAGGCGGGGTGCCGCGGAGCGGC
>JAHFTY010000346.1 GCA_023265365.1 Acidobacteriota bacterium
CGGCAGCGAGATGCGCGCATCGATCGGCAGCCACAGCCCGGCTTCGCCCGGCACCGGTCCCAGATTGACGCGACCATCCGGCCAGTGCGGCGTCGGCCTGGCCGCTACCTTCGCGCGATCGCCCTGCGCGAAAATTGACGATTCTGCCCCCGGCGCCCCTTGAGCCAATACGAACGGCGCCGCCACGAACAACATCGCGGCGGCAAGCGTCGGTAAACGAAGTCGCACGTCCGGCTCCTTC
This sequence comes from Acidobacteriota bacterium, assembly GCA_023265365.1. GTDB lineage: Bacteria > Acidobacteriota > Terriglobia > 20CM-2-55-15 > 20CM-2-55-15 > JAHFTY01. The sequence goes on from JAHFTY010000346.1 coordinate 242, forward strand.
ATCGAAACGCCATCTACGGCGCGATGCCGACTGTCGGATCCTTGTGGCCTTGCGGAAGAGCGAAGACCGATTCAGGGAAGAAGTTGTTGCCCTGACACACGTATTCGAACACTTCGATGTCCTGGGACCACCGCAGGGAAAAACCGCTCGTCCACGGCGCGGTGTATGCGCCGGGATCGTCGATGGTCACCTCGTACTTGAGCGTGTTGAAATCGGTGCGCGTGAATTTTTCGATCAAGTGGAGTTGGTCGGTGTGCGGCAGTCCGTCTCGACTCATCCAGAACTTTTCATTGAACCCAACGGCGTCGATGACCAGTGTCTCCCCTTGCCAGTGACCCACGGAATGCCCGTAGTAGCTCGGCTTGAGATCCTTGGGATGCGGCCGTCCATCCATATAGATCTCGCGGAAGCTATGCGGTCCGCCGATATCGAGCACCAGGACGCGTTGGATATCGGGGAGATCGACGATCTCAAAACCGTAGGGCGTGACGAATTCGCGCGGTCCGCCGGACGGCTTGCACCGTGCGTGCGGCTCGAACCGCAGAACTTCGGCATGCCGCGCGTTGGTCAGTGCTCGCGCCCACGGCTGGAGAGGGATCGCGTCGATGTGAATCGGCGCGTTCCGCGTCGAGTTCGGCTCATAGCTTTTCGGATTGACCGCCAGCCGGCCATCACCGGCCCAGATGCCTGTTTGACCGACAGGCGCTCCGAGATTCACCCGGCCGTCGGCCCAGTGAGGCGTGGGCTTGGACGGCGGTGGCGCGGGACGGGCCGCCGCCTGGCCGGCCGGCGCCGGCGCTTCCTGCGCGATCGACGGAGCGCCGGACAGCATCAGCGTCGCCAACGTGGCCGAGAGAACGATCAACCGTTTCTGCACTCTTACCTCCGCGCATTCCGTGTAGCGCAGGTCTTTAGACCTGCAAACTCACATGTAGCGCAGGTCTTTAGACCTGCCTGGTATGCAGGACTAAAGTCCTGCGCTACATCAGACGGCAGGACTAAAGTCCCGCGCTACATCAGACGGCAGGACTAAAGTCCTGCGCTACATCAGACACGACGACTACCGCAAAGCGTACACGAATAACACGCTGCCCGCGGCGATCTCCACATATTGTTTGCCGTTCACCGAGTACGACATCGGTCCGGCAGAGACCTGGCCGCCCACGTTGGCCTTCCAGAGTTGTTCGCCCGTGCGCGCATCGAGCGCGAAGAAGTACCCTTCGCGTCCGCCGGCGAACACCAGATCTGACGCCGTCGAGAGGACGCCACTGTCGGTCACGTCGACCATCTTGAATTCCCACTTGCGCTGGCCGGTCTGCGGATCGAACGCCTGAATCGCGCCGTATCCTTCTTCCGGAAGCCGCTGGTTGATATCACCAGGACCTGTTCGCAGCGCAGGGAACGCCATCGTCGGGAACCGGCCGACGTACTGATTGCCCTCTTTGTATTCAGCCGGCCCTTTCGTGTACGTCGAATATGTATCCATCCAGGTCGGGATGTAGAAAAGTCCCGTGCGGGGACTGTACGACGGCGGATACCAGTTCGTCGCGCCCTGGTTGTTCGGAAAGACGAGCGTGCCTTCGGTCGTCGGATCCAGCATTCTCTTCGGTCTGCCCTTTTCATCGAAGCCTTCCGCCCAGTTGACCTTCGTAAAGGGCTTGCCCGACAAGAATTCACCGGTCGCGCGATCCAGCACATACCAGAAGCCGTTTCGATTCGCCCACAGCATCACTTTGCGCGGCCGTCCTTGCCACGTGATGTCGGCCAGCACCGGCACCTGTGTGGAGTCGTAATCGAACTCGTCGTGCGGCGTGAACTGGTAATGCCATTTCAACTTGCCCGTGTCGGGATCGATAGCCAGCGCCGAATCCGTATAGAGATTGTCGCCAGGCCTCGGGTCGCCGTTCCAGTCCGGACCTGGATTTCCGGTGCCCCAATATAAGAGGTTGAGCGTCGGATCGTACGAGCCGGTCACCCACGCGGGACCGCCGCCGGTCTTCCAGGCGTTCTTGTCCGCGTCCGTCCAGGTCTCATGCCCGGGCTCGCCCGGCCCGGGGATCGTGTTGAAGCGCCAGACTTCCTTGCCGGTCGCGGCGTCGAACGCGGCGATGAAGCCGCGGATGCCGTATTCACCGCCCGAAGGTCCGACGATCACCTTGTCTTTGACGATGAGCGGCGCCAGGGTGAAGGAATAACCGGCCTCCGGTCTTGCAACGGCCACATCCCAGACCGGCTTGCCGGTTTTGGCATCGATCGCAATCAGATGGCCGTCAATCGTTCCCATGAACAACGTATCGCCGAGGATCGCCAGCCCGCGATTGACGCGGCCGCAGCACACGCGCGCCAGCCGTGAAATATTCGGAGAATAGAGCCAGAACATTCGGCCGGTGGCGGCGTCGAGCGCCACCACGTGGTTGGGCGCCAGCACCGTGTACATGATGCCGTCCACCACGAGCGGCGTCGCCTCGAACTTCTCCACGGGCTCGGCCGGCCCGCGCGTCTGGAAGATCCACTGCAGCTCCAGATTTTTCACGTTGGCCGGCGTGATCTGCGTGAGCGGGCTATAGCGATTGCCCGAGAGCGC
>JAHFTY010000200.1 GCA_023265365.1 Acidobacteriota bacterium
TTGGCCGGTGTGTAGGTCACTGTAGCGCCGCCGTTGATCACGACGGTTCCGTTGCCGGCGGTTCCCACCGATGTCACCGACAGAGTGTCGCCCGCATCCGGATCGCTGTCGTTTCCGAGAATCGCAATCGTTACTGCTGTTCCGCTGAACGTCGACGCACTGTCATTCACGGCAACCGGCGGCTTGTTACAGCTCGGATCGTTCGCCGCAATGATGGTGACGGTGGTGAACGCCGTCGTCACGAAGTGCGACTGACTGTCGTCCTTCACGCGGAGTGCGACGCTGTAGGCGCCCAGCGGCTTGGCTGCGAAGTAAGCCGTCGCGTTGACCACTGCCGTCGTCGCATCCACCGTCGCGAAGTTGATGGGATCCTGGTAGTCCCACTCATAGTTCGTGATGTTGGCGCCGCGACCCAGCGAGTGGGATCCATCCAGAATCACCGGGCTTCCCTGGCAGACCTGGTAGGGGCCTCCCGGGTCGGCGATTGGAGGCAGGGCCGTGTCGGTCACTTGCACCGGGCAGACGGCGTTCGATGCGTTTCCTTTGGTATCCCGGACCGTCAACTGAACGTTGTAGGTTCCGATATTGGCAAAGCTGTGCGTTGCATTCACCGTCGACGCCGTGCCGCCATCTTTGAAATCCCAGGCGTAGCTGGCGATCGGGTTGTCCCCTGCCAGCGACTGGCTTCCCGAGAAATTCGCGGTCGAGTACGCGCCCACCGTCGCAGCGCCGCACGTCGCGCCGGCGGAACAAACGATCGCATCCGCCTGGCAGACCGCCGTCGGCGGCACTTCAAACAGCGAAGGCGACAGGATGATCAACGCCCACGACGTGGCCATGTCGGCCTGAATGTAACCACCGACGGAACCCACGCCTGAACTGAAGGCGCCGGCTCCGTTCTGGTTGGCGACGAGGTAATCCGCATACGCCGCATACCAGTCCCGTGTGCCGACCATCAGCGTGATCGGCGTGGTCACGCCGCCGCTCTTCGCCGTCCTCATGGCTTTCGCGGTTTGATACATCGTGTAGAAGTTGCCGAGCGATCCGCTGAACTGGCTGTCCAGATACCGCTCCGCGCACTTCCAGCGGTCATGGGACAACGCGATATCGTCCGCGTTCAGCAGGATCAGGCCGGCAGCCGTCGTGTTGGTGCCGGCATCCCATGCATAGCCGGTGCTGCCGGTATAGCCGAACCAGCAATTCGAGGGATTCACTCCCGACGGGGCCACCTGCATCAGGGGCACGCCCGTATTGAACTGGATGCTCTTCACCCACGCGGGGGCGTCCAGACCCCAGTTCTGTGCGGCGAGTACCCCGATTCCCCACCAGTGCGATGCGGAAGAGTCGTTGCTGCCGCTGTTGAACGAATAGTGCCAACCGCCATAGCTATCGTTCATTCCCCAGGAATAACCATCCAGCATGTCCTGAACGATGTTCTTGTAGCTTCGGCCATTCACATACGTCGCCACACCCACGTCTGCGGTCTTGTTCGGAGTTCCGGAAGCGACGATCGCATCAATGATCTGGCCGCCGATGTAGGTCTCGTGATCGCCGGAATTCACGGCCAGCGCAATCCCGTTCCCATTGGGGTCGGGATTGTTCGCCCCCTGCATCCCAATGCTGACGGTTTTCATTGCAGCCTGGCTCATGATGTAACGCAGTCCGCGCTTCACATCGTCCACATACGGATCCTTGGTTGGATCTCCGGACTCTTTGTGGTTGTTGATTTCAAAAGCCTGCACCGACGACGCGGTCGGCGCCATGTCAAACGTGGGGCTGTTATACGCCACCCATTTCCCCGACGGCTTTCCGTCCGACGTGGTTCGAACGATCCGCTTATGAAGGTTCCACAGGCCCTTGTCGATGGCCATGTTGACCTTCGTTTCGCGGGAATTCGCTGAAATCACCACCTTGAAGGTATCGGTATACGCATTGTTCGCCGTGTCCGTAACGCTGATGGTGGCTGTGAACGGCTGGTTCACCGCGCCGGTGTAGGTATGCGCCAACTCCAACGCGAGGGGGTTCGATACATTGATCGCCTGCGGACCGGCGCCGTCTCCGGGATCCCATGTCCCGCTGGAAAGCGTCAAGGTACCCGCCGGGTTCGACGCGACCGCCTGAAGCATCAGGGACCCGCCCGAATAGACCTGGTGGGGCTGAAGTTCGCTGCCGAACCACGGCACGGCGACGACTGACGGCTGGCATGCGTCTCCTGTACCGTTGGCATCGGTATCCAACTGATTGGCGTTGGCGATGGACGGGCAATTGTCAGCGGCGTTAAGAATGCCGTCGTTGTCGATGTCCGTATCGGTGCAATCGTTGGTGCCATCGCCATCGGTGTCCGCCGGGCCTCCGGTCATGGTCCGGTTCGTTCCGTAAACATAGGACGATCCGCTCCCGACGCCGGAACAGAAATCGCGATCCGCGCAATTTCCATTGGCGGAGTCATAGAGACAGATCTTCTCCGTGCCGCTGGTCGCCCGCGTGATTTCCACTCGAACGTACGAAATATAGGTGCTTCCACTCTCAACAACGCGCACGTCGGTGCAGGCCGGCGCTCCGACCGCATCCAGTGCAGCCTGATTGTTGAAGAACACGTTGGTCTGATTTGTGCCGCAAACGCAGTCACCGATGCCCGTCGTTCCGACAAGCGTGTTGCCGACATACAGGGACCATGTCCCGTTGCCGCAGGTTTGCGTCGACACAAGCCGTATTCCCGTTGCGTTATCGGCCATGGGTGGCTCGGCAGGGGCCGCTTCCACTGCCGCCGGATGTTCGGCCGGAAGAGGCGGCCCGGCCTCAAAGGGACCCGCTGTCACCAGCGCGACGGTCACAAGCAACAAAGCCAGGAACACAAAGCCGAAACTCGGCTGGAGCAGTCTTCGAAATCGGGCGGTCATCGTGTGGGTACTCATCAATCCCTCCATGGCGAAATGCCGGACATCTGGAAAATGATTCAAATCTGGAGACTCGACAGACCTTGTCTTACTTGCAAGGTCCGGCCGAACCACCAGGGCATTTGGTGTACTCGTCGGTAATGGCGTCACTGAGATTCGCACCGCGAGCGTTGCTGAGGTCTGCGCCTTTCAGGTTGGCAAACGCGAGCAGGGCGCCGGTGAAATTCGCATCGCGGAGAATCGCCTTATACATCATGGCGCCGCGCAAATCGGCATTCCGCAGGTCGGCCAGTTCAGCCACCAGACCGGGGAGTTCGGCGTCGCGCAAATCACAGTTGTTGCAGCTTCCGGTTGTCCGAAGTTGCTTCACATGTCCGGAGTCCGCGCCGGCCATCAACACGGCGCCGGACAACAACAGCGCGAGAAAAGCCAGGAAGAGTATTGGGAGTGGAGATCGAAACGTAGTCATCTTGGGCCCTCCATGGGTTGAGACTCAAAAGCGAGATCGTCAAATATTTGACGGAAACGGGGAGTATCTTGAAACCGGTGCGTGCGGTTGTCAAGCGATTGTTTTTTACTACACAATGCTGAATATAAATTGGCCAGACTGTTTCAAGCCCTCTGACGCCACTTATTTCGCTTCCGGTGAGGCCAGGAGGTGGTCGAGAACCGCCTGGAATGATGAATAGTCCTTGGCGCCAACGATTTTTTCGACGACATGAACGGATCCGTCTTTTTGCGTGAACCCGAGAAAGAATGTCGGAGTACCGCTGACCCCGGCACGGACGCCCGCATCCAGATCGGCACGAATCCTGGGCGCCGCCTGGCCATTGAGGCAGCTTTCGAACGACCTGGTGTCCAGGCCGACCGTACGCGCATGATCGAGCAGGTTCGCCGGCTCCAGGGCTTTTTGATTGGCGAACAAGCGGTCGTGCATCGGCCAGAATTTTCCTTGAATGCGGGCGCACTCTCCCGCTTCTCCAGCCTTCATCGCCCTGGGATGAATTCGTTCGAGCGGGAAATTGCGAAAAACGTAACGAATCTTGCCGCTGCTGACGTAGTCGCGTTCCAGTTGCGAGTAAACCTGGCGAATGTAATTGCCGCAGAAAGGACATTCGAAATCTGAAAACTCGACGAGTGTGACTTTGGCCTCCGGCTTTCCCATCGTCGCGGCATTCTCGACGTTCATCGTGAAATCAATAGGAGCCGGAGCCGCTGAAGGCTGGGCGGGCGCCTGCGCGGCGCGAGGGAGGCTGGATCCCTTGATTTCCTGAAGTTGTCTTAAGATCTCGCGTTGACTGTCCACCAATTGCTGCTGCCGGCCTGCCACAAAGCCGAGAAAAACCACAACAGCAACAGCTCCCAACCATTTGACTGCGGCCATACGATCCATGTTTGAATTCCTTTTCCTTTATCGCATGCATGGCTCTTCACCATGGCGGCGTCGATTGTACATGATCGGGCAGGCGGATTTGAAAAAGGGGAAGTCCCGAAGGACTTCCCCTTATGGGAGTGAAGGGATGGTTACTGTTTCGGTCCGACGATCGGGCCGTTGGTGGAACTGAACTGCAGGGTCGCTCCCGTCGCGTTGCAAGCGGCGACTGCGGCCGCTGCCTGGTTCGCAACGCTTGCTTTGTCTGCCGCGCTCTGCGACTTGGTTACTGTCACCGCCGAGCACGCGAACGCTGTGTTACCCGACGCGTCCGTTGTCGTGGTCTTCAACAGGTACACGCGGCCGTCGCTGTTTCCACTGCGTTCCGCTCTCAGGTTGATGTTCGCCGTGTTGCCGTTGAACGTCACTGAGGCATCCGGAGAGAAGTTGCCATCTCCCGTCGTGTTCAGCGGTTCATCCTGCGTGATACTCAGCACCACTCCCGGCCTCGCATCGCAGATGTCGGACACCGCGATCGTTCCAATCGGAGTCATGTTGTGATTCACCGGCCACAGGGTTGCCGGGTTCAACAGCGTCGTCGTGATCGTCGGCTTGGTTGTGTCTTTCACCGTCACCGTCGTCGTCGTCGCCGTGTTCCCCGACGCATCTATCGTCGTGAACGTTACTGTTGTTGTTCCCAGCGGGAACGTCGCCGGAGCATTGCTGGTCACCGTCGGCGCCGCATCGCAAATGTCGGTCGCCGTCGGTTTGGGCACGCTCACCGGGGTTCCGGCCAGGTTGGTCTGTTCGACCACGATCGGCGCCGGCACATTGCTGAACGCCGGGGCTGTCGTGTCCTTCACGGTCACGGTCGTCGTTCCGGTCGTCGTGTTGCCGGAAGCATCCGTTGCCGTGAATGTCACCGTCGTCGTTCCCAGCGGGAAGACTGCCGGTGCGTTGCTGGTTACTGCGGGCGAGGCGTCGCAGATGTCGGTCGCGGTGGCCGTCAGGGAGACGGGGGTTCCGGCGCGGTTGGTCTGTTCGACGACTTTCGCGGCCGGGACGTTCAGAACGGGCGCCGTCGTGTCTTTCACGGTCACGGTCGTAGTTGCCGTCGACGTGTTGCCCGAGGCGTCCGTCACCTTGAACGTCACCGTTGTCGTTCCGAGCGGGAACGTCGCGGGCGCGTCGCTGGTCACGGTCGGGGCCGCGTCGCAGATGTCGGTGGCGGTCGGCAGACCCACAGTTACCGGGGTTCCGGCGCGGTTGGTCTGTTCGACGGAGATAGCCGCCGGCACGTTGTTGATGACGGGTGCGGTCGTATCTTTCACCGTCACTGTCGTGGTCGCAGTGGAGAAATTACCCGAAGCATCCGTCGCCGTGAAGGTCACGGTCGTCGTTCCGAGTGGGAAGACCGCCGGAGCGTTGTTCGTGATTGTCGGCGCGGCGTCGCAGATGTCGGTTGCAGTCGCAACACCCAGAGTTGCCGCCGTGCCGTTGCGGTCGGTTTGTTCAACCGTTACTGCCGCGGGGGCGGTGACTGTCGGGGCTGTGGTGTCGACAACAGTCACCGTTGTGGTGGCTGTCGAGGTGTTACCCGAAGCGTCCGTCGCCGTGAAAGTCACCGTCGTGTTCCCGAGCGGGAAGACCGCCGGAGCATTGCTGGTGATGGTCGGAGCGGCGGCGCAGATGTCGGTCGCTGTCGCCGTCACGGAAGCCGGAGTTCCCGCACGGTTCGTCTGTTCGACGGTCACGGCGGCCGGGGCGGTGATGGCTGGTGCGATGGTATCGACAACCTTCACCGTAACGGTTCCGGTCGTGACGTTACCCGAGGTATCCGTAGCTGTGAAGTGAACATCGGTGTTCCCCAGCGGGAAGACCAGCGGAGCGTCGCTGACCAACGTGACCCCGCCGCAAGAATCCGTTGCGGTCGCGTTAACGGTGTGCGGTGTTCCGGCACGGTTCGTCTGTTCAATCGTCGCGTTGGGCGGCAGATTGAGGATCGGAGCCGTTCCGTCCTTCACGATGATCGTAACCGAGTCCGTCGAAGTCTGGCCGCGGCCGTCATCGACTGTCAGGGTGAAGGTATACGTTCCCGGAGGCATGGAGACCTGCGGATTCTTCAGAGTGGACGAGAAACCGCCTGGACCGGTCCAGCTGTAGGTGAGCGGATCGTTGTCCGGATCGCTGGAACCGCCGCCGTTTAACGTGATCAGGCCGGAGCAGCTCGCGTCGGCGTTGATGGTTCCGTCCGGACCGGCATTCGCAACCGGCGGACGATCCAGCCAGGTGAAGCTCACCGTGTTCGACGACAGGGATCCGATGAACGCCTGGATTGTGTCGTTACCCGGAACGTTACCCGTGTACGTGAACGACGCTTCACCCGTACTGTCCGTTGTCGCCGAGCCGGAACCCGTGTTGCCGACGTTCGCGCCCGATACAACGAAGGTCACGGTCGCGGCGGGAACCGGTGTTCCGTTGGAGCTCTCCGCCTTCGCAATAACCGTGTGTGCGGTGCCGGCGAGCGCAGTGCCGTTGGCCGGACGCAGACCGACAGTGGAGAACTTATCGCCGTCCGGAAGGACGAGGGCGACCGGCGACAGAATCAGTTCCGCCAGGGCCGTGCTTCCGCTGATGGCGGTACCAGCGCAGCAGGAGAACGCCATCCCCCACTGACCGCCCGTGGTTGTCGTCGGGGCGCTCTGATTGGACTGCGCGGAATAGGCTCCCTGGTTCGTCAACCAGTCCTGATAATCCGCATACCAGTCGTTCGCCGGGATCGTTCCGGGGCCTGCCGCACGACCGACGTTGGAAACCGTCGAAATTCCCTGGAGCTTGAATCCCTTGAACACGTTGAACATCGCGTACGCACAGCCCTTGTTTTGCAAGCCGGTGCCGCAGGATCCGGTGTAATCGCCGGCGAGGGCGCTGCCGCCCCAGCGGTTATTGACGAAGTTTTTCGCTGACGTGATTCGCGCATCGGCCGGCGCCGCAGCGCCAAGGAAGAGAGCCTGAAGCGCGATACCGCTTCGTGCCACGTTGCCGCCGACGCCGTTCGTGTTGATCACGCTCGCGTTTCCGTCAGCCGTGTAGTCGAAGCTTCCGTCATTGTTCATGTGGTTGGGAAGGTTGTAGTTCTTGATTTCGTCCTTCGCCCATTGCGGAATCGTGGCTCCGGCGGCTTCCGCGTCGAGCATCGCCAGAACGCCCCAACCCACTGTCGATCCGTCACCGGCATTCGACACCTGAAGGTTGATCACGGCTGTCAAAAAAGCTGCAGAGTCGTCAGTGGGCGTTCAGTGCCTTGATGTTGTCCCAGAACAATTCGCGAACTCGGTAGTTGCTGTGCGTTGACATCTGTAAGTAGAGGTAGGTGGTAGCGAAGGGCACTCGGAGCTTCTGAGAGTCGAACAAGACCCTGTCATTCTCCAGAACCTCAAAACCTGCAGCCTTGACGACGATCGCGACATCGACCTTCTGAATCCTGCGGCCACTGCGGTTTGTTTCCGGCCAGCCCTCGGTAAAGAGCATCGGGTTTTCCCTTCCCTGCGATTTCATGCCGACCGCCATACGGGCGTTGATGCCGGGAGGGACTCCGAAGTATTCGACTTTCAGATAATTCTGGTTTTCCAGCGGATTCCGGCTGGTCAGTTCCGGCGAGAGGATCAGAGCGCTGGAGAGATAGCTTCCATTGACCTGTTCGTTCCAGTCCAATTGCGCTGAGATCCGCGTTCCCGGCCGCAACGTGAATTTCCGGACGGATCGTACGCCGAGGTACTTCACCGTGGCATCATCCGTACCCATGGTGTCGGCTCGAAGACGCAGCCGGAAATCGGGGACACCATCCTTACCTTTGTCGAAAACGTCGATGACTTTGACATTGAAGTCGCTTTGCGAGGTCGGACGCCAGGCGGCGTTGTCCAGTTTGCCGGAATCGAACGTGTCCGACCATTCACGTTGCAGAAAGAGCAGGGAGACAGCGACGAGAAGAAGTTTGAGTTTGAACATGATCGAATCCTATCGGCGGCCGCAAGTATCCGGCCAGTGCTGGGTACAGGCGATCTTGAGCAGCTCCTCCTGGGGCATTTCGGGAAGCGGCGCCTTCCCATTCCTCAGCAGGATC
>JAHFTY010000201.1 GCA_023265365.1 Acidobacteriota bacterium
CAAATACGCCATTTTCGACGGCCGTATCATGGTCACCGGGAGCTACAACTGGTCGACGGCCGCGGAGGAAAACAACGACGAGAACGCCGTCTTCATTCGCGCCGGCTCGACGATCAGCGCGTTCCAGTCCGCATTCCATGCGTTGTGGAACTCGCGGTAAACCGCAAGGACGTCGAGGACGTCGAACGGAGCATTGACAGCGCCGCCGCTTCTACATATCCTTTCATCCGGTTATACGGATGAATCAATCCTGCGCAGTCGTCGATCATCTTTCCGTGCTGTCCGACGCCATTCGTGTGCGGATGCTCGCGGTTCTCGAAGGAAGGGAACTGACGGTGTCCGAACTTTGCGACGTCCTTCAACTGCCGCAGTCGACGGTCAGCCGCCACCTGAAGACGTTGTCGGATGGCGACTGGGTCTCGTCACGGCGTGACGGAACCCGGCGGCTCTACACGCTGCCGCTTGGGGACATGGAGCCATCGGTGAGACGTTTGTGGCAGGTGGTGCGCGAGCAGGTGGTGGCATCTCGCGCGGCATCCGACGACGACAGGCGTTTGAAACAGATTCTGTCGAAGCGGCGCACGAAGTCCGAAGCGTTCTTTTCGTCGTCGGCAGGGCAGTGGAGCCGGCTGCGCGACGAGTTGTTCGGCGCGACCAGTCATCTTCGGGCGATGGTCCGTCTTCTGGATCCGGACGTGGTGGTCGGCGATCTCGGGTGCGGGACCGGGAATGTGAGCGAGTGGCTTGCGCCGTTCGCGCGGCGGATCATTGCTGTCGACGCTTCGAAAGAGATGCTGAAGTCGGCGCGGGAGCAGTTGACCGCCCATCGGCACGTGGAGGTGCGGCACGGTGCGCTGGAAAAGCTGCCGATCGAGAGTGGCGAACTGGACGTCGCGCTGATGATGCTTGTGCTCCATCATCTTCCCGAGCCGCAACTCGCGCTGGTGGAAGCGGCGCGGACACTGAAGCGGGGCGGACGGTTGCTTATTCTCGACATGGTCTCGCACGAGCGCGAAGATTACCGGCAGACGATGGGTCACGTCTGGCTGGGTTTCAGTGAAAAGGAAATCCGGAAGTGGCTCGCCTCCGCGGGATTCAAGGATGTTCGCTGGTCGCCGCTGCCTCCGGAGTCGAGGGCCAGGGGGCCCTCTTTATTTGTCGCCACTGCGCGACGGTCATCATCATCAACCGAAAAGGAGAAACCGAATGTCAGTTGTGAATGAGCGTATCCACGCTTACGACGAAGCGAAAAAGGCCGGACGCCTGCCGTACAAGGTGAAGGATCTGAGTCTTGCCGAATTTGGCCGCAAGGAAATTCGCCTTGCCGAACAGGAAATGCCCGGACTGATGTCCCTCCGCGCCCGCTATGCCGGCCGGAAGCCGCTCGCGGGCCGGCAGATCATGGGCAGCCTGCACATGACGATTCAAACCGCCGTTCTCATCGAGACGCTTGCCGATCTGGGCGCCGATGTCCGGTGGGTATCGTGCAACATTTTCTCCACCCAGGATCACGCGGCGGCGGCAGTGGCGGCCGGCCGGCCGGAGACGGGAGGCGCCGCGGAGAATCCGCGAGGCATTCCGGTGTTTGCGTGGAAGGGCGAAACGCTTGAAGAATACTGGTGGTGCACTGCCGAAGCGCTCCGCTGGCCCGATGACTCCGGCCCGTCACTGATCGTGGACGACGGCGGCGACGCCACGCTCTACATCCACAAAGCCCTCGAATTCGAAACCGCCGGAAAGGTTCCGGTATTCGACCCTGCCAACGATCCCGAGGAGTGGGGCGTCATTCTCGACACGCTCAATCGCGAGTTCAGGGAGCGGCCGGGCGTGTGGTCGAAGATCGCGAAGGGCGTCAAGGGGGTTTCGGAAGAGACGACCACCGGCGTTCATCGTCTCTATCAAATGATGGAAGCCGGAAAGCTGCTGTTTCCCGCCATCAACGTGAACGACTCGGTGACCAAGAGCAAGTTCGACAACATTTACGGATGCCGTCACTCGCTGCCCGATGGATTGATGCGCGCCACCGACGTCATGCTCGGCGGGAAAGTGGCGGTCGTTCTCGGTTTCGGGGAAGTCGGGAAGGGGTGCGCCCAGGCCCTGCGCGGCCAGGGTTGCCGCGTGATTGTGACGGAAATCGATCCTATTTGCGCGCTTCAGGCGGCGATGGAAGGTTACGAGGTCAGGACCATCGAAGACGTCGTGGAAACCGCGGACATCTTTATTACGACGACCGGCAACAAGGACGTCATCACCACGGCCCACATGACGAAAATGAAGGACAAGTCGATCGTCGGCAACATCGGTCACTTCGATAACGAGATCGACATGGCCGGCCTGAAAAAAGTGAAGGGCATCGAGAGGATCAACATCAAGCCGCAGTACGATGAGTGGCGCTTCCCGGACGGGCACAGCGTCATGGTGCTTGCCGAAGGCCGCCTGCTGAATCTGGGCTGCGCGACGGGTCATCCGAGCTTCGTGATGTCCGCGTCATTCACGAACCAGGTTCTCGCTCAACTCGACCTGCACGCGAACGGTTCGAAGTACGAGAACAAGGTGTACATGCTGCCGAAGCACCTCGACGAGGAAGTCGCGCGTTTGCACCTCGCGCATCTCGGCGTGAAGCTGACCCAGCTCACGAAGGATCAGGCGGCGTACCTTGGCGTTCCCGTGGAAGGACCGTACAAGGCGTCGCACTACCGCTACTGAAACCCAAACGCCGGGTGGGGAACCACCCCGGCGCTTCTCCTTGATTTGATCTGCCGGAAGGGTGGAGTTTTTACAGGACGAGGACTTTTCCCCGCCTTTGCCAAGGCGGGGTGCCGCGGAGCGGCGGGGCGGTTCGACCAACAAAATCAATTTCCTTGAACAGCACCACCCCGGCGCTTCGCGCCACCCCTCCTCGTCGAGGAGGGGAAAACGCTTCTCCTTGATTTCGCTTCATTGTTCTTTTCCCCGCCTTGGCCAGGTTCGACCGACAAAATCAATACCCGAAGATCTTCTTGAACTCGGGATCGTCAACGATACCTTTGAAGTTGTTGTTCTTGGGTAATTGCCGCTTGTTTGCCGGGTTCAGCTCGACGGCCTTCTTCAGGGTCGTGAGCGCCTGCGCCTTCTGATTCGCCTTCAACTGAATGCTAGCAAGAGCGACGTAGGCATTGTCATTTTCCGGCGACTTCGCGACCGCGTCCTGTGCGAGTTTCAGACCGCCCGGCACATCGCCGTTGTTGGCTTTCTGATTCGCCTGGGTGATCAGTGTGGCGGAGATGGTCATGTTCAGGAGCCGCCGAAGTTCGGCGAACGGGTTCTTCGAATCGTCGACGCGCAGATCGACGACGCGATCGTTCCAGACATTCGGATCCTGGTAGGCCGGCCGCGCGACGACCAGGGCCGCGCCCTGCACGCCGCGGGCGTCGCCTCCGGCGGCTTGTCCGGCGTCGAGCGCATCCATCAGGCGTTCGGCCAGCGTCTTGCCGGAGTTTTCCGAACCGAGGAACGATTTCTCGAGCGCGTCGACGACCTGAGGTCCCACCATGATGTTGGCCTGCACGCAGTAGTTCGGCCCGCAGCGGCCGCCTTTCCAGTCGTTGGGCTGAGTTCCCGTGAACGTGGCGCCGCGGCCCTGATTGTCGAGAATCGAGACCTGGCGGCTTTCGCGTCCCGCGTCGGCGCGGAGCATGAAGTCGAGCGCCTGCTGTGGCGTCATTCCGCTTTCGAGCAACTGGAGTCCGAGTTCGCCATACATCGGGTTCGCGCTTGCCTGATGCGCGATCACGCCGACTCCGCCTTTGACGTGCACGGCTCGATTGCCTGGCGCGAAAGCCTTGGACTGAACCCCCTCGCCCAGTTCGCCGGTTTTTGCGTCGCGGGCGATGATCGAAAATGTTCCGAGCCAGTTCGGATCGTAATCCTGAGCAAATGCGGAAAGCGTCCAAAGAAGCACCAATCCCGGAACCAGCCAAATCCTCTTCATATCGTTCTCCTTCTGTCAAACGGGGCAAAATCGTGGTTTTGTGGAAACCGATTGTAGCCCGGATGGCCCAGCGTCCGACACAATTCCGGTGTCAGGCACCACAGACACCAACTCTCTGAATACAGTTCCGTCACTGTCATAGCTTTGGTAGCATGCGGTTCTCACTTTTGGAGATGGGAATTGGAGGAATCGATGTCTAAAAATAAACTCATTGGCATCGCCATTATGATGTTGGCGATGAGCGCCGTGAGCTTCGCTCAGGGTTTGACTGCGGTCACCGGAAGGGTCACTGACCCGACGGGCGCTGTGATTCCGGGAGTCGAGGTCACAATCACGAATGCAGCCACGGGCGCTTCTCGAACCGTGGTCAGCAACGAGCAGGGAATCTATGCGGCAACGCAACTTTCGCCGGGAACGTACAACATCAAAGCCGAGCTCGCCGGATTCAAGCCGAAACTGGCCAATAACGTCGCTCTTCCGGTGGAACAGACCATCACGGTGAATCTGCCTCTGGAAGTGGGTGCGGTTTCGGACGTTGTGGACGTCACGGCATCGGCCGAAGTCGTCAACACCGAAAATGCGCAGCTCGGAGTCGGATTCGATTCGAGGAAGATTCTCGACCTGCCGCTGAACGCGCGGAACATCGTCGGCCTTCTCGGCCAGCAGACGGGCGTCGGCATTCAGACCGAAGACGGCGTCGCCTCGGGCTCGGTGAATGGCGCGCGCAACGATCAGCAGAACATCGTTCTGGACGGCGTCGACATCAACAAGCAGCAGGGGGCGCTCCTGGGCAACGCTGCTTCGCAGCCGTTTACGGGCGCTCTTCCCACAACGCTCGATTCGGTGCAGGAATTCATCGTCCAGACGTCCGGACAGAACGCCACCAGCGGCCGTTCCTCGGGAGGCCAGGTCCAGCTTGTGACCAAGAGCGGAAGCAACGCTTTTCACGGATCCGTTTACGAGGCCTATCGCAGCAAAGTCACAACGGCGACGCCATACTTCAACGGGCAGGCCACACCGAAGCCGGGACTGATCCGGAACATTCCGGGCGGTTCGATTGGCGGTCCGGTGGTCAAGAACAAACTGTTCTTCTTCGGAGCCTACGAACGGCGCACGGATCGAAGTCAGAACACCGTGACCCGCTCGGTTCCCAATGCGACTTATTTGCAGGGCATCATCCGTTACCAGCGGAAAGCCACTGCGGTGGCGCGCGACGGTATCGGCTACGGCGTGATCACCCAGGGATGCGGCGGGATGCTCGAGCAGATCACGGGTATCCCCTGCGATTCGGTGAACCCGACGCTTTTCGCATCGAACGGTTATCTTCAAAAGTACGCGAAATACACCAACAGCGGATCCACGGTTTGTCCGGCGGATTGTTCGAATTTCACCAACTTCACGTTCAATGCGCCGAACATCGTGAACAACAACGTGTACATCTCCCGCTGGGATTACACGATCAATTCGAGGAACTCCGTGTTCTTTCGCGGGACATTGAATGACGCGAAGCAAGTCGGGGCGCCGACGTTTCCCGACCTGAACAACGGGATCACGACCTTCGACAACAGCAAGGGCTTTTCCGCGAGCTGGAACAGCGTGATCACGCCCCGCCTGAATAACAACTTCACCGGCGGTCTTACGCGCGAATCCGGAAATACAACGGGCGCCGCGGCCGTCGCGTTCGGTTTTGGGCCGGCCTCGCTCTTTCAGACACAGGGCGCAAACCGCAGGGCGATCGACACGTGGAATTTCGTGGACAACCTGAGCTGGATCAAGGGAACCCATAACTGGACCACAGGTTTCAACCTCGGGTTCATGACAAACCACACCAAGTCGTTCTCGCAGGTTTCGCCGGGCAGTTTCTCGTCGGGAGCCAACTACACGGTCGGCGACTTTGCCGGCGCCGGCACGGTGACGTTGGGCAATCCCATGGGCGCGGAGTTTGCGAACGTGTCCAACGTATCCACGTTGGAGAACGCCATTCTCAACGCCATCGGCGCGCAGAATCTGTTCTCCGTCGGTCTGCAGTGGGACAACAACGGCAAGTTGTTGCCCGTGGGGACGCCGTTCCTGCGCGATATCCGCATGGATACGTACGACTTTTACGCGCAGGACAGTTGGAAAGTGAAGAACAACCTCACGCTTAATTACGGAATTCACTGGGGCGTCATGACCGCACCCTGGGAGAAGAACGGAATTCAGGTGAACTGGACTCAGGATATGGGAGCGCGCTACAGGACGCAGCGCTCCTCTCCGTTTACGACGGATCAGATGCCGTTGCTCGCGACGCAACTGGCGGGCCGCGTCAACGGAAAGGCCGACTATTACAAGACGGCGCTGGACAACTGGGCGCCCCGGGTGAGCGTGGCCTACACGCCGAAATTCGATAGCGGTCTGCTGGGCGCCATTTCCAACAAAGGCGGCCCCCTGGTCATTCGCGGCAGTTATGCGCTGACCTTCGATCACACCGGCGGCCGTCTCGGCACCGATGCCGCCGAAACAGGAGGCATCGGACTGTTCACGTCCGCGTCTTTTGGACAAAGCGGGTTCAGCATCGATGGCGCCGGCAAACCGAGAGTGCCGCGCGTCTCCGGTACCGGCGACAATCTGATTCTGCCGATCAATGCCTTCAACGTCACCGCCGCGCAGAGTTTCACGCCGTCGAACACCAGCGGAGGTTGGGGAGGCGCCCGGCCACAGGCGGTGGATCCGGGACTGCATCCGCCGAAGAATCACCTGCTGAATCTCACCATGTCGAAGGAATTGCCCGGAGGATTCGTGATTGAAGGATCCTACGTCGGCCGGTTTGCGCGTGACCTGTTCGGCGTTCTCGACATGGCCAACCCGGTGAACGTCGTCGACAGCAAGAGCGGAATGGATTACTACACCGCATTGAAGACGCTGTTCGAAAAGTACGAAATGAACGGTGTCGGCTCTCAGTTCGGCAAGTTGAGCAACACCAACGCCGCCGCGGCCGTTGCGTCAATTGAACCGATTGCCTGGTTCGAGAACGTCTACGGCGGTTACAAAAACTGGGCGGAGACCGGCCTGGGACCCGGCGTGACGTCGCCCGACGCCGCGGCCTATCCCGGCGTGAAGTTCGCCAACGCCACGCAGGCCTTCTATGCCGTCTTGAACAAAGGTCTGGTGCCCGGCCCGAACGCGGCGATCGTCCTCACCAACAGCACGCAGTATTACGAAGGGGACATGAACATTCACATCACGACGAACGGTCAGTCGCAGTACCTGCCGCTGTACAGCAACATCGGATGGTCCAACTACCACTCCGGCCAGTTCAGCATCCGGAAACGCTTCGCCCAGGGCTACACGTTCACGGCGAACTACACGCTGTCGAAATCGATGGACGTGACGTCGCGCGGCGAATCGGACGGCAACCGGCCCGGCGGTTCCGGAGGACAGGATCAGTTGATCGATCCGTATCATCCGGAAAAGAACTACGCTCCATCGACGTTTGATCGCAGGCACCAGCTCAACGGGAACTTCGTTCTGGAACTCCCGTTCGGTACGGGCAAGCCGATCGGACGGGGCGTGGGTCATGCGCTCAACCAGATCATCGGCGGTTGGGCCGTGTCCGGCATTGTCAGCGGAGCTACAGGCTCACCATTCAAGTACAACGCCAACCTGCGCTACACGATGCACTACAACGGGACCGACATTCCAATACCGACGAAGCAGTTTGAATATGGACTGAGTCACGGTCCGAACGCCTCGAATAACGTTCCGATGGTGTTCTGGATCAAGGATCAGGAGCGGTCGGAGTCCTGCAATGCGGTGTGCGCCAGTCAGAATCGCAGCCAGGCGATCAACTACTTCTACAACATCTATCCCGGCGGTCCGGCCATCCGGAACTACGCCCGCGGTCCGAAGTTCTACAACCTCGATGCGTCGATCAGCAAGACCTTCAGTATTACCGAAAAGCTGAGCGGCAAAGTCAGCGCCGACGCATTCAACGTTCTGAACCATCCGAACTTCTCGAATCCGAGCAACACCAACATCGATTCGACCAGCGGCCTGTTGGGCAATATCACCGGAACGGCAAACGCCGCCCGCGTGATGCAGTTCAACGTCCGCCTGCAGTTCTAGCAGCCCGTGGCAGAAGGGGTCAGACCCAAAGAAATGATAAAGCAAGGGTCTGACCCCACCGCCATTCGGACTCCCATGCGATCCCTCTTCGTCGAGGCCACTGCTGTCCCAATGAAGCGAGATCGAGGAAAAGCGTTTTCCCTCGAAGACGCAACAGCAACGACAGACGACGCTCGTTCCAATGAAGCGAGATCGAGGAAGAGCGTTTTCCCCTCCTCGATGAGGAGGGGTGGCGCGAAGCGCCGGGGTGGTGCTGTTCAAGAAATTGATTTTGTTGGTCGAACCGCCCCGCCGCTACGCGGCACCCCGCCTTG
>JAHFTY010000347.1 GCA_023265365.1 Acidobacteriota bacterium
GAATCTTCCCGCGCGCCGCTAGGCCGGTCGCGATGCCGACCATGTTCTGTTCGGCGATGAAGCACTCCACGAACTGGTTCGGACGGACCTTCAGCACCTTTTCGGAAAACGTGGAGTTCTTCGTATCGCCGTCGAGCGCGACAATGAGGGGATCCGACTCCGTGAGTTTGGCCAGGGCGTCGCCGTAGGCTTCACGCGTGGCGGCCGAATCGCCGAGTTTGCGGTTCACGACCAGCGGCTGCCGGGGGCCGCCGCGATGTTCCGCCGGGCTCGGACGGGGATTCGGCTTCCAGGTATCGTCGGCGACCGGTTGCGACAATTCGGCCAGCGCCTTGCCGAGATCGCTTTTGGGCACCGCTTTCCCGTGCCATCCCTCCTTGTTTTCCATCATCGACACGCCATGACCCTTGAACGTCTTCGCAATAATGGCGCGGGGCCGGGTACCGGCCTCGGCTCGACACCGGTCGAACGCGGAGACGATGTCGACGTAGCTGTGGCCGTCCACCACCGCCGTGAACCAGCCGAATGCCTGAAATTTTTCGGCGTAACGCTGGACGTCGAATTTGTCCATCGTCTGCTGGCTCTGGCCCATGCCGTTCACGTCCACGACGGCGTAAAGGTTGTCCGCCTTGCAATGGCCCGCAAGCGCCGCCGCCTCCCACACCTGGCCTTCCGCACACTCGCCGTCACCGAGAAGGCAATAGGTGTCGTATGGAATGCCGTCCATGCGCGAAGCCAGCGCGTCGCCCAGGCCGGCGGACAGTCCCTGGCCGAGCGAGCCGGTGGCGACGTCGACCCAGGGCAGTCTCGGCGTGGGGTGTCCTTCAAGATCGCTGTCGATTCGCCGAAGCGTCAGGAGTTGTTCGGGGCGGATGATGCCCGCCTCGGCCCATGCCGCGTAAAGCAGCGGAGCCGTGTGCCCTTTCGAGAGGATGAACCGATCGTTGGCGGCGTTCTTCGGATCGCGGGGATCGAACCGCATTTCACGAAAGAAAATAACGGACACCAGGTCAGCGGCGGACAAACAGGATGACGGATGTCCGGAACCCGCTTCGGAAGTGGCGTTCAGCGAGTGGATCCGCAGACGGCGGCCCTTTTCCTTCAATAGTTCTATCGATATCGGCATGAACGTGACGCTCTCTTTCAAAATGTTCCGCAAACTTCAGGCGAGAAGTGAAATTATACGATCAGGGGAAAAAATAAAGATTTCGTATTTTTTTCGCAGGAGCGCAGCCTTCTTTTACGTCTTCTTTTATGGGGAATGTGGTTAGCCTGAGAGTCCTCCATCTCGAAGATAATCCATTGGACGCCGAACTGGTGGCGCACGCGATCGCCGCCGAAGGCTACGTCTGCGAAATCGAACGTGTCGAGGACCGCGAGACCTTTGTCGGCCTGGTGAAGCAGCGCGTCTTTGACCTCATTCTCGCCGATCACACCCTGCCTTTCTTTGATGGGGTCTCCGCGCTGGCCATCGCCAAAGAGCTTTCTCCCGGCACGCCGTTCATCTTCGTTTCCGGAACCATCGGCGAAGATCTCGCCATCGAATGCCTGAAGGCGGGCGCGATCGATTATGTCCTGAAGCATCGTCTCGGCCGGCTGGGTCCGTCGATCCGCCGTGCGTTAATCGAAGCGGAGGCGCGCCGGAATCGGGAGGCCGCGGAGCGTGAGGTCCAGAAACACGCTCAATTACTGGATCTCGCCAACGATTCGATCATGGTCCTGGACCTGGACGACCGCATTACCTATTGGAACCACGGCGCCGAACGCCTCCTGGGTTACTCGAGAATGGAGGCTCTGGGCAAGAACGCGCCGACACTGCTCGGGACCCGCTTCCCCGTCAGCGCCGATGCGCTCCAGCGGGATTTTCTGAAGAACGGCCGTTGGGAAGGCGAAATCGTTCAACGCAGGAAAGACGGCACGGAAGTTTCGATCGAAAGCCGCTGGACTCTTCAACGCGAACCCGGCGGCTCTCCGGCCGCGACGCTGCAGATCGGCAACGACGTGACCGAACGCCGGCGCCTGGAAGCGCAGTTTCTTCAGGCGCAAAAGATGGAAAGTGTTGGACGCCTGGCCAGCGGTGTCGCTCATGACTTCAACAATCTGTTGACCGTCATCATCGGTCGAAGCTGCCTGCTGAAAAGCCGCATCGACGATGACGAAAGAGTCCGCAAGGACCTCGATCTCATTCAAAAAACCGCCGAAAGGGCCGCGGTTCTGACTCGGCAACTGCTCGCCTTCAGCCGAAAGCAGGCGGTGGCGCCGCGTCTTCTCGATATCAGAGCGCTTGTTGCGAACATGGATGGAATGCTGAAACGCCTGATCGGCGAAGATATCGATGTCCTGACGAGACTTGCCGGCGACACGGGTCAGGTCAAAGCGGACCCCGGCCAGATCGAACAAGTCGTGATGAATCTTGTCGTGAACGCGCGTGACGCGATGCCGAAGGGCGGCAGGTTGACGATTGAAACGGCAAATATCGAACTGGATGGTGGATACGCATCACGCCATTCCGCAACGTCAACCGGTCCGCATGTCATGATCGCGGTTTCGGACACCGGTTCCGGAATGGACCAGGAAACCCAGAGTCACATCTTCGAGCCGTTTTTCACGACGAAGGAAACCGGAACGGGACTGGGCCTTTCCACCGTCTACGGCATCGTCAAGCAGGCGGGCGGAAACATCTGGGTATATAGCGAACTGAACGTCGGCACGACATTCAAAATCTACTTTCCGCGCTTGGTCGAAGTTCCGGTGACGGGTCCGCCCGCCGAGGAACGAACACTCCGAGGAGGAACCGAAACCATCCTCCTCGTGGA
>JAHFTY010000348.1 GCA_023265365.1 Acidobacteriota bacterium
GGGGAAAAACTTCGTCAGCATTCCGATTCCGCAGATCGAAATGCCGAGCTTCCGCTTCGGCCGCCGGAACTCGGGCGGCGTCGGACAGGGCGACGGCGATGTGGGAACGCCTTTATCCCCCGGCGACGTCGATGACGACGGCGCCGGCCAGGCCGGCAATGCGCCGGGCGCCCACATCCTCGAAGTCGACCTGACCATGGAGGAACTGGCGCAGATCCTGGCCGAAGAACTCGAACTCCCGCGGATCAAGCCTCGCGGCACCAACCGGATCAACACCGAACGCGACCACTATTCGCAGATCTCCAAGGTCGGGCCGGAGTCGCTGCGGCATTTCAAACGCACGTACAAGGAAGCGCTCAAACGGCAGATCAGCGCCGGAACCTACGATCCGATCAATCCGTACATCGTGCCGATCCACGAGGACAAACGGTTTCTCTCCTGGAAGACCAGGGCCAAGCCCGAAAGCAACGCGCTCATCCTTTACATGATGGACGTCTCCGGATCGATGGGCGACGAGCAGAAGGAAATCGTCCGCATCGAATCGTTCTGGATCGACACGTGGATCAGGACCAACTACAACGGCGTCGTCACGCGGTACATCATCCACGATGCCGTGGCCCAGGAAGTCGACTCGGAAACGTTCTTCCACACGCGCGAGAGCGGCGGCACCGTCATTTCGTCGGCATACGAGTTGTGCCACAAGATCGTCGAAGAGGAATATCCCCAGGAACTGTGGAACGTCTACGTCTTCCACTTCTCCGACGGCGATAACTGGTCCGGCGGCGACACCGATCGCTGCATCGCGATGCTCAAGTCCCAGCTTCTTCCCAAAGTGAACCTCTTCGGATACGGCCAGGTGGAGAGCACGTACGGCAGCGGCCAGTTCATACGCGAGCTGGAAAACAACGTGGCGGATCAGGAAAACCTGGTGACGTCGCGCATCGAAAACAAGGACGACATCTACCAGTCGATCAAGGATTTCCTGGGGAAGGGCAAGTAGCCATGTCGCTCGTCGCTCAAGGCACCGGACACACCCTCACACCGGAACTCGAACGCGCCCGCGTTCAGATCGAACAGCACGCGCGCAACTACGGCCTCGATTTCTACAACACGATTTTCGAAATTCTCGACTTCGAAGAGATGAACATGGTGGCGGCGTACGGCGGTTTTCCGAATCGCTACCCGCACTGGAAGTTCGGCATGGAGTACGAACGGCTGAACAAGAGCTACGCGTACGGTCTGCACAAGATCTACGAGATGGTGATCAACAACGATCCGTGCTACGCGTACCTGCTCGAATGCAATCACATGGTCGACCAGAAAATCGTGATGGCGCACGTCCACGGGCACTGCGATTTCTTCAAGAACAACATATGGTTCTCGAAGACGAACCGCAAAATGATGGACACGATGGCGAACCACGCCACGAAGATCCGGAAGTACATCGACAAGTACGGGCTCGACGCGGTGGAGTCGTTCATCGACCTGTGTCTGTCGATCGACGATCTGATCGACCACCACTCTCCCTTTATCGAACGGCGCTCCAAACCGGCGGCTGATGCGGATGACGCTGAACCGGTCGTCAGGAAAATGGCGTCCAGCGACTACATGGACGACTACATCAACCCGAAGGAGTTCATCGCGCAGCAGAAACAGAAACTCGCAGAAGAAAAACGGCGGCAGCGGCGCTTTCCGGAGTCGCCGCAGAAAGACGTCCTGCTCTTCCTCCTCGAAAACGCGCCCCTGGCCAACTGGCAGCGCGACGTCCTGTGGATGATCCGCGACGAGGCCTACTATTTTGCGCCGCAGGGCCAGACCAAGATCATGAACGAGGGCTGGGCCACCTACTGGCACGCCAGGATCATGACCGAACGCGCGCTCACGGATGCGGAAGTGATCGACTTCGCCGACCACCATTCCGGGACGGTCGCGATGCATCCGGGGCAGATCAATCCGTACAAGCTGGGATTCGAGCTGTGGAAGGATATCGAGGATCGCTGGAACAAGGGAAAATTCGGCAAGGATTACGACGACTGCGACGACTACGTCACCAAACGCGAATGGAACAGGGACGCGGGACTGGGCCGCGAGAAGATTTTCGAAACGCGGCGGGTCCACAACGACATCACCTTCATCGACGCGTTTTTCACCGAAGAGTTCTGCAACGAACACAAGTTCTTCATCTACCAGTTCAACCCGGAAAGGGGCGTCTACGAGATCGCCGACCGGAACTGGAAAAGCGTCAAACAGAAACTGCTCGCCGGCCTCACGAATTTCGGCCAGCCGTTCATTTACGTGACGGACGGCAATTTCGAGAATCGGGGCGAGCTGCTGATGGAACACCGCTGGGAGGGTGTGGATCTTCGCGTCGACTACGCGAAGGACACGCTTCGGAACCTGTTTCAGATCTGGACGCGGCCCGTGCATCTGAAGACCGAGGTCGAAGGGAAGTCCAAAATGTTCTCCTATGACGGAGAGAAACACATCGAGAGGAAGCTGGATGGATAACGTCAAGATCGACGTCGAACTGGAAGCCGAGGACACCCTCGGAGTCGTCCTGAAACGCATCAAAGTCGAATTTCCAAAACCCCTCACCGACCTCCGCAAGGAAGCGGCCGGCCTGGTGGACCGCCTGTCGTGTCTCGAAGCCTTGAGACTGCTCGAAGTGGACACCGTTTCGCACGCCCGCTGATCCGAAGCGCAACGCCGGCGGACGACGGATTCACCGAAATCATTCTCCGCCCCGACTCGGTGACGCTGGAGCGCCGGGGCGCCGCCCTTCACCTCACCCGAAAGACCTATCGGC
>JAHFTY010000349.1 GCA_023265365.1 Acidobacteriota bacterium
GCATGTCGCGTCGACCCTGACCCGGCACGTTCACCCAGAGAATGTCCCCGGGATGCGTGAACATGAAAAACCCGAACACGGTCTGCCGCTCTTCGTCCACCACGAGAAACCGCCGGGGGTAGATCTTCTGGATGTAATCGAAGATATGGGTGTCGAGCTGGGCCGAACATCCCTGCGCCCCCGAGGTCCTGATGCCGTTTTCGAAGCGGTTGCACTCGGCGTCGAACGGAGCCACGGCCCCGTTGCCCTGCTCGATGGCTTCGAAGTAGGTGTTGGTGGTTGCGATCAACGTGGACCGTGGCAACCGCTCGGAGGCCGGAACCGTTTCGGTCAGGATCGGGTCGGGCGCTCCCACTTTTTCCATGTTGTTCGCGGCGGTTTCGCTGCGGATGACCAGCGTTTCAACTTCGGCAATCCGGCGGTCGGCGATCTGCAGCCTCAGCACCAGGGCAGCCGCTCGGCCGTTTTCGCGGATGGTGCCGAACAGTCCCACCTGTCCCGCCTGCGGGTCCGCGAAGTACAGCTTGTAGGTTCCGACTGCGCTGGCGGTCTTCCACAGCGCTTCGCCGAGCTTGAGCGCGACATCATTCTCCGTGAACTTCACGTCTGCCGTCACCGGCAGGCGCCTGGCATCGTGCGCGACCAGGGCATCGAGATACTGGTTGACGAAGCCCTCGAGACACGCCCGATCGCATGGTGTGTCGGCGCCTGCGTGGGCGCTCCAGAGCAGGAGCACGCCGATCGCGCCGACCGTCACACATCGCAGCCGCATCCGATGCCCCCCCTCAACGCTCGAACGGACTCGGTGTCCCGTAGGGCAGTCGCGTTTGTAAGGCTTCAATCTTGCGGATCCTGCCCACCTTGATCTTGTACAGCTCGGCCACGTCGAGTGTATACGGCGAAAGATTCGAGGGGTCCATGGGCACGATGCCGTGGCCAGCCACGTCCACCGATTTCACCGTGCCGGGAATCTGAAACATGAAGAAACCAAACACGAGGTTCCGTTCATCGTCGACGACCAGGAACCGGCGCGGATGAACCTTCTCGATGAAGGTGAAGAACTTCGTGTTGATCTGATCTTTGCATCCCAACGCCAGGACGTTCCACGACTCGGACGGATACTTGACGTTTGAATTGTTGGTCGTCTGCGTACCGTTTTGAATCCGGTTGCAGTCCGGATCGAACGGCACGATGTCGCCGCTGCCCCGCTCGACGCCCTCGAAGTATTTGTTGGCGATGGCGATCAAGTCTCTCCGGGACGCCCTCTCGGTCGAGGACGCGGTCTCACGAAACACCGGGTCCGGCTGGCCCAGCGCCTCGATGTTCTTGGCGCTGGCTTCTTCCCGGACGACGAGCGTTTCTGCTTCGCTGATGCGCCGATTCTCGATCTTGAGGCGAAGAGCCAGCGCGATCGGCGTGCCGTTTTCCCGCAGGGTCCCGATGAACGCGACCTGGCCGGCTTGCGGATCGGCGACGTACAGCTTGTAGGTCCCCAAGCCGGTTGCAGTGTTCCAGAGGCCGTCGCCGAACGGGAGTTGCTGATCGTTCTCCGAAAACTTGATCTTCGGCGCAAGCGGCAGCCCGAACGGGTCGCGCGCCACCAACGCTTCGAGGTACTGATTGACGAAGCGTTCAAGACAGGCACGATCGCAGGCTGCGGACGAGGCGCGTTTCGCAGATTGCGCGACAGCCGCCGCCCACAGAATCCCCACAACCACGATCGCGAAAGATTTCAAGCGCATTCGGTGTCCTTCTTACTTCTTACTTCCGGCAGGCGGCATGTGTGCGAGGTCCTGATTGTTCTCGATGCACTCGTACTCTTCGACGCGCGCGTTCGGAGGAGTTCTGAGCGTGGTTCCGGTCGTCCACGGCTTCGTCAATGCTTTTGGATCGTCTACGGTGGCTTGATACGCAATCGTGCCGTCCGGCGCCAGACGATAGCGTTCCACCACGTGCAAGTCCTCGGAGTGCACCGACGGGCCGCCGACCAGCCAGGTCTTGTCGTTGAAGCCAGTCACGTCGACCACAAAGGTGTCGCCGTCCCACCGGCCGACCGAGTCGCCCATCCACGTTGGAACCACATCGTCAGGATGTTTGAGCCGATCGTCGATGGGGATGATGCGATACGCTCGAAACGCCTCGTAAAGGATCACGACTTTCTGCGGCGTCTGCACGATCTCGAGCGGCATGGGCATGGTGATGATGCGTGGGACGCCGGGCAGCAGACAGTGGGCAATCGGATCGTCACTCGGACCGAGCTGCTTGTTTCGCTCGATGGCCCACGGCTGATAGCCCAGTGGCTCGCGTGGCGGCGGCGGGATAGCCGGCGGCGGCGGAGCCGGCCGGCTGCCAGGCTCGCCCAGCAGACTCACGCCCCCGCCCTGCCACGTGCCGGACAAATTCGGCTTGCCGTCAGCAGTGCGCGGGATCGATCCAGCGGCGGTTGTCTTCGCGGCGGTGGCCGGGCCCTGCGCGGACGTTGGGCCGCACACCGCGATGACGCCGATCGCTGTCATCGCGACAAAATTCAGATTTCGCATGGGGAACCTCTTGGCTTGCGCTCTGGGCCCAGAGCACACGCCGAGCTACTGCGCGGCCTGCGGGCCGACGACAACCTTCCGCCCGTCATCCATCGTGATTTCTCTCCCGGCCACTCGATTCGAGCTGTCTCTGGCATGCCAACCGGTGATGGTGACTCGATCGCCAGCCTTGAGCAGATCTTTGGGGAATCCCGTCCGTTTCAGCGTGTTCGGCGGATAGCCTTCGACAGCCCACGCGACAGCTCTGCCGGCATCGTCCTTCAC
>JAHFTY010000202.1 GCA_023265365.1 Acidobacteriota bacterium
GCTCAGCGCGGCGATGGCGTGGGCCGCCTACACGCTGACGCGATCGCTGCCGTACTGGCCGATCGACGTGACGCTCTCGAACGATCCATGGATCAAGTTGCAGGTCGACATGGTTCGCGCGCTGTGGGCCGTTCTGCCCGCGGCGATCCTGTGGGGCGCGAGTTTCCCGCTGGCGCTGGCTTCGGTGGCATCGGAAGGTGAAGATCCGGGGAGACTCGTCGGACGCGTTTACGCGGCGAACACGGTGGGCGCGATTGCCGGTTCCCTCAGCGCCAGCCTTCTGTTGGTGTATTTCTTCGGAACGCAGCACTCGCAGCAATTCCTGATCGGCCTTTCCGCGGTCTCCGCCCTGTTCATGCTCGCGCCGCTGGCTGCCGAAGACGATCCCGAAAAAGGAAAACTGAGCGCGCTGCTCACCGTCCTGCTGGTTCTGGTGGCCGTCGGCATGCTGGCGTATCGCGTTCCGGCGGTGCCGAATGAACTGGTCGCCTACGGGCGCTTTCTCCCAACGCGCAACGGACAGGGCGACGTGTTTTACATGGGCGAGGGACTCCAGGCGTCCGTCGCGGTATCCCGTCTTCCGAATGGAACCCTGAACTACCACAACGCAGGCAAGGTCCAGGCATCCAGCGATCCGGCGGACATGCGTTTGCAGCGCATGCTCGGCCACCTGGTGACCCTGCTTCCGGATCAACAACGGACGTTCCTTGTCATCGGCTGCGGCGCGGGCGTGACCGCCGGCGCCGTCAGCATCGAGCCGAAACTGGAGAGCGAGACCATTGCGGAGATCGAGCCTCTGGTTCCATCCGTCGTGTCGACGTACTTCGGCGAGCACAATTACAACGTGGTGAAAAACCCGAAAGTCCACGTCGAAATCGACGACGGGCGGCACTTCGTGTTCACCACGAAGATGAAGTTCGATGGCATTACGTCCGATCCTCTCGATCCCTGGGTGAAAGGCGCGGCCATGCTTTACACCCGCGAATACTTCGAAGCGGCGAAGGAACACCTGAATCCCGGCGGCGTCTACACGCTCTTCGTTCAGATGTACGAAAGCAACGAAGCCGCGGTAAAAAGCGAAGTCGCCACGTTCTTCAAAGCGTTCCCGCACGGCGGCGTGTTCGCGAACAATATTCAGGGGACCGGCTATGACCTCGTTCTGGTCGGACTGAGGGATGACAAGCCCATCGACGTCGACCGATTCACCCAGCGGCTCAGCAGCCCGGAGTACGCGCAGGTCGCCCAGTCGCTTCGAGAGATCGGCTTCTTCTCCGCCGTCGACGTGCTCGCCACGTTCGCCGGACGCCCGATCGATTTGCAGCCGTGGCTGGCCGACGCGACGATCAACAGCGACCGCAATCTCCGGCTTCAATACCTGGCCGGGATGAGCCTGAACCTCTATCAGGCCGACGCCATCTACCAGAGCATGGTTTCGCGCGGCGGCGGCGTGAAGTACCCGGAAGGTTTTTTCACCGGCTCGCCCGGCATCATCGATGTCTTGAAGCAGGCGATCCAAAGCGGCCAGTTCCGATGATGAGCGCGGTCCACAGCATGGTCGCGCCCCTTCGCCGCGTCGTGGTGAAGGCTCCGTCCGAAGCGTTCCGCTCCCCCGAAACGATCGCGGCGCAGTGGAAGGATCTCGACTATCTGCGGGCGCCGGATCTGGACATCGCCGCTCGCCACCACCGGACTTTCGTTTCGCTGCTGACACGCGCCGGCGCCGAGCCTCTTTATCTTTCCGCGGACGACCGCACCGGCCTGGATTCCCTGTACGTTCACGATCCGGTCCTCATGACCGGGCACGGCGCCGTCATTTTTCAAACCGGGAAGCCCGCCCGCCGCGGGGAAGGTCCGGCCATCGAAGATGCCTTCAGGAAATGGAACGTTCCGATTCTCGGGAAAATTGACGGGGACGCCACGGCGGAAGCCGGAGACATGCTCTGGCTCGACGAACACACACTCCTCGCCGGGCGCGGCTTCCGCACCAATGCGGAAGGACTCCAGGCTCTCCGCGGGATCCTCGGTCCGACCGGTGTCCAGGTGATTTCATTCGACATGCCCTGTTGGAATGGCGTGAACGAAGTGCTGCATCTCCAGTCCTTCATCAGCCTGCCGGTCGCGATGTTCGAACTTCTGCAGAAGCGCGGTGTTAGGACGATCGATGTGCCGGACTCTGAATACGATTCGCTGGGCTGCAATATCCTCGCGATCGCGCCCCGCAACGCCGTCATGGTGGCGGGAAATCCGGTCACGCGATCGCGGCTCGTCGCGGCGGGTTGCCAGGTGTCGGAGTTCGATGGCAGTGAAATCTGTCTGCCGGGCAGCGGCGGTCCGACCTGCCTGACCCGCCCGATTCTCCGAAGCTATGAATGAGCGCAACTTCTCCCCGCCTTGGCCAAGGCGGGGTGCCGCAGAGCGGCGGGGCGGTTCGACCAATAAAATCCATTTGAGAACAGCACCACCCCGGCGCTTCGCGCCACCCCTCCTCGTCGAGGAGGGGAAAAAAACGCTTCTTCTCGATTTCGCTTTTCTGGGACGGCAGTTTCTTCCCGGCTTCGCTTCGTTGGTAATGTCCTAGCGCCGCATCGCGGCGACGGCCCGGTCCTCGTCGTGGAAGATGTCGAAAACGACTTTGAGACGCGTCACGGTGAGCAGCCGTTGGACCCGCTCCGTCGGCCGGAGAAGGCTCAGATTGCCGTCTTTGGTTCGTATGGAAGTCCAGAGCGATACGAGCTGTCCGAGGCCGGAGCTGTCGATGTAGTCCACCCCTTCGAGATTCAGCACGAAGTAACGGCGTCCCTCTTCGAGCAACCCATGAATGTGGTCGCGCAACGGAAGATCGAGAATCCAGAGGCGTCCCTGAAGATCGATGACGCTGACGTTGCCCACCGTGCGAAGTGTGATGATCAGTCCCATGCCCGGTTCATTCTACCAAATGTAAAATGCAACACGCTTTGGCCGGAGGTTCCGCCGTCCTGACGTTCCGGCTCAGACGCCTTCCACAACGATCATCTGAGTGGTGGCTGTGTCCTGGCGGAGTTTCCTGGCCGGCGCGTACTCCTGAGACGACCACCATTCCTTTGCGCGTTCGACCGTCGGGAACTCGACGATCACGAAGCGCTTCGGCGACCATGTGCCTTCCAGCGTTTCGGTCTTCCCGCCCCGGACGATGAACCGTCCACCCAAAGCCTGAATCGACGCGAGGCTCATCTTCTTGTAATCCTCGTAACGAACCGGGTCGTGAACTTCAATCTCGGTGACAACGTATGCCGGCATTGCTCTGCTCCTGATTTGAAAATCGCGAATCCTGACCGCATTACTCTACGCAAAGATCCGCGATCTTGACAGGCCTTCGAGGGACCGGCGCCGCGGCCGGAGGCCGTCACCGGGGAAGTTGACGGCGCATCGCTTACTTCTGGCCGATTCGGCGAAGCAGGCCGAAGAACCGGGGATCCTTGCGCAGATTGTCCAGCATGGGTTCCAGGTTGAGGTGATTCATCCAGCCGCGCTCTTCGGCGGCGCGGGCAAGGTGTTCGAATGCAGCGTCGAGTTCTTCGAGTCCGGAGCAGGCCACGGCGAAATCGTAGGAGGAGACGTATTGCTCTCTCGATATTTCGGTGAGTCGCTGGACGACCTGACGGGCCTTCCGGCGTTTACCGGACGCGCCAAACGCGAACGCCAGAGCCGAGAGCGTGATCGGGAGCCCGCCGGTTCCAGCCGCGACGCACTCCAGGTGCGCGATCGCGTCGTCGAAAAGCGCTTTCTGGACGCAGATGAGACCCAGATAGAATCGTGCCAGCAAAAAGCCGGAGTCCAGTTCCAGGGTTTCCTGAGCCTGGTTGAACGCTTTTTCGTAATCTCGCGCCAGGTAATACGTCCACGCCAGCGTCGCGCGAATTCCGAGCGAAAGAGGCTCCAACTCGGTTGCCCGTTCCATCTCGTCGATGCCGTCGGCCAGCCGGCCCATCACCGGCAGCGACAACGCATAGTATTGGTGGGCGGTGGCGTACTCCGGATTCAATGCCAGCGACCGCCGGAACGACATTTCGCCTTCCTGCCAGTTCCATTCATACCAGATATGAACGATCCCCAGGGCGGTGTACGGCTCGGCGAGCCGCTCGTCGATTTCAAGAGCCCGCGTCGCGGCCCAACTGGCCTTCGCGAATGCGATGTGCGGCGGCAGAATGCGATAGAGTCCGAGCGCGTTATAGGAATCGGCGAGTCCGGCATGGGCCAGCGCGTAGTCGGGATGCGCTTTCAGGCATTCCTGGTAGCATTCGATGCTTTTCTTGATTCCGTCTCCGTTGCGCTTGTTCCAGAAGTAACGGCCCATGAGATACGAGCGGTAGGTATCGACGCCGACCGCGTGCTTGGCCGCGATACCCGGCTGCGCCGGAATGCGCAGGTCCGCCACCATGTGCTCGGCGATGGCCCGTGAAATCTCCTCCTGGATTTTGAAAATGTCTTCGAGTTTGCGGTCGAAGGCTTCGCTCCACAAGTGATAGCCGTCGGCGACGTTGATCAGTTGCGCCGTCACCCGAACGTGCGTCGCGGACCGCCGGACGCTGCCGTCCAGCACCGCGGTCACTCCCAGCAGTTCGCCGATCGTCCGGACGTCCGTGTCGTTTCCCCGGAATGCGAACGATGACGTTCGCGCCGCCACGCGCAGTCCTTTGAGTTGCGCCAGCGCATTGATGACCTCTTCCGTCAGCCCATCGCCGAAATACTCGTTGCCCGGTTCGCGATCGAGCGTCCGAAAGGGAAGCACGGCCACGGACGGTCCTTCCGCCCGGACCGGCTCCCGCCGAAGCGGTCGTCGCCGATCCTCCATCGTGGTGTCGATCTCATTGACGAGGGCCACGAAGCGAAATCCGACGCGCGGAACCGTGACGATGAATTTCGTGGCTTCCGTTTCGCCCAAGGCACGCCGGAGCGAATGGATGTTCCATGTCACGTTGCTCTCCTCGACGAATGTATCGGCCCATACCTTGTCGAGCAGCTCCGTCTTGGGAACCACATGGCCGTGCTGTTCCACCAGCGCCAACAGGATCTGAAAGGCCTTGGGTGTGAGAGACACCGGATCCCCACGCTTCAACAGCAGTTGATCGGCGCAGTCCAGGCGGAAGTCGCCGAACTCGAAAACCCGTCGCGATCGTTTATCCTGAGTGGGACCGAAATCTTTCACCTGAAATTCCCATCCTGCCGGAGATCCGGATACCGTCAATACCACGGAGATTTTTTGCCGGGCAGCGCGCGAAAGTCTTTTGGCGGCGATGAGATCTTTATTTGAAACATATTGGAGACCAATTGCGGTTTCGGTTCCGCCTGAATTCCAGCGAACGGACCGCTATGGGCGATGCGGTCTGGTTATGACATGAAGCCATGGAGTCGCAGGACGAGGACTTTTCCCCGCCTTGGCCAAGGCGGGGTGCCGCGAAGCGGCGGGGCGGTTCGTTCAATAAATTCGATTTCTTGAACAGCACCACCCCGGCGCTTCGCGCCACCCCTCCTCGTCGAGGAGGGGAAAACGCTTTTCCCCGATTTCGCTCAAAGGAATCTTCAACCGTGTTCCGCACGGTGGCACTGGTGGCGGCCTTCGTCACGGTGTCTTCGTCAAATTGGATCAGCGTGCGCTTCCGACCCGCCCGAGCTTTTCAGGGCCGGCTGCGCCTGAGGACGACCACGATCGCGCCATGACCCGGTCCCGCCATCACCACTTCGAAGCCGCCGGCGGCGGCCGCGGCGAGATCTTTTTCGATCGATGACACGCGCATGGAGGACAGTATTCGATATTCATTGCCGGCGGCAGCGCCGGGGTGGTGCCGTTCACTCCGCGGCATGTCTCCGGCCATCGGAATCTGTCGTTAACGGCATGGAGGGCAGTATCATGGGGTGTGAACGCCATCCTGCTTATCGATTGTCCGGACCGGAAGGGCCTGGTTGCCGCGATTGCCGATTTTCTCTACCGTCACGGCGCGAACATTCTTCATGCCGACCAGCATCAGGACAACGAGCAGAAGTTCTTCTTCATGCGGGTCGAGTGGGATCTCGCCGACTTCGATCTGGACGAGCCATCCTTCGAGCGGGAGTTTCGGCCGATCGCCTCCGAATTCGGAATGCACTGGCGTGTGGAGTGGGGGCCGAAGCGGCCGGCCGTCGCGATGTTCGTGTCGCGTTATCAGCATTGTCTCGTCGATCTGTTGCATCGGTATCAGATCGGCGAGCTGCCGTGCACGATAGCCATGATCGTCAGCAACCACACGGATGCGGGGCCGCTGGCCGGCTTCTACAAGATTCCCTTTCACCACATTCCCGTCTCCGCGGCGAACAAGGCCGAAGCCGAAGCTCGAGAGTTGGAATTGCTCGAAGCCGGCGGAGTCGCCTTGATCGTGCTGGCCCGGTACATGCAGGTGCTTTCTCCCGATTTCGTCGCCCGATATCCACGACAGATCATCAACGTGCATCACTCGTTTCTTCCGGCGTTCAGCGGCGCGCGGCCGTACCATGCGGCGTTCGAACGCGGCGTGAAACTGATCGGGGCGACGAGCCACTATGTGACGAACGTTCTGGACGAGGGACCGATCATCGAGCAGGAGGTGATCCGCGTGTCGCATCGCGACCGGGCGGACGATCTCGTTCAGAAGGGAAGGGACGTCGAACGGATCGCTTTGTCGCGCGGCGTTCAATGGCACCTCGAACACCGCATCCTCTGTTACGGAAATAAAACAGTGGTATTCGACTGACAGCCGATACAACAACGGCGCACCCAGCATCCGCACGAACTATTATCGGGGCGGTCAACGCCGAGCAGTCTCAGGAACAGTCCGGATTCGCGAAGGACGTTCCCAATCGGCAATACCGAAACGATGGAGCCAGGTTCACGGATATCGCTGCGGCCGCCGGACTTGCCGATCTCGATGAAACGCGCGCCGCGGCCTGGGGCGATTTCGATCCGGACGGGTATGTCGACTTGTATGTCGGATTCATTGAGGGCGCAACCCTGGTGTAGCCAGTACCGGTTCGCCCATCAGATTCTTCGACAGCAACTCAAATTCAGGTCCAGCCTTTACAACATAAACTTCGCCGTCTTCACTGCTGAAGAAAATCTTGGAATCGACGGCAATTGGTGAAGCTGAAAAGCCCCCTCCGGCACCCAGCCGTCTTATGTATTTTTGCCCGCCCTTCAGTGCGTCATACACCTTCAGGACGCCGTTGTCGGCGAGGCTATAAACCAAACCTCCGAAAACAATCGGCGTCGCCATCGTCTCGTTCACGTTGCGAGGAATCTGCCACGCCAGACCACGGCTTTCACTGGCGGATTCGGCGGGCGTGATATCACCTGACGCGTCAGGAAAAATGGCGAACAGCGGCATTCCTGCGCCGTGCGAGTCTCAAAACATAAATGAGGCCGTTCGAAAACACCGGTGTGGCCGCCGGAAGATCCCCCTCGGATTTCAAACGCCAGAGTTCTTTCCCCGTTTGCAGATCGTACCCGGCAGGCGGAGTTGAGGTCACGTGGGTCAGGATCAAGGACGGCCGCATTCCTGTCGAAGATCTCGACAAGGCGATCGTCAAAGGAAAGACCCGATTGGTCGCTGTTTCCGCGACGTCGTTTGTGAACGGCTTTCAGCACGACCTCAAGCGCGTGTCCGAGATGGCGCACGCCAAAGGGGCGATGGTGTACGCGGACATCATTCAGAGGCGCAGCCGGCATGTTCTCGATGGGCTACACCAACAATCCGACCGTGATCGCCGGTTGAGGGTCTGGCTCCGGCCTTCACCGCCGCGAATGTGAGGATCACGGCCCGGTGGAATCACATCCGGATTGGAACGTCGGTCTTCAATGACATGGAAGATGTCGAGCGACTTCTGTCCGCTCTGCCGAAGCGGGCGTAACGACAATTTTGTTCTCGTCCGCGAAATCTGGTCGTTGCCGTCACGCTGTAGTCGGTTGGCTTTAGCCCACGGTTTTCTTGTCGCATGCGGAACCGTGGGCTGAAGCCAACGGACTACGGCGTGGGGCACCGGACCAGATGGCGGCGAGGCCGCAGATCCTTCAGCAAACTTAACCGAAACTTCACACATGTTTACGTTTGCTGACGCTAAAGTACGGCTATGCAGCGCCTGCCGGAGATTATCCGCCGGAATCGTACGGTCATTCTTATGTTCACCCTGCTCGTGATCATGCCGTTGGTATTGCTAGGCATCGTTGCGTTTCGCGCGATCCGGTCCGATGAGGCGGAGCAGCGTTTCCGTCAAAGGAACAGGCAACGCGAGATCCTGGCGTTGTTCGAACCGGACCTGAAGCACTGGCTGTTTAGCGACCAGCCG
>JAHFTY010000203.1 GCA_023265365.1 Acidobacteriota bacterium
GAGCCTGACGTTCGCCGGCGATATTCCACAGGGAGCGTACGCCAGGCTGATGAAGGCCAACTTCGACCGCCTGATCGACGGCGCCGCGACCGCGGCCCGGCGCAGCAATGCGCCGATCACGGAGTCGGCGGTTCAGCTTGCGCTGTTGATCAGCTGTGTCGGCAGGAAGCTGCTTTTGCGGCAACGGATCGAAGAGGAAGTGGAGAGCGTCAGCGAGGTGTTCAACAAGGACTGCACGCTGACCGGTTTTTATTCGTATGGCGAAATCTCACCGTTCACGCCCAATGCGAAATGTGAACTCCACAATCAAACAATGACGATTACCACTTTCAGGGAAGTCTAGGCCGGTGATGCATCCATTACTGAATCGTCAGATCAAGAGATTCCTCGATGAGCAGGACCGTCAGAATCCCGCCATCGCCGCGTTTCTGGATGCCATCAACGAAGCCTACGTCGAGGCGGACTCCGACCGCCTGATGCTCGAACGGTCGCTGGACCTCAGCTCGCGCGAGCTGCTTCAGGCGAACTCGGAGATGCGCGCGATTTTTCAGGCGTTCCCCGATCTGTTTTTCCGCCTCGATCACGAAGGCCGCATTCTCGACTGCAAAGGCGGCGACCCGGACGAGTTCCTGGTATCCCGCGAACAACTCATCGGGAGACGCATTCAGGACATTCCGGTCGAGAGCACCCGCGCCATCCTGCGCAACGCCCTCGAAACGATCTCCAGGTCCCGCGCCCCCGTCATCGTTGAGTACTCGCTGAATCTGCGCGGCGATGACAAACACTACGAACTGCGGCTGCTTCCGGTTCTGGAAGACCAGCTCATCGCCATCGTCCGCGACATTACCGACCGTAAACTGTTCGCCGAGACGCTCGAAGGGCAGCGGCTTTTCCTGCGCCAGATCATCGACCAGAGCCCCAACTTCATTTTTGCGAAGGATCGCGAGGGCCGATACCGTCTGGTGAACCAGGCGGTCGCCGAAGCCTATGGGACGACGGTCGCGAACCTCCTCGGCAAGACCGACGCCGACTTCCATAACAACGCCGGTGAAGTGGAACAGTATCGGAGGGAAGACCTGGAAGTTCTCTCGACTTTGACCGAGAAATCCCTGCCGGAAGCGTCGATCACGGATGTGGAGGGTCACGTCCGATGGCTGCAGACGATCAAGCGTCCGATTCTCTCGCCTGACGGAAAACAGCAGATGGTTCTTGGCGTCGCCATGGACATCACCGCAAGAAAGCTGGCGGAGGAAAGTCTTCGAACGCGAACCGAACAGATCCTCCGGCACCAGGACGCTCTGCACGAGCTGGCGCTGACATCGACGGCCGACTTTGGAACCGTCCTGCGAAACATCGTGCGGATCTCGGGGAAGACGCTGAACGCCACCAGGGCCAGCGTCTGGCTGTTCAATTCGGATCGAACCGAAATCAACGAAGAATGCCTGTACGCCGAGGGCCGTCTTTCCCAGGGCGAGCCTAGTGCGCTTTCGATCAACCATTGTCCGAGATACTTTGAAGCACTGCACGACTACCGGACCCTGGCCGTTCGTGACGCCTTAACGGATCCGCGGACGAAGGAGCTTGCGCTCGAATACCTGGCGCCGAAACGAATCGCTTCAAAGCTCGATGCGTCGATTCGCATTCACGGCACCGTGGTGGGGATCATTTGTCATGAGCAGGTCGATGAGCCGCGCAAATGGACGATCGAGGAAGAACATTTCGTCGCGTCCCTCGCCGACCTTGTCTCGCTCGCTCTCGCCGCCGACGAACGCCGCGACCTCGAAGAGCAATTGAGACAATCCCAAAAGATGGAAGCGGTCGGCGTGCTTGCCGGCGGAGTGGCCCACGACTTCAGCAACCTGCTGACGGTGATGCTCGTCTACACCGATCTCATGCTCGCGCGCGTTCGCCAAGACTCCACCGCGGTTGCCTTCCTCAACGAAATCCAGGGCGCGGCCGTCCGCGCCGAAGCGTTGACCAGGCAGTTGCTGGCGTTCAGCCGCAAGCAGGTGCTCAATCCGAAGGTCCTCGATCTCAACAGCGTCGTGCGAAGCATGGAGAACATGCTGCGGCCGATGATCGGAGAAGACATTGAACTCATCACGTCGCTGTCGCCCGAACTGTCCGCAATTCGGGCGGACCGCGGACAGATCGAGCAGGTGATGATGAACCTGGTCGTCAATGCGCGGGACGCCATGCCTTCCGGGGGACGCCTGCGCATCGGAACCATGAACCTCGGCCCGGAACGCTCTCCCCGATATCGAACCGCCGAGGCGCAGGAAGCGCATTTCGTCGTGCTCACCGTTTCGGATACCGGAATGGGCATGGACGAAGAAACCCTGTCGCGCATCTTCGAACCGTTTTACACCACCAAGCAGGACGGCAAAGGATCCGGTCTCGGCCTGTCGACCGTTTACGGAATCGTCGAGCAGAGCGGCGGCCAGATCGAAGTCGACAGCCGGATCGCCGTCGGCACCACGTTCCGGATCTATTTCCCGGCGATTTACGAATCGCTGGAAGAAGTTGAAACCCAGAAATTCGTCGAGCCGGTTGCCGGGACGAATCGCGAAACAATCCTCCTGGTCGAAGACGAAGACAGCCTGCGCCAGGCCGCCGTCCACGCGCTGCGCGAACAGGGGTACAAGGTCTTCGATGTCCGCAACGGTATCGAAGCCGTGCGCCTGTGCAAGGAGACTCCGGACGAGTTCGACCTGCTGGTCACCGACGTCGTCATGCCGCAGATGGACGGCCGCCAACTGGCATCACACGTCACCAAAATGCGGCCCGGCACAAAGATCCTTTACGTTTCGGGATATGCAAAAGGAGCCATCCTCGACAAGGGGTCGCTCGAACCGAACTCGGAATTCCTGGCGAAGCCGTTCCGCCTTAGCGAACTTCTTCAGAAAGTCCGCGAAGTCCTAGGCTCCCGCACCACGATACGAAGCTGAGAACCGCCCCAGAAGACGCGCCTGCCAGACCGCAGGTCCTGCG
Source organism: Acidobacteriota bacterium (assembly GCA_023265365.1). Lineage (GTDB taxonomy): Bacteria > Acidobacteriota > Terriglobia > 20CM-2-55-15 > 20CM-2-55-15 > JAHFTY01. The sequence continues at coordinate 2,992 of JAHFTY010000203.1, forward strand.
CCACCGAAAAGCCGTCTCGCCATCACTGCAACCCTCGTGCATCGCCCAGAACTGTCCAAAGACTTTTCCCCGCCTTGGCGGGTGCCGCAGAGCGGCGGGGCGGTTGGTTCAACAAAATCCATTTTCTCAACAGCACCACCCCGGCGCTTCGCGCCACCCCTCCTCGTCGAGGAGGGGAAAACGCTTTTCCCTGATTTCGCCTTATTCAGACAGCAGGAAGTTCGCCATCTCTTCCGAGACCCAGCGCGAATAACTCGTCAATGGGCGTTCGGACGAAGCGTAAAACCAAGCCAGTCGTGGATCGGACGCGTCTAAATAAGTAGGAGAAGTTGTATGCCGATCGAGATTCGCCGCAAAGATGTGAAAATACTTATCGAACAGGACCGCGCCCAAATCCTCGAGGTCCTGCCCGCCGCCGAATACAAGAAGGAACACCTTCCCAAAGCCATCAACATACCGCTTGATCGTCTGACGCCCGAGAACACCAGGCAGATGCGAAAAGACACCGCCGTTATCGTGTACTGCGCCAATTATCAATGCGACCTCAGCGCGCGCGCGGCCTGGCGGCTCGAAAGCATGGGTTTTCAAGAGGTCTACCGGTACACGCCCGGCAAGGAAGACTGGGTCGCCTCGGGATTTGAAACCGAGGGGGCCAACGCAACCCGGCCGAAACTGAAACAGTATCTGAAGACGAACGTGCAGACGTGTCTTCTCCGGGACCGGATGCAGGACGTTCAGAACCGGCGGGGCACGAACGATATCTGCGTGGTCCTGAACGACCGGAACATCGTGATGGGCATCATCGATGGGGACGCCTGGAACGCGAACCCGCTATCACGGGCCTCCGGGGTGATGAAACCGGGTCCGCGCACTTATCGTCCGGACAGCGATCCACGGGAGATTCTGAAAGAGTTGAAAAAGGATGAAGCCGACAGCGCCATCGTCACCACGTCCGATGGCGAGTTGCTCGGCATCCTGAGGGTCGGCGACAGGAAAACGCAAGCTGCCTGATTGTCGAGCGTTGTGCGGACCGCATGAAAGCAGAAGAAGTGAAATGAATGCTCGTCCTGAACCGCGACAAACGGCTGGTCGGGGTTGTCTCACTGGGCGATCTTGCGCGGGCCAAGGAAGGAGTCGCCGGAGAGACGTTGAAGGACATCAGCGAGGAGGCCTAACGAAGACCGTACTATTCCGCTGTTTGGCCTGGCAGACGCGGCGCCGGCATGCAGCCGGCGCCGCGCAGGTCGAGGTGTGGGCACCGCTACTTCGTGATCTTCAGCAACTCCACCTCAAACTCCAGGGTGGAGTTCGGCGGAATGGCTCCCGGCATGCCGCGTTCGCCATAAGCAAGAGCGGGCGGGATGATCAACTGTCTCTTTCCGCCGGTTTTCATCCCTTGCAGTCCTTCGGTCCATCCTTGAATCACTCGCGTCACGCCGATCTGCACGTCAAACGGCGCGCGGCCGACCGAGCTGTCGAATTTGTCGCCGCGTTTGCCTCCGTTGTAGAACCAGCCCGTGTAGTGGACGGATACCTTGTCGCCTTTCTTGGCTTCTTCGCCGGTACCCACGACCAGGTCCGTGTACTTCAGTCCCGAGGACGTCGTCACTTCCTTCGCTTTGCCGGCGTCCTTCTTGTCCTGGCTCATGGCGAAAACCCCCATCATGATACTCAGCGCAATGATTGCGGTGAATTGCTTCATTCGTTACTCCTTATTGTTTGCTGCCCGGCTTGGGCTGCACGTCTCTAACAAAGCGCTCGAACCAATTGATCATCTCATAAAGCACATGCTCGGTGGTTTCACGCGCCAGATAGCCGTGGGCTTCGTAAGGCAGCGTGACGAGCCTGGCGGTTCCCCCGCTGCCTTTCACCGCGGCGAACATGCGATCGGACTGGATGGGGAAGGTGCCGGTATTGTCGTCGGCTTCGCCGTGGGTGAACAGAATCGGCTCCTTTAATTTGTTCGCGAACATGAACGGCGACATGTTGAGATACGTTTCCGGCGCCTCCCACAGCGTCCTCTGTTCGTTCTGGAATCCGAACGGCGTCAAGGTCCGGTTGTACGCGCCGCTGCGCGCGACGCCCGCTTTGAACAAGTCAGTGTGCGCCAGAAGATTGGCCGTCATGAACGCGCCGTAACTGTGACCGCCGACGCCAACGCGGTTGGGGTCGGTTACGCCCATGGCGGTCGCCTTCTCGATTGCCGCTTTGGCGTTCATCGTGATTTGTTGAACGTAGGTGTTGTTGACCACGTCCGGCGCGCCGACGACCGGCATCGCGGCGTTTTCGAGCAGCGCATAGCCTGCCAGGACATAGAACAATTCGGAGGGGCCGATGAGGGTCGTGAATCGCGCGGTGGAACCACTCACCTGGCTTGCGGTACCGGCATCGTTGTACTCGGTCGGATAAGCCCAGACCACGGTCGGCAGGCGCGTTCCCTCTTTGTAGTCGGGAGGGAGATAGAGCGTGAACGAAAGCTTAACGCCGTCGGGCCGATCGTAGGTGACGAGCTGTTTTTTGATCTTGCGCAGGATCGGGGTCGGATCGGCGAACTTCGTCAGCATTTGCGGCGTTGCGCCCGCGGCGGTACGGACGTAGTAGTTGGGCGGTTCGATGGAAGTTTCGTGACGCGTGAGGAATCGCGATCCGTCCGGGCTCAGCAGGGTGACGAAAGACTCATACGTGTTGGGAGCCGCCCGGAAGACGCGTTCCGCCTTCAGTGTTTTCAGGTTGAACCGGTCCAGGAACGGCAGGTCGCCCTGCGGCGAGGAACCGTCGCCTGCGAGGAAGATGTTGTCGCCGCTCTGGGCCACGACGCTATGACCGCTCGGCATTTGCCAGTTTACCGGGCGCCCTGGGTCGTTGTAGCGATCCTGAGTACTCCGGCTCCAGATGACGCGCGGCTCCGTCTTTTGATCGAGTGTGACGACGAAGGTTCGCGTCCATTTCTTCATGCGATCGGTGTCGCTGATGAGCGCGACGTTGTCGCCCTGGACCCAGCTGAGGCCGGACAGACGATGTTGGGTCCGGAACAACTCCGTTGGCGCCGATGTAAACGGCGCTTTCGACATCAGGACCTGGTCCCGGCTCGGGACTTTCGCATCAGGGTCTCCGTTGTCGAGAGCGTTCACCCAGACAAGCGTGTTGGGCTCCCTGGGCTGCCACTGCAGGTTTCTCGGGCCCACGCGAACGCCGCCGATCGGCACATTTTCCGAAAGCGGAAGATCCGCGACTTTATGAACAACCGCACCCGTCCGATCCCAGACTTCGATCAGTTTCGGAAACGAGGCGGCGGGCCGCGTGTAGGTAAACGGCCGATGAATGCTCGAGACCAGCAGATGCTTGCCATCGGGTGACAGGTCCACGGACTGGAACATCGCCGGTTTTCCCACGGGAGTCATCCTGCCTGTCGTCACATCCACCGAGGCCAACTGGGAAGTCGTGTAGTACTCCCACTGCGCTTCGTCGTAAGGATTCTGCAGCAGATCCTCGTACGTCGGGGCCGGCCCGGCGTTGCCGGAGGTTTCCTGAACATTCGGGCCGACGGGGATGGCCGGCTTTTCCGGCGCTTTGCCCCGGTTGGCGCGCACGGACTGCACCAGAAGTGTCCGATTGTCCGCCCATTGAAGCGACTCCCCGTATGCGGCATTGATCATCAGCCCCGCAATCCTGCGGGCGTGGGCCGTCGCCGTATCGCCGACCCACAGTTCGATTCCATTGGCGATCGTGTTGGTGAAGGCGAACTGCTTTCCGTCAAAACTCCAGACCGGCATGCTCACTCTGGCATTGGGAGGAAGGGTCACTTTGGTTTCGACGCCATCGGGGATTTTTTTCAACTGGAGAGAAACGTAGTACGTGCCTCGATGAGGCCCGTTGGTGTTCGGATTGATGCGCGATCCGGCAAGGCGCAACATCGGCTGGGCGAGATCCGAGATCGGTGGATAACGGCGTTGGTCGGCCATCACCATCGTGTCCCGTGTCGGATTCGTCGAGACTTGCGGAGGCAATGGCGCGTTCAGAACGTCCAGGATCGCCTGAGGAGGTTTCTTGTAGGTCTCCTGCGCGAAAGCGGAAACGGAAAACATCAATAAGACCACCACGAAAACGGCTGTCGTTCTCTTCACCATGGGATTCTCCTTATCGCTTTGTTCAATGGGAATAGGCCGCAATGTTACCGGCAGAATTGGAGTCTCCGTGAGGAAAAACTCTAAGGTGTCCGGGCCTGTGGCAATACGGTTGGATGTTCTTGTTGAACGACCGGCCCGCCGCTTCGAGGAACCCCGCCTCGGCCAAGGCGGGAATGTCTTGTGTCAAAAACGCGCCTCCAGGCAGGACTAGACCACCTTGCCGGCGGGCAGGTCCTCGACAAACTCCTGTCCCAGCCTTGGGGCGTCAAACGCCTTTCCGACCAGATGGTGATACGGCACTCCCGAGAAAAAGTGGTGGCTGCGGGTCGGATAGTCGCTGCCGTTCCATTCCATATTCGCGGTCTCAGAAGTCGATGTTCTTGGTAACCCGCGTCCCATCTCTGCGGAATGCTTCGGCCAGAAGCTGAATCCGCTTTTTTGATTCCGCAAGGTCGAAGTTGTTGAGGTTGATGTTCAGAAGGTCGATGTACCAGGGCAACTTGAGATCGTCCAGGATGTAAGTCCGGACGATTTCGAGCGCGATCGGCAGAGTGGTTTGTTTGGAATTGTCGTGGACGTCGCGATTGCCTGCGTTGCGCAGCTTCTCGTATTCCTCCGCCAGAAGGCGCGAAGACAACGCGGCGGTGAAAGGATCGCCCGCTTTGACTCCCGTCGGATCGTCGGCGTCGGTCAACGAGGCGTTCTTATGAAGCCACTCCCAGAGAATGCTCAACCGGATTTCGCCCGTGGCCATGTCTTCCATGAGGTATAGGACATCCTCGTTACCGAAGTAATCCGCGGGCTTGAGGGCTGCTGCCTGAAGCCCCTGTCCGAAGGCATTTCCATACTGCAGCGCGACACTCAGCAGATCGCGTGCGCCCCGCACCGTCCGGGGAGCGGGTTCGAGCAGGATCAAGCCGTCGGCGTCTGTGGAGGTGTAGGTGAGCGGCGGGAACTTGCGGCCCAGTTGGTTATCCTCCCCGGCCTTTTCCCAGACCGGCCGCACGATATGAACCATTTTCCAGTGGGCCACCCATTTGCCGCTGGCGCCTTCACGCTGCTCGCGCTCCGCGCCGGCCACCGCCCGCTTCATTCCGTTCGCGACTCCGGCTTCCGAACCCACCGGAATGTTGGGTTCCATGCCGCCCTGCCACAGGGCGTACTGGCCAAGCCTGTCGGGCGTATTGCAA
>JAHFTY010000061.1 GCA_023265365.1 Acidobacteriota bacterium
ACGCGGTGAGGCGATCGCCGCTTTCGACGACTTCAATCGCTATCTGACATCGGATTTCTGTCGCTTAACCACTAAGGCTTCTTCCCAAGCGGAATCCGTATCAGCTTGCCCGGTGACAAATCGGTCGATCTGGTCCTGAGTCCGTTTCGGTTTTGACGATAGTGTTTTTCTGTTCTTTTTCATGATGGCCACCCGGTGATGATTCGAACGACGTCGTGTTAAACGTTCCGGGATTCGATGCCCAACGGCCGGCATTGCGATGAGCCGCAAACGGCGCGAGCCCCATCTTGAGCAGGCCGATGCTAGACGCGCCGTTCAGCGGCTCCATCGCAATGCCGGTGGCGTGCCTTAAATCATCGTCGGCATTAATCGCAATGCTCACTCCACGCGCCGCCTTGATCTAATTCCCTCCCCCGCGGGCGCCACGTTGCGGAGGGTTCTTGAGGGCTTTAAGCTGGTTCAATCCCGCGTTGACCTTGAATTCCAGTCCCATCTTCCCGATCTCGGCCGTCGCCTTGGACGGATCGCCGCTCACCCCCGAGTCCTTCGGTCCGCCCCACGGCAGCATCCGGTCTTTGCGAATACCCTGAGGAAACACCTGCAGCATCTGGGAAGTGTCCGTGATTCCGGCGTGACTGCCCGCCGTCTCTTCGTCATAGCCGAACTGGGCCTGCAGCCAGGCGCGATAATAAATACGGGACTGCTCGTAGTAGTCGAGCAGTGCGTAGACTTTCACGCCCGCATCTTTCCATTCGGCGTTCAGCTTATCGGCAACCGATTTCATTCCGGCCTGGTTGCCGCCGCTGTCGCCGATGAAAAGGATTTCTTTGAAACCCTGGATCTTCAGGCTGCGCGCCGCCGCGTCGAGGAGCATGTCGTATGCCGGCGAAGGCAGCGAGAGGCAGCCGGGGCATTGGGAATCGACGTTCCCTTCCGGAACCCACTTCACGACCGGCGCGACCAGTGCGTTCTTCAAACGGCGGGCCATCATGTCGGCGGTTCTCGCCACGACGTAGTTGTGTTTGCCGAGAACCATCTGATAGCCGTTCTTCTCCGTGCCGCCGGTCGGAATGATGACCGTCGTCTTGCCGGCCTTCATCAGGTCCCGAACTTCTTCCCACGTGAGTTCTTCAAGAGAAGTCGTGTCCGGAGGCTGGGTCGGCGAAAGGCCTGCCGGCGCCGTCAGCATGGTCGGCTCGAGTTTCGGCGCTGGGGCGGCATCCGCACCGCCGCCGCGCTGGCCAACGCCGCGCTGCCCGCCACCGCGCTGGCCGCCGGCTGCTCCGCGTTCCGCTTGTGCAGCAGCGGCAAGTTGCGCGTAATTCGGAGGAGTCGCCGCGGGCGTGACCTTCCTGATTTGCGCGAGAGCATTATCGATTTTGATTTGAAGGAGGACCTTGCCGAGTTCCGGCGTGGACTTGGTGGGATCGCCGCTCACACCGCTGTTCGGGTAGGCGAAATCCGCCAGCTTGTTTTTGCGGACGCCTTTCGGATTGACGAAAAGCAGTTCGGACGTGTCCATCAGGTTGGCGTGTCCGCCGATCTTGTCGCGCGGAACGCCCATCTTTTCGGTGATGTAGTTTTCCTGGTCCGTGTGCGACTTGGCGTAGTAGTCGCCGATCCAGTAGGCCTTCGCCTCGCCCTTCCAGAGTTCATTCAGCATGTCCGCGGCCTTCGCCATGCCCTGCTGGTTGCCGCCGGACTCGCCTATATAAAGGATGGTTTTGAATCCGCCGGACTTCAGACTCTTTCCGGCGGCGATGAGCAGTTCGAGAAACCGGTCGTCCGGAAGCGAGATGGTTCCGGGCTTGGCCATGTGACCGCCGATGTTTTCCCAACTGCCTTCAGGAACATACGTGATGGTCGGAGCGACAAGCGTCTTGCCCAGCGCCCGGGCAATCTTGTCGGCCGTGTAGTCCATCACCTGGTGATGTTCGGAATCCACCATGTGAGGCCCCTTCTGTTCCTGTCCGGCCGTACCGACGATCACGGTCGTCGTGCCGGCCTTCACCATGTCGCGTGTCTCCGCCCAGGTCAGTTCTTCCAGATACACCGTGTCCGGAGCCTTCCCGCCCGGAGCCGTATCCGGAGCGTTGGCCGGCCTTTGAGCCAGCGTCGTGGCCAGGGGCAGAACGAGCGCCAACAACATACAAACGAGAACTCTTCTCATGTGGATTTCCTCCAAAATGTCGGCACATCTTACTAGGATTGGCGCAGACACTCCACAGGATCGACGCGGGTGGCGCGAATGGCGGGAACCGCGGCGGCGAGCACGCCGATCGCAAGCACGACGACGATCGACGTGGCATAGGCCGGCAGATTGGTCGGCTGAATCTCGAAAAGGAGTGTGCGAATGAACCGGACGAGGCCGAGGGCGCAGAGTACTCCAACGATGGCTCCCACCCCTACCACGCGAACCGCCTCTCCCACAATCAGCCGGAGCGTCTGGCCGCGGCCGGCGCCGAGCGCCATCCGGACTCCGATTTCCGTGGTGCGGCGGGCGACGGCGTACGAAACCACGCCATAGATGCCGACCGCCGCCAGAACAACCGCACAAACGCCGAGCGCGATCAGCATCGCCATATTGAAACGAGGCTGGGCGATGGAGGCCGACAACAATTGCTCGATACTGGAAGTCTCGGTGATCGGCTGTTGCGGATCGATTTCCAGAATCTTCTGTTTGATCGTATTGATGGTCGAGCCGGCATCCCCGAGCGTGTGAGCGACAATGTGCATTTCCGCGACCGGGAACAGCTTGAACGGAACATAGATCTCGGGACCGGCGGATGCCTGCAGCCCGTCGTGGAGGACGTCGCCGGCAATACCCACGATCTGGACTTCGCCCATCATCGGCATCCCCACCTTCCGGCCGATCGGGTCCTTGTCCTTGAAATACAACTTCGCCATCGTTTCGTTGATGACCGCGGCGTTGTATCCGTTCTCGCCGTCCATTTCCTGAAGCACACGGCCGCGTAACAGCCGGATCCCCATCGCCTGGAAATATCCCGCAATCACGACTCGCGCCCGGACCCGCGGCCTTTCGCTGGGAGAGGCCGCGGAAAGACCGGGAGTGTTGAACGGAAGATTGAAATCGGTTCCCACGGAACTCATCGGCAATCGGGAGACGGCGCCCGCGCTTTCCACACCGGGAATCGCTTTGACGCGGGCCACCAGGTCATTGAAGAACTGCCGCTGCGATGCTCCTTCCGGGTATCTCGCCTGAGGCAATGACACGACGGCGGAGATGACGTTGCTCTTTCGGAACCCCGGATCCGTGTTCACCAAACGCAACAGGCTGCCGACCATCAGACCGGCGCCAATCAGAAGAATGACGGCCAGGGCAACCTCCGCGGCGACCAGCAGATCGCTCAATCGGCGCATTCCCCGTCCGACCGAACTGCCCCGGCCGGATCCCTGGAGGATTTCGGAAAGATTCGACCGCATTGTCTGAAGCACGGGAACCGCTCCGAAAACCAAACCGGCGAGCGCCGACACGACGGCGGTGAACAACAGGGCGGCGACGTCGATACGTATCTGATCCGCTCGCGGAATACCCGCGGGAACCAGTCCGCGCAGAATCACAACTCCCCACTGCGCGATCGCCAGTCCCGCCAACCCACCTGCGAAGGATAGCAACAGACCCTCGGCCAGTGAAAACCGGAGCAGCGCGAAACCCTTTGCGCCGAGCGCCGACCGGACGGCAAATTCGCGCGTCGACTCGGCAGCCCGGGCGAGCACGAGATTCGCGACATTGACGCAGCCGATCAGAAGAACGAGCGTCACCGCGCCGAACAGCATCCACAGCATTGTCCGGAATTTGCCGATCAACTGATCATGAGCCGGAACGAGTGTCACGCCCCATCCCGCGTTCGAATCCGGATGTTCGGAGGCGATCGCCGCACCGATACGGTTCATTTCATCTTTCGCCTGCTTCACCGCCACTTCCGGCGCCAGCCGCGCCACGACGTTGTACATGCGATGCATGCGAGGTTGCTGAAAGGCTTCGCCTAATCGAAGCGGAATCCACACTTCAACCCTGCTGTCCGCCGGCGGAAACTGGAACTCCCGGGGCATGACGCCGACAATCGTGACGGGCTGCCCATCAAGCCGGATCACCCGGCCGACAATTTTCGGATCGGCGCCAAAACGCGTGACCCATGCCGAATGACTGAGCAGGGCGACCCGCGCACTCTGCAATTTCTCCTCATCAGCGGTGAATGCCCGGCCGAGGCCGGCCTGAACACCGACGGTCTTGAACAACGAGGGCGATACCTCAACACTGGCGATGTGAACGGGATCGCCGCCGGCCACCGTCAGCGTGTGCCCCAGATAGCGGTACGCCGTGACCGAGTCCAGACTGTGCGCCCGTTGGCGCCAATCGACAAAGACGGGAGCGGACACGTCGGCCTGGTCGATACCCTGTCCGCGGTTGCTTTCCCAAAGCGTCACCAGCCGTTCCGGCGACGCGTACGCGAGCGGTCGAAGCAGCACCGCATTCAACATCGTGAAAATCGCCGTGTTGCAGCCGATGATCACCGCCAGAGTCAAAACGATCACTCCCGTGTAGCCCGGACGGCGCACCAGAGACCGAACCGCGTTTTTGAAGTCGCTTTTCATGCGCTGGAGTGTCCTCGAAATTCGGGGGCTCCGCAAGCGCCATGACCTTTTCGTGACGATCCGGCTCGCGGCCGGGGCCCAACGTTCCAGAGGCCGGGGCGGCCCTCGGTGAACGGCTACAGTGCGTTCCCCAGCCGTTTCCAGAGGCGGTTTTTCATCAGGTGGAGTTTTTTGTTCTCCATTTCGGAAAGCCGCCCGCCGATCGACCGGATGTCTTTTTCCCAGGCCGGCATTTCGGAGCGCGATGCGATCTTCGATCCGCGATCCTTCATTTCGTAGTAGAGATCCGAATACTGGCCGCAGAGTTCGCGGATGTAATCGAAGGATCGGCGGTGGATCGGGCACGGGCCAAGTTCGCGGATGGCGTTCTGATGCTCGGGCGTGGCATAGCCCTTGTGACTGGCAAAACCATAACCCGGATATTGCGCGTCGAGTCCGGTCATGAGCCGGTCGCGAAAGACCTTCGCGACGATGGATGCCGAGGCGATCGAGAAGTTGATGCCGTCGCCCTTGTCGAAACTGTTCTGCGGCTGAGCCACGCCCGGAATGGTTCGACTGTCGACGAGAACGTGCTGCGGACTGATGGAGAGATCCGCCAGAGCCATCTGCATGGCGCGGAGTCCGGCATGGTAAATGTTGAGGCGGTCGATTTCGTCGACCTCGACCAGGCCGATGCCGATGGCCGACGCCTTCGCGCGAATCTCCACGTCCAATCTCACTCGTGTGGCCTCATCGAGCGTTTTCGAGTCGTCGATTCCGTCGATCTCCACATCCGGCGGGAATATCACCGCGGCGGCGACCACCGGGCCGGCGAGGGGTCCCATGCCGACTTCGTCCACGCCCGCGATATGAACGATGCCCGCTTTCCACAGCACGCGCTCAAAATGAAGCATGGCATCGAGGCGGACGCGCTCATGTTTCTGGTCCTCGGCCCGCTTCGCGAGAGTCTTGTAGAGCTTGCGCGCACCGGTCCGCGGGTCACGCTGCAGTTTGCGCAGGATCTGCGCCGGGACGGAAACGGCGGGATCGGCGTACCTCTCCTGAAGTTCCCTGAGTGAGAGTTGTGTTCCTGGGGTCGGCATGATCTATAGTTCGAATTCCGGTGTCAGCGGTGCCTGACACCAAAATTTATGGGGTCCATTCGTTCGTTTACACCGGTCAAACATTTCATCGGCGTCCTTGTTTCCGACCCGGCGCTGGTCTCGCCGGTCAAAAAACGTCTGACGGAATTGTATGGCGCGGTCGATCACGAGTCGCCGGTCATCCCGTTCGACTTCACGGACTACTATGCCGCCGAAATGGGCGACGCCGTCGACCGCGTTTTCTTTTCCTTCGAGCGCCTGATTGAAGCAGATCAACTCGCGGACATCAAGAGGCAGACGAACGACCTTGAAGGTGCGTTCAATGGGAGCGTGAAACGCCCGGTCAACCTGGATCCTGGATATCTCGAAAATGCGAAGGTGGTGCTCGCATCAACGAAGAATTTCTACCATAGAATCTACCTCGGCCGCGGAATCTTTGCCGAGGTGACGATGCACTTCAAGAACAACACATTTCAATTTTTCCCCTGGACGTATCCGGATTATCAGTCGAGGGACTATCAGGAATTCTTTCTGCGGGTCCGGCGCCTTTACCGGTCGCAGTTGAAAACCATGTGTATTGTGAATCGCGAGGAGTCACATTGAGCGATACCTTCTGGAGAACTTCACTGTCGTCTGTTGCAGAAAACAAGATTCTGATCCGCGGCTACCGTGTGCAGGATCTGATGGAACGTTCCAGCTTCGGCGACATCGTCTATCTCACATTCAAAGGCGAGCTGCCGAAAGGACGCGAAGGGCAGATCCTGGAAATGATCTTCATCTCCAGCACCGACCACTCCCTGCTTGCCCCCTCGATCGACGCGACCCGTTTTGCCGCCTCCGGCGGAACTCCGCTTCAGGCCGCGGTGGCGGCCGGTGTGATTGCGCTTGGCGAGCATCATGGCGGCGCGATCGAGCAATGTTCGAAACTGCTCCAGGAGTCGGTGGCGAGTGGCGCCACTGCCGCGGACATCGTGAAGGCCTTCAAGGAAAGGAAGCAGCGCATCCCGGGAATGGGACACCCCATTCACACGCATGATCCACGCACTCTGAAGCTCGTCGCGAAGGCGCGCGATTGGAATCTGGCCGGCCCGCATCTTGCGCTGGGCGAGGCGATCGCATCGCACTTGAAACAGCCGCTCAACATTGACGGGGCTATTTCCGGAATCGTCTCGGATATGGGAATGCCATGGCAGTATGGCAAGGCGTTCTTCATCATTCCCCGAGTGGTGGGGCTCGCTGCTCATGCCGTCGAGGAAGTGACGCGGGAGCGGCCATTCCGGGCGGTGAACATGAAGGACGTCACCTATGACGGACCCGCCGAAAGGGACTTGCCATGATTTCGCAAAGACTCGCCGCATTCGTCGCCGGTTGTGGATACGAGACCCTTCCGGAGAACATCCGCGCATCCGCAAAGGAATGCCTTCTGGACTGGATGGGGTCGGCGTTCCGGGGCGCCATCGAACCTCCGGCGCGCATGTATGCGGACCTCGCAAAACTCGAGGGTGGCCATCCGCGCGCAACGGCCCTTCCCGGCGTCTTCAAGACATCCGCGTCGTGGGCGGCACAGATCAATGCCGCGGCTTCGCACACGGTCGAAATGGACGACCTTCATCCCGCATCGGTCCTTCATCCGGCCGCGCCGATCATTTCCGCAGCGGTCGCGGTTGCGGAAGCGATCGACGCGGGCGGCAAGCAATTGATCGAAGCGATCGTGGCCGGATACGAAGTCGGTATCCGGGCCGGCGAAGCGGTCGGGCGGACGCACTACGATCTCTGGCACACCACCGCCACCTGCGGGACGTTCGGCGCTGCCGCTGCTGCGGCGCGCCTGCTCGGCTTGACCGAATCGCAGATCGTCGAAGCCATCGGCTCGGCGGGAACGCAGGCCGCCGGACTCTGGCAGTTTCTCGAAGACGGCGCGATGAGCAAACAACTCCATCCCGCTCACGCCGCGGCGGCTGGAATCCTTTCGGCGGAGTTGGGAAAGCGCGGCTTCACCGGCGCGAAGAAGATTTTCGAGGGACCCAAAGGCTTTCTTGCGGCGATGTCGAAGGACGCCGAGCCGGACATGCTGACCGACGGCCTCGGCACGTCATGGCGAATACTCACCAACTCCTTCAAGAAGCATGCCTCATGCCGGCACACCCACTCCTCGATCGACTCGACTTTGATCCTGCGAAACGAACGAAAAGTCCGGCCCGAAGCGCTCCGGCACCTTGAGGTTCGAATCTATCCCGCCGGGTTCAAACTCCTGAACGGCGTCCAGCCGGCAACCGCATACGCGGCGAAGTTCTGCCTTCCCTATACCGTCGCCGCCGCTCTCACGCGCGGCCGCGTTTCGCTGACGGAATTCGAAGACCTGGACGCCCCGGACATTCGTTCGACGATGGACCGCGTTTCGATGGTGCGCGACGAATCGCTCGGGGCGGAGTACCCCGAGAAATGGCCGGCCCGGGTCACGGCGACCTTGGAATCGGGAGAGACGATTTCCGCGGAAGTGGGGTACCCGAAGGGAGATTCAAAAAACCCGCTGACACTGGCGGAGCTTCAGGACAAGTTCCGCGCCCTGACCGAAAAGATCCTCTCCGCAAGCCGCCAGGACCGGCTGATCCACATGGCCGACCGTCTGGAAAACCACAGAGCCTCAGACATCTTCGGAACGACTGTGCTGACCACGGTTTGAACCATCCTGGGTTTGATCGTCGAACCCAAAGACCATGCAAAGGCAATCCGCGGCATTGCAAAGAAGACATATCCGAAGAACTACCTTAAAGGCGAGCGTGATTCCTGGACGTAGAAAACCCGGCTCTTGAACAATTTCTCGAGCGGCACCGCAAGATCGGGCTGGACACATCGATCTTCATTGGAATCCGGCATCCATTCTAACCGGCCGGTTTGCTGAGCCTGAGCCATTCGACTTCCATACGGATCAACTTGGATTGGAGGTAGTGGAGCGATTCCGGCGCGATTTCCGCGAATTCGAAACCGATGAGGTTGCCGGTCCTGCGCACGACGCGTGAGGCAACGGTGAAGACGTGGCCGTTGTCGTACATTGTCAGTGTGCAGGGCGCGCCGACGGGCAAGTCCTGATCGGGTTTGACCAGCAGGTAGACGAGCGTGCCGACCTCGCTGAAGTCGATCAGTTTGGCCAGCGAAGGCTTGCCCGCCCCCGTTCCCACAAGCACGGCCTCCTCTTCGGAGATGACCGGGATCACCCGGTCCGAGCGCCGTTTTTCGTCCTGACTCATCCTTTTCCCCACTACGGCCAACTCAGCCGGCGGCCGCCAATGACGTGCAGGTGGAGATGATACACGGTCTGACCGGCCTCCGCATTGACGTTGAAGATCGTGCGGTAGCCCTTCTGGTGGACGCCAAACTGCTCTGCTAGTTGTCTCGCAACCTGGAAGAGGTGCGCGAGGGTCGCATTGTCCTCCGGCTTCACGTCGTTAAGCGTCGGAACGTGCTTCCTCGGGACCACCAGAAGGTGCACCGGCGCTTGCGGCCGTATGTCTTTGAATGCCACTGCGAGGTCGTCCTGATACACCGTCTCGGACGGAACCTCGCCGCGAATGATCCGGCAGAAGAGGCAGGACTGCATCCAGTCAATGTAATCGATTTAGATAGGACGACAAAAGCATGTGGAAGAAACGCCTGGCCGTCGCAGGCCTGCTGCTGACCGTTTTGCTCTTCATCCTGATTCAAACCGCAAGCTTCCAGCAGTGGCTTCTCCGGCGCATCCAGAACCTCGGCGCCGGCGCCGGGTTCCCGTTCAAGGCGGATAAGCTCCGCTTGAACCTCTTTCAGCTTCGCGCCTCTCTGGACGGGTTCGTCTACGACAAGGACGGCACGAAGGTTCGCATCGACCACGCCACCATCGACATGCCGTGGAACGCGTTTTTCGGCCGGGACATCGTCGTGAACACGCTTCTCGCAGACGGCGTCACGATCAATATCCAGTCGCCGGAGCCTGTGATTCCCGAGCCCACTCCGCAGAAAACATCCATGCCCAGGTTCCAGATCGCCCGGCTCGGCATTCATAACGTCAATCTGACTTACACGAACCAGACCATGCTCGTCCGCGTTCCCGCCTTCACCCTCGACGCGGTCAACGGCCGTGGCCGGATCCGGATCGCGGCGCCCGTCACCATTTCACCGGACACGCAGATTGCGCTTCAGGAAGTCCCGATCCTGCTGGGACCCGATTCGCTCCAGTTCGGACCTCTCGACTGGAGCCTCCAATATGCGGGACACGACGGCAAAGGCGGAGCGGACGGCGATCTGAAATGGTCACCGTCGGTGGCGTTCCATCTGAACTTCACGGCGCAACCGCTGACGATCGAAAAATGGAAGGACCTGCTGGCGAGCGGCCAGGCCTCGTACGAAGACGGAATCCTCAAGATGAAAGATATTCGGGTCCTCCAGGGAGGAGCGGGCCAGTTGACCGCCGCGGCGGAGATCTCCGATCGGAAGAAGACGGCGACTCTCATCTGGAGCGCGCTGCGACTTGACCCGGCCGGCATTCCGGGAACGACCGGCGGTTCATTGAACCTGAACTGGAAGGCTTCGGATTTCTCGGACTCGGCCGGTGAAGGCGCGATCGATATCGCCAGCCCGCGGTATGGGAGAGTTCACAGCAACATTCGTGTGCATCAGGGCAAAGCCAGCCTCGATATCGCGGCCAACGCCATGGACGCCGACATTCGCGCGAACATCGTGGCCGGGATCGATCACACGCTGTCCGGAAGTTTCCGCGCGACGCAGCACAAATACGGCCTCATCAAACTGAACGGAAAACTGGCGGGCACTTTCGAAAACCCGGCAGGCGACGCGTTCCTGGTTGTTCGCAATGCGTCATACGACGGGATCGGACCGCTCAACGCGTCCGCCAAAGCCGCGATCCGGGGACGTCTTGTCACCGTCAACGAGCTCCGGGCACAGCTCGGTCACTCGACCATGCCGGGCGGCTCCCTGCGCGTGAACCTGGATAGCAGGCAGCTCGCCGGCGCGATTCCACGGATCGATCTCGACGTTCATGATTTCTCGCCGGACGCACAGGGGCAGGCCACACTCTCCGCCACCATCGGCGGTACGATTGATCGTCCGAGAGCCGCGGTCACCGGCCTGTCGAACGGAATCGATATCGGCGGCACGCACATCGACAGCGTGCGCCTCGATGGGCGGTTCGCCAACAACACGCTGGTGCTGAACCGGCTTGAAGCGAAACAGGCGGACGGCAGCCTTATGGCCACGGGCTCCCTGAATACCACGACCAGGCGTCTCGCCGCAGACGCTCACGTCACCAACTTCCTGCTCGTACACGTGCGCGATCTTTCGGCAGCCGTGAACCTCGACGCCGCTATCACCGGTACGACCGGTTCGCCGGAAGCCGACATCAAGGGGGAACTCCGCAACATCGTCTACCGGGGCCAGGAGCACGGCGACATCGCACTCGAAGGGGCCACCCGGAACAAAGTCGCGTCCATTCACGCGATAAGCACGAAGTACACGGCGACCGTCGGCGGCGAAGTGCGGATGCTGCCGCCTTACCGTTTCGACGCGACACTCACCGCAAACCAAAGTCACGTTCAACACGACAAATACGACATCGTCGCCGACGGTAAGGCTCACGCCACCGGCCAGGCCCAACCCTTCGAAGCGCGCAATGTGAGCTTCGAGAATTTCAAGGTCAAAGGCAACGGCATCGACCTCACCGCCGACGGCTCAATGGACACCGGCGCGAAGATTCATGCGACGGCCAACCTGGCGCAGCTTCCGGTCGACAACGCCACCATGACGGGCGACGCCGCCGTCGACGGGGTGGTCAGCGGCACTCTCACCGATCCGGTCGTCGAAGGCAGGCTCGTCACGGACAACGCGACCGTCCAGACGCAGCAGATGTCCGAACCGGCCGCGATACGGGCAGAGGTCGATTTCGATCGAAACGCGTTCACCATACGCCAGATGCACGCGACGGTCTCCGATGCGGCCGCGAGGATCGAAGGCCGGGGCACGCTCAAAGGAACCGGGGAATTCACTTTCTCCGCAACTCATATCCGGCCCGAACAATTCATGAAGGACCGGCCGCTCTCCGGCGTCGTCAGCCTCGAAGGCCGCGTCAAACTCGACGCGCCCAGGCTCGACGCCGTCAACGGAGAGGCGCACGTCACCGAGCTGGATCTGAGCCTTCGCGATATTCCGATCCACCAGGTACGCCCGATCGACGTCTCGATTCAGAATCAGAAACTCGTGATTCGAGACTTCGAGGTCGAAGGCGCGGATACGCACGCCACCGCGTCGGGAATCGTGGACCTGCGATCGAAGGTCCTGAACTTGAATGTCGAAGGCAACACCGACCTTCAGATCATCGAAGCGCTGGTCCCGGATTCGTACGCCAAAGGAAAGATCGACACGCGGCTCGCCGTTCGCGGGACGATGGACCATCCGGATCTTGACGGCTTCGTGATGCTCACCGACACGGAAGTCCAGACGGCGAATCCCCCACTCCAGATCTCCAGCGTCGAAGCCGACATTCGATTCGGCGGCGACCGCCTGGAAATCGTTCGAGCGCAAGGCAACCTGAACGAGGGCCGGTTCCAAGCGACCGGCGGCTCGGGCCTGTCGGCGGAAGGTTTGAAAAACGCGTCGGTCCATCTGACTCTGGACAAGGCCCAGCTCGAATATCCGGAAGGTTTGCAGAGCGAGCTTTCGACGGACATGCAACTGTCGGGAAGCAGCCCGCGGCTTGAACTCGAAGGCATCGTCGATATCAACAACGCGCTTTACCGGAAGGAAATCGATCTCAGCCAGGAAATCTTCAGCCGCATTGTCGCCGAACACAATCGGCCGGCGTTCGCCGGTCCCCGCAAACCGCCGGCTTTCGCGGAACAGGTGCAGCTCAACATCGAGGTCAGGAATTCCGGCCTCGTCAGCGTTGTGAACAACATGGCGAATCTTGACCTCACCGGCAACTTCCGCGTTCGTGGCAGCGCGGCAGATCCGGTCATTCTGGGACGAGCCGCCGTGCTCGAGGGCGGCGAAGTCTACTTTGGGCCCGGCGTCGCCGTATCGAATACGACACCAGGCGAGCGGCGCGACCGTTATGTCATCGAGCGGGGCGAGGTCGTTTTCAACAATGCCACGCGTACCGAACCCACCGTCGACCTCGAGGCGACACACGAAGTGAACTCCCGGCTGAAAGGCGAACGCGTCCTCGTCACGCTGCGCGCGACCGGCACGCCGTCGAACCTGAGAACCGAGTTGACATCGGATCCCTATCTCGAACAGCCGGACATCATCGCCATGCTGCTCACCGGCCGGACGACAACGGAGCTGATGGGATCGCAACTCGCCGCCGGCGAAGAACAACTGGCAGCGTACCTTTCCGGACGCGTCAGCGGTTTCTTCGATAAAGGCGGCGCCGCGCTCGGCCTGGACACGGTCACCATCGAACCCGTCGCCGTGGCCAACACTTCGGACCTTGGGGCGCGGCTGACGCTGGGCAAGGATTTTTCGACGCGTTTCAGGCTGGCGTTTTCCCAGAGCCTGGCCGGCCCCCAGGATCAAACGCTGATTGCGGAATACAGCTGGATCAAGAACCTGCTGTTCCGCGCCATCCGTTCGACGGAAAACAAGGAAGCGCGACTCGAGTTCAAACACGATCTGAAGTTCGGCGGAGGCCCTCCGCTTCCGAAACGGATTGAGCCGAAAAACGAGTCCGCGCTGGGAGACGTCACCTTTGCCGGCGCCAACCTGCCTGAGAAGGAACTCCGGAAGCGCGTCACCAAACAGGGCAAGCCGTTCAACGCATACCGCATGCGTGAAGACATCCGTGACCTCGAGGACTTTCTCGCATCGAAGGACTTCCTCAAGGCCAGGATCCGCACTGAACGCGATGCCGTGGATGGTCATATCAACCTACACTTCGAAATCGATCCCGGTCCCGTCATCACCTTCGCGTATGAAGGACTCACCATCCCGGCAAAGACCCGGAACGACATCCGCCACGTCTGGGCCTCGAGCTTTTCTGAAGCGATCGCGCTCGGCGAAAGCACGAAAGCGGTTCTGCAGTTTGCAAGAGACAAGGGCTACCTGAAGGCGAAGGTGTCCACCCGGGATGAATCCACGAGCGAGGAGAATCGCCGGTTCGTCTACATCGTCGAGCCGGGCCCGAAATTCAAGGATCCCGAATGGCTGTTCAAAGGCGCCGAACCCATCGAGATTCCGCAGTCGCCGGGCACGGTGATGGCAAAGCCGGAAATGATCCGGCAGCACATCGAGTATCGCCTTCGGAAACAGGGTTACCTCGACGCGAAGGCGACGGCGCCTGAATTGATCTTCGAGGAAGATCGGCCGCGTTTCGTCGTGACGGTGGATGAGGGCCGGCAGTACATGGTCGAGAGAATCGATTTCGAGGGAAACCGTTTCATGGACGAGAAGCGGCTGTCGCGCGCGATCCGGCTGGGACCGTCGAATCCGGCGAGGCCGGACGAGGCGGGAAGGCCTCCGGAAGTGGATGAGCCGCTACCCGACTTTCCGTTCACCGAAGACTGGGTCGAAAAGTCGCAGCAGCGCGCGATCACCGAATACTGGCAGGAAGGATTCAACGACGTCCAGGTCAAGCCCGCCACCACGACGGACCGGGCTCAGGGCAAGGTCCGCGTGCACTTCTCGGTGGTGGAAGGCGAGCGGCAGATGATCGAGTCCGTGCGGATCGACGGAGCGGAATTGACCGGCATGGGCTACGTCCTGCGCCAGTTCCAGTTCACGGAAGGCGATCCTGTCGACTACACCCGAATCAACCTGACGCGCAAGAAGCTCTACGACACGCGTGTCTTCAAGCGGGTCGAAATCGAGATCGTGAAAAACCCATCGACCGGCGGATACATCGCGCAGGTTCACCTGAACGAGCAGGCCCCGTGGCGCTTCCGGTACGGATTCGCCGCAGGCAATCACTCCGGCACGCGCGACCGCGACCTGGGTATGACCACGGATTTTTCGTACGGCAACCTGTTCGGAAAGGCGATCCTCGCCGGACTCAGCTTCAAGAACACCGCCAGCGAGAAGGATGGCCGAATCTACGGAACGATGCCTTCGTTCTTCGGCCGTGACAACGTCCGCTCGACATTGACCCTGTTCAAGACCCGCGACCTCACGATTCCCGGCGCCGGTGGCGATCGCTGGGGATACACGGCGCAGCAGCAGTGGCGTCTGAAGAATTTCTACATCCTGACGTACGACTACGGTTACCGGTGGGAACATCTATGGGATCGCGACCTGACGGACGGCAACCTGGTGCGCGAAGTCACGATTCCCATCGCCCGATTCAACGGCACGCTTTCGCGCGATACCCGCGACGACATCCTGAATGCGACGCGAGGCACCTTCGTCTCGAGCTCGCTTGAAGTGGCTCCACCCCGGGTGGGCTCCGCCATCCGTTTCGCCAGAAGTTACACCCAATACTTCCGGTTCAAACAGCTCGGCAGGAACATGGTCTGGGCCAACGCCATTCGCGGCGGCGCCGCCCGCGCGTTCGGCGGGGCGCCGCTGGTTCAAAGCGAACAGTTCCTCGCCGGCGGAGGCACAACGCTTCGAGGCTTCCGGCAGGATCGGCTGACCCCGTCGCCGGGGAATGCCCTGCTGATCGTTAACACGGAGATCCGGAGGCCTTTGTTCTGGAAGATCGGCGGCGTCGCGTTCTTCGATGCGGGAAATGTCTACGAACGAATCGGGACGGCGAGTGTGCTCGATCTCCGCTACTCGCCGGGTTTCGGACTGCGATTGCAGACGCCGATCGTGCTTTTGCGGTTCGATCTGGGCCTCAACATGTGGCCGCGAACGGGCGAACTGCGCAAACGTTTTTCGTGGGGTATCGGACAGGCCTATTAAGACAGTTT
Organism: Acidobacteriota bacterium; assembly: GCA_023265365.1. GTDB lineage: Bacteria > Acidobacteriota > Terriglobia > 20CM-2-55-15 > 20CM-2-55-15 > JAHFTY01. The sequence goes on from JAHFTY010000061.1 coordinate 15,593, forward strand.
CGAATTGCGAATTTCGAATTGCGGACTCGTATCCTTCTCCTGCATATGGTCCGAGACAAAGATGGCGGCCACGACCAGCAGGACCTGCACGACGCCGAACGACGCAGCCGTTCCGTAGTTCGCCAGGTACAGCTCGTCGTTGATCGCAATCGACAGCGGCCTGTACCGCGGCGTATAGATCAGCACCGTCGCCACGAATTCGCCGGCGCCATTAACGAACGCCAGGAGCGCTCCCGCCGCGATTCCGCGAGACAGCAGGGGCAGCACCACGCGCCGGAACGAATAGAACCAGCTCCCCCCAAGGCTTCGCGCTGCCTCTTCCAATGCCGGATCGATTTGCGCAAGTGAAGCCGCCGTCGAGCGGAACACGAGAGGGGAGAACCGCACGAAATAGGCCAGTGGAACCATCGCAAAGGTCCCGATCAGGACTTTTCCGAAACTGAACACCGACGCATTCGCAAACGCGGTGATCAGGTTGATGGCAACGACCGTCCCGGGCAGTGCCCAGGGCAACATCATCGCGATGTCCACCGCCGCTTTCCCCCGGAATCTCATCCGCGCGAGCACGTACGCGCACGCAACCCCGAGCAGAACGGTTCCGATCACGGCGATCGCGCTCATCTCGATGCTGTTCCTGATGGGCTCCCACGAACGCGGATCCGAAAACAGCGCGACGAAATTGTGCGTTGTGTACCGCGACGGCAGAGGCGCCGTCCGCCACGAGCCGTTCACGGAGAACGCGAGAACGAAGATCATCGCGATCGGCAGCATCAGAAAGATGGTCGACAGCAAAGCAACCACGAACACGACGGCCTTCGCGAATGGACTCGTAATGCGGTGACGCCTGCGGGCTCCGCCTTTCGACTGCGTTCGATAAATCGCCCGCTGCTCCCAGATCCGGATCAGGACCAGGAAGAAGATCGAAATCATGGCAAGCATGACGGAAACGACGGACGCGAACCGCAGATCCCCGTTTGTTTTCGCGTTCACGATCTGAGTCGTCATCACCTGATCGACTCCGAACAGCAGCGGAGCCGTGTAAGAGGCCATCGACGACATGAACGTCAGCAACGCGCCGGAAACCACCGCCGGAGTCAGCATCGGGAGAAGAATCCGGGTCCACGTCTGAGTCTTCGAGGCGCCCAGGCTGTAGGCGGCTTCCTCGAGCGAGTCGTCGGATTGCGCAAGAAGCGCGGCGGCCGTGAGGTAGAAGTACGGATACATCGTCAAGGTGTGAACAAGCAGGACACCCGGCATTCCGGTCAAAGCGAATGTGTTCGGCGGCGCGTGAAACAGTTGTGCCAGCACCTGAGGGAAAGTTCCGCCGACCCCATAGAGCAGGACGAACGCTTCGACGCCCATCAGCGGAGGGAGAGCGATGGGAACGAGTACCATGACCCGGCAGAACTTCTTCAGCGGAAAGTCCCAGCGGTTGAGCAGAACCGCAAGAAAAACACCCACAATGCCGGAAGTGATGACGCTCGCGAATGAGATCAAGAGACTGCCGATCATCGCTTCGCCCTGGGCGCCTTTATGGAAATCGAAGAAGCGGACATACTCGCGCAACGCGCCGCCTTCGCCGGAGATGCTCTGCTGGAACGTCGCGAACATCGGGCCGACGACATATCCCCATAGGACAAGCGCCAGTAGAACCAGAACGAGCCGCTTCATTGGAAGAAACCGGGGGAACGCAAACTGCCCTCCTTTGGTGGCCCGGGCTTAGCAGCCCCTGGCAGAAGTGGGTCAGATACCTCGGCGCCGATTTTCACAATTCGGGTCAGACCCAAAGAACCGATAGAGCAAGAACCGTGGGCGAGCCGTCCCGCAGCCTGCCGCCGGCCGGTTCACCCCTCGACGAGGTGGACGGCGTCCTCACTCACGGCAAGCTGCACAGCCTCGCCATTCGACAGCCGTGCCGCCGAACCCGGAACTTCGACGCGCAGCTTGCCGAAGCCGGTTTGAACAACGCAGGAGCGTGCGGCGCCGTTGTACTCGACGTCGGTAAGCACTCCTTTGAACAATCCCATGCCGGAAACAATCTTCAACGACTCCGCCCTCAGGCATACGCCGACATGGCCGCCTTCACGCAATTCCAGGCCGGGCGCTCGCCGATTGGCCTCGACGGTGAGTTCGGCGCCATCGGGAAGCTGGAGCGTGGCCGTTCCCTGTCCGAGACGCCGGACCACACCATTCACAATGTTGTTGCGGCCGATGAAATCGGCCACAAATCGATTCGCGGGCCGTTCGTAGATGTCTTCGGGCGTTCCCACCTGCTGGACTTTTCCGGCGTTGAGCACGGCAATGCGATTACTCATGGCCATCGCCTCCGCCTGATCGTGGGTCACGTACACAGTCGTTACCGGAGTTGCCGCATGCAGGGCGCGCAACATCGCCCGCGTCTCCTCGCGCAGCTTCGCGTCGAGGTTGGACAGCGGCTCGTCCAGGAGCAGCAGTTCCGGACGAATGACCAGTGCGCGCGCAAGAGCCACCCGTTGTTGCTGGCCGCCGGATAACTGGTCGACCCGCGCGCCGCCGGCGGTAGGCAGTTGCACCTGATCGAGAGCGCCGGAAACGCGCCGGTCGATTTCAGCGGTAGAGAGTCCGCGGACCTCCAGACCGAACGCAATGTTCCGGGCGACGGAAAGATGGGGGAAGAGCGCGTAGTTCTGAAAGACCAGGCCCACGCCGCGGCGATTCGGAGCTTCGCGGGTGACGTCGCGATGATCGAAAAGAACCCGGCCGCCGCTGGGCTCTTCAAAGCCGGCGATGATGCGGAGGATTGTGGATTTTCCGCAGCCGGAAGGACCGAGCAGTGTGAAGAACTCGCCGTTCTCGATCCGCAGCGTGATCGAATCGACCACTGTGCCCGCGCGTTGGAAGGTTTTGCTCAGACCTTCCAGCGTGAGCGCGGTCACTTGCCGCCCTTGCCTTTGATGTTCTGAGCCCAGTGGTCCATCCACTCGGACTGCTTCCGGCTCATGGCATCCCAGTCCATCTTCATTTCTTTCAGATTGAGCTTCGCCAGCCACTCGGGCTTGCCCGCATCGGGAACCTGCATTGCGGGAATCTGGTAGTAGTCCGTCGCCAACTGCAACTGCATTTGCGGCTCGAGCAGGAAATCCTGAAAAGCCGCGGCCGCCTCCGTGCTTTTCGGATTGTTCACCACGGCCACGCCGTCCAGCAGAACGGGAGCGCCTGATGCCGGCATCACGTAAGACCAGGGGCGATTATTTTTCAACGGCTGGATCAATGCGTCCTGAAGATTCCACAACGTGACGGTTCCCACGCCGCGGTCGAGTTTGAGGTACATGTCGTCCGGAGTCGGCGTGTAGATGGCCGTGTTGGCATCGAGTTTTCGAAGCCAGTCGAATCCCGCCTCGGGCGACCCGGCGCGAAGGATCATTGCGCTGTAGATGGTCCGCATCGTTCCGGAAGGCATGACGTCGCGAATCACGATCCTGCCTTTGAACTCCGGCTTGACCAGATCGTCCCAGTCCTTCGGCGCCTGCTCCGGCTTCATCAAATCGTGGTTGTAGATGATGACTTCCGGCAGGAGCATTTCCGCGAACCAGCGTCCCTGTGAATCCTTTCGCGACGCGTCAATCAGGCTGGCGTTCTTCGGGTTTGACGGCGACAGCAGTCCCTCGTTCGCAGCCTGCTGCAGGCCCTGCAGTGTGCCACCCCACAGGTATCCGGCCTGAGGATTCGCTTTCTCCGCGCGCAATCGGTCCAGAGCGGCCTGCGCGCCCAGAATGACGGTTTCCACCTTGCCCGCGTATTGCGGATATTTCTGAGTGAACTGATTGACGACGGCCGCAACTTCGTTCTTGTCGCGTCCGGTATAGATGATCAGTCGCTGCGCGCCAGGTTCATCCGTTTTTTCGGGAGCGCAACCGGCGGCGAGGAACGCGAGGACTGCGATCGCAATGGCAAACTTCATAGGTATGCGATCCTAGCATGCGCTCGCGCGTCCATCCAACCCGCCCGCCGTCAATCGGCAGGCTGGTTGCGATTGACTCTTTAATGCGCTCGCGATTGAATTTCTATAACACGAGGAATTCTCTGGAAATGAGTCGCGATCCCATTGCCGATCCGGATTTCAAGATCCTTTTCGAGTCGGCGCCCGGCCTGTACCTGGTGCTGACACCGGACCTCCGCATTGTCGCCGTGAGTGACGCGTACCTCCGCGCGACGATGACGCAGCGCGACCAGATCCAGGAAGCCTATCAACGGCTGGAGAAGCTGAACGCCGAACTGGAGTTTCGGGTTCAGGATCGCACGAAGCGGCTTGAAGACACGATCAAGGAGCTGGAATCGTTCAGCTACTCCGTCTCTCACGACCTGAAGGCCCCGCTTCGCGCGATCGACGGCTTTTCCAGAATCCTGATCGAGGAATATGACGACAGGCTCGACGACGAGGGCAAGCGAGTGCTCAACGTCATCCGCACGAGCACTCTCAAGATGGGACAACTCATCGACAGCCTGCTCGCGCTGGCGCGGCTTGGGCGGAAGCAGATGCAGATCGTGGACATCGACATGAATGAACTGGTCGAGTCCGTCTTCAACGAAATCCGCTCGTCGGCCCCCGAACGCGTGGTTGAACTGACGTGCGGAGAACTGCATCGCGTTCAGGGCGACCCGGTGTTGATGCAACAGGTGCTTTCGAATCTGCTGTCCAATGCGTTCAAGTTCACGCGTCACCGGAATCTGCCGATCATCGAAGTCCGTTCGCAACTGGCCGATAACCGGCGCGAGATTCTGTTCGAGGTCAGTGACAACGGAGCCGGTTTTGAAATGGAGTACCGTGACAAGCTTTTCGGTGTGTTCCAGCGCCTGCACACCGATCGGGAGTTTGACGGCACGGGCGTCGGACTGGCGATCGTTCAGCGCGCCATTCACCGGCACGGCGGACGGGTGTGGGCGGACTCCGTCCCGAATCGGGGTTCCACGTTCTATTTTTCGCTTCCCCTCAATTCGGCCGCCTGATTGCAGTCTCAACTATCGTGAAAAGGATTCCATGGCTCGAACGCTTTTCTCACCGGGCAACCGAGTATAGCGGCAGCAGCCGGGCATTCCTCGTCGCCCTGGCGGTGATCGTCGTCTGGGCCGCGTCCGGCCCGATGTTCGGCTTTTCCGATACGTGGCAGCTCGCCATCAACACCGGAACGACGATCGTCACGTTCCTGATGGTGTTTCTCATCCAGCGCGGCCAGAACAAAGACACCAAGGCAGTCCAGCTGAAACTGAACGAACTGGTCGCCGCGCTGCAGGGCGCAAGCAACCGCCTCGTGGATGTCGAGGATTTGTCGGAACACGACCTGGCTGCGCTTCACCGGCATTATCGGACGCTCGCCACCCTCGCGAAAAATGAAGGCGATATCCTCAGTTCGCATTCCGTCGAAGAAGCCGAACGGCGGGCCCGCGGCAAAATCCGCCGCGCCGGCTAGTGCTCGTGGGCATTCGAAGCCGGGCGGCCCGTCGCTGCTATCCCAATAAGGCGAAATCCGGGAAAAGCGTTTTCCCCTCCTCGACGAGGAGGGGTGGCGCGAAGCGCCGGGGTGGTGCTGTTCAAGAAATCGGTTTTGTTGAACGAACCACCCCGTCGCTCCGCGGCACCCCGCCTTGGCCAAGGCGGGGAATCGAGCGGTGCAAAATGAATGCCGCAACTGTGGTAATGCGTGTCCCCTGGAGAGAGCGAATCGGCATAGGTCGATACCTTCCGATGGGGAAGTGGCAGAATTGCAGACTTGGAGATCGTCCTGAGAGGTGCAATGAACGGCGAAGGTCTCCACAACATCCATGGCCACTGTTCCAAGACCCTCGCAAATACTCGTTGCCACCGTTAGTCGGGAGCTGAACGCGACTCTCTCCATTCTCCTTGCCGAGCACCGTCCTTTGCTGAATTCGGAAGGCCGCGCTTCCGTGCTCGATGCCATCACCCAATGTGAAGATGTTCGTTTGCTCATCATTGGCGAGACGGAGGCAGGTTTCGCGGCTTTGGACCTTCTTCAGGCGGCCAAGGAACGGCGGAGAGGCACTGCGCCAGGCGCGAGGCAACAAAAGCCATGCCGCGCAGGTGCTCGGCATTTCGTGCGACACGCTCTATCGCAAGATGCGCGAACTCGGTCTGGATTCGGCGTTGTCCGG
>JAHFTY010000062.1 GCA_023265365.1 Acidobacteriota bacterium
GGCGTAGTAGTGTCAAGGCTTTTGCGTGGTCTGATATGATTTCGTCCACTCATGAGAAGACCGCTTCTATTTCTACCCGGTCCGATGCAGGTTCCGGATCACATCCGTTCAGCGGCGGACCGGCCGATGTTCAATCACCGTTCCGCACAAATGGAAGATTTCCTCGCCCGGCTCGAAGCCGGCTGCCGCGAGTTATTCGGCACAGCGGGAGATGTTCTTTTCTTTGCGTCGTCGGGCACCGGAGCGATGGAATCCGCGATCGTGAATATGACTTCTCCGAAAGACGAGATCATCGTCATGACCGGGGGCACGTTCGCGCATCGCTGGAGTGAAATCGCTCAAGTCTTCGGACTCCAGGTTCATGCCGTCGATGTCGATTGGCGCCTGGGTCCCGCTCTGGCCGACGTGGAAGCGGCGCTGGACCGTTTTCCGAATGCTGAAACGATTTTCATCACCTGGAGCGAAAGTTCGACCGGCGTGTTGACCGAATTGGAAGAGATCGGGAAGCTGGTCCGCTCACGGAATAAATTTCTGGTGGCCGATGCCGTTTCCGGACTTGCCGTCTCGCCCTTACAGATGGATGACTGGAATATCGACGTCGTCATTTCCGGCTCGCAGAAGGGCCTGATGCTGCCTCCGGGTCTGGGCATCGCCGCGATCGGATCTCGCGCCTGGGACAAGGTCAGGCGATCAAGCTCTCCGCGCTTTTACTGGGACTGGACGAAGTACCGTCGCACCGCTCCGTTTACGCCCGCCAATACGCTCCTCTTTCAATTGGATGCGGCCCTGGAGTACATCAAAGGTCAGGGACTCGACCGGTTTTTCGGGCGCCGGGCAACCGTCGCGGATAAAATTCGTGGGCTTGTCCGGTCTTCCGAAATGGAGATTTACGCGCTCAAACCCGGTAACGGCATCACCGCGATCCTTCCGCCCGAACGATTCGATATCCGCGGGCTCATGCGCCGGCTGGAGAGCGATTTTGGAATCCAGATCGCGGGAGGCATGGGACCACTCTTGAACAAGACATTCCGAATCGGCCACGTCGGGTTCGTTTCCGACGACGAACTGGACTACTTCATGCACAGCTTCAAACACTGCCTCACAAAATAAATGAACACTCGACGATTCCCAATCATTCCGGAACGAATCAAGCGGCTCGAAGATCTCGCGTACAACCTGAAGTGGAGCTGGGACTATCGCGCCCGGCTTCTGTTCAAACGGCTGGATCCGCAGCTTTGGAAAAACACCCAGCACAATCCTGTCCGGCTGTTGAACGAGATTGCGCCGGAGCGGATTATCGACGCCGCGAACGATCCGGATTTTCTCCGTGAGTATGAGGTGACGCTGAAGAGTTTCGATCGTGACAGTTCGCGCAAGGAGAAATGGTTCCCGCGCGAGTTTCCGGACATCGCGCGGCAGAAGATCGCGTATTTTTCGGCGGAATTCGGGCTGCACACTTCCCTTCCGATTTATTCGGGCGGCCTGGGGATTCTTGCCGGCGATCACTGCAAGGAGTCGAGCGACCTGGGCATCCCCCTTGTCGGCGCGGGATTCGTTTATCCGCAGGGCTATTTTCATCAACGGATTCAGAGCGAAGGATGGCAGGAGGACGTTTACGAGCTTCTCGAACGCAAGAACGCCCCGATCGAGTCCGCCAGCGCCGATCCCGATCAGCGCTTTCTGGTGGAGTTGAATGTCGGCAGCCTGAGCGTCTTTGTCGTGGTGTGGCGCGTGAACCTCGGGTCGGTGCCCCTGTATCTGATGGATACCGACGTCGATGAGAACCCTCACGGCGACCGCGAGTTGTCGGCCCGGCTCTACGGTGGCGACAAGGAGCACCGGATCCGGCAGGAGATCGTTCTCGGCGTCGGGGGCTTGCGTGTTCTGCGCGCGCTGGGCATCCAACCGATTGTCTTCCACGCGAATGAAGGGCACACCGCTTTCATGTTGCTCGAACGTGTCCGCGAGCTGGTTCAGGAAGGCGCTTCGTTTGAGGAGGCCGCCGAACACGTCCGGTCCACCTCGATCTTCACCACGCATACTCCGGTGCCCGCGGGCCATGACGCTTTTCCGTTTCACATGATGGAAAAACATTTCGCGGGCTATTGGGACGAACTCAAATTGACGAAGGATCAGTTCCTCGATCTCGGGCGCTTTAACGACTCCTTCAACATGACCGTGCTCGCACTCCGGATGACCCGCTGGTGCAACGGCGTGAGCCATCTCCACGGCAAAGTCACCCGGCGGATGTGGCAGGTTGCGTTTCCCGAACTGCAGGAAGACCAGGTGCCGATCACATCCGTAACGAACGGCGTCCACGCTCCAACCTGGATTGCGCCCGAGTTGGGGTTGTTGTTCGACCGTTACCTCGGCCCGGAATGGGTCGATCGCCACGACGATATTCCGTTCTGGAATCGCGTCATGGAGATTCCGGATGAAGAACTCTGGAACGTCCATCAACTCCTGAAACGAAAAATGCTCGCCTTCGTGCGTGAGCGCGCGCGTTCGCGCTGGTTCGAAGACCACGTGGATCCCAAGCAGGTCATCGCCATGGGAACGCTTCTGGATCCGGACGCGCTCACGATCGGCTTTGCGAGACGCTTCACCGGTTACAAGCGGGCCGCCTTGATATTCCACGAAATCAACCGCATCAAAGCGTTAATGCTCGACCGGTGGAAACCGGTCCAGATCATTTTTTCCGGCAAGGCGCATCCCGCCGACGAACATGGAAAGCATCTCATTCATCAGATCTACAGTCTCGCCGCCGACCACGGCATGGCCGGGCATGTCGCTTTCGTCGAGAACTACGAAATGCACTCGGCCCATTTCTTCACGCAGGGCGTCGACGTGTGGTTGAACAATCCCCGGCCTCCTCTAGAGGCGTGCGGCACAAGCGGGCAGAAGGCCGCAATGAACGGCAACCTGAATGTCAGTGTGCTGGACGGATGGTGGTATGAAGGCTACAACGGCAATAACGGCTGGGCGATCGGCGATCCGCCTGAAGATCTCGAAGTCCACTACGACGACAACGCCGATGCGGAAGCCTTGTATCAGCTTCTCGAACAACAGGTCGTGCCGCTCTACTACAATCGCGATCAGCAGGGGCTTCCTCATGGCTGGATTCAGATGGTGAAGGAAACCCTCCGCTCCATCGTCCCCCGTTTCTGCGCGCGCCGGATGTTGAAGGAGTACGCGTCGAGAATGTATGTTCCGGCCGCGCTTGAGGGGGAACGCACACGCGTGTAAGCTGCCGCCACGGTGGACAGCCTCCTCTCACAACTCACGGCCGGCAACGTCGTGCTCGACCTCGGGTGCGGTTACGGCAGCTTTCACTACGAAGCGTACCCGTTTCGCACTCTCGCCACGGATCTCCATCTTCCAGATGAACTCCTGAAGATCCGCAGGCCCGGCGTCGAGTACTTCCAGGCCGACTCCAACACCATTCCCCTTCGTAACGAATCCGTGGACGCCGTGATTTGTCACAACACGCTGGAGCACTTTGCCGCCTATGAAGAAACGCTTTCGGAGATCCGGCGTGTGTTGAAACCGAATGGCTGGTTGTGGATTGCGGTTCCGAATGGCGATGGGCTGGACGACCGCCTTTACCGCTTCGTTTTTGAAGGTGGCGGCCACGTTAATCGATTCACGTTCAACGGTCTCGTCGAAAAGGTCCAGACGATCACGGGTCTATCGCTCGTTCAAGCCTGCGATCTTTTCAGCAGTTTTGTTTTTCTTGCCAAGCCCACGCCCGAACGCGCCGCGGGCTTCCCGCGGACGGCCCATTTTCTTCTCGCCGTTCCAGAGGAGTTTCACCGTTTCGCCGTCATCGCTTTGAATACGGTGACGCGGCTTGCCGACAAAGCATTGGGTTCCCATTACAGCCTGTACGGATGGGGATTCGTCTTCGCGCACCAGCGTCCGGCGCTGCCGTTGCCATCCTTTTTCAATGTGTGCAGGCAGTGTGGGTCCGGTTGCGCCGAAACTCACATTCAACATTTCAGGAAAGGTGTCTTCGGCATGCGCCCCTACGAGTGCCCGCATTGTGGCGAACTCAACGTCTTTGTCCGCCCTCCCACCGGGCATCTGTAATGGCCAGTCATGTAAAAAACACGGCCGTTTCGCCACCCCATTCATTCGGATTTTCGACAAGCCACATGTATTTTCGAAACTCAACACGGTCACTTTATAGATGTGCAAGACGCACCAGACGCCCGCACACTCAGAATCATGGTTGTCGACGACGAACTCGATCTCCTGATGACCATCGTCGACTGGCTGAAGCATCAGGGACACGACGTTGTGCCATTCCCCAACGCCATGCAGGCTCTTTCACATCTCAGCGCGGGGGACCCGGTCGACATTCTCATTGCCGATCTGATGTTTCATGGGGACCGAACGGCAGGTTTCGATTTCCGCTTCGTGGGGGAACCGGCGCGATCTGGACAGGCGTGGCCGGGTTGATTCCGGAAAGGTTCTTTCGTTTTGGCTGTCCGGCCGATCGCATGGACACGTTGGATTACGACACGCTGATCTCGACCATACCCCTCGACGCGCTGTGCTCGCGACTTCACGGGCTCGACGAAGGCGTCCGGTCGGAAGCAAAGAAACTGACGCACAGCGCGGTTCATATCATCGGCATCGGCCTGGAAGGCACACCGCCGGATGTTTTGAAGACGAAATGCTGGATGTACTTTCCGGAGGCCGGCAGCCCATATTACCGCGTGACGGTGTTTTCGAATTACTCGCCATTCCACGTGCCCGATCCATCGAAGCACTGGTCGCTGATGGCCGAAGTGTGTGAAACCCCGATGAAGCCGGTTGATGTTTCGGATCTGGTGGACAGAACCATCGAGGCGCTTCAGAACGATCGACTGATTCCTGCGGCGCCATCGGTGATCAGTACCTGGCACCGCCGCCTGGAGCACGGATATCCGACGCCGTTTCTCGGCCGGGACCGTGTGCTCCGGACAGTCCATGATGCGCTGGAACGTCGGCGGATCTTCTCGCGTGGGCGGTTTGGCGCGTGGAAGTACGAGGTGTCGAATCAGGATCACTCCTTCATGCAGGGAGTGGAACTCGCTTCCCGCCTCATCACCGGAGAACCCGAGGTGACGGTGAAAGGCCTGTTGCCAAAATAGTCAGAACGTGTGAATGAATTGGCGGATACCACCCCGGCGCTTCGAGAGCGAGATCGAGGAGAAGCGTTTTTCCCTCGTTGAGGCACTGCTGTCCCAATGAAGCGAAATCGAGGAAAAGCGTTTTCCCGGGGTGACGGTGTTGGCCGTTGTTGCCGGTCTCGCGTCCCAATGAAGCCAAATCGAGGAGAAGCGTTTTCCCCTCCTCGACGAGGAGGGGTGGCGCGAAGCGCCGGGGTGGTGCTGTTCAAGGAACTGATTTTGTTGAACGAACCGCCCCGCCGCTACGCGGCACCCCGCCTTGGCCAAGGCGGGGAAAAGTCCTCGTCCGGCGACTCCACGGCTTCATGTAAAAACCACACCTTCCCCCAGGGCACTTCGCTTGAATCTTAGGACCATCGTACATTTCCGGCAGGTGGTGCGATCACCGTTGCGGTGAATCCTTGAATGACAGTTGCCTGCCCCAGACCGTACGCTGTTCCGGATCGAAGCCAGCGGTCTCGAGAATACGCTCGATCGCCGCATTGCCCGGATGAACCTGCGCATTGATATGGCGGATGCCGCGTTGTTTGGCCGTGTCGAGCAGCGTTGCGATCAAACTCGCGCCGACTCCCTTGTTCCGCCAGGCATGTTCGACGAACAGTTCCACGATGTCCATCGACTCGCCGGAAAACTCGGCGCGCCATTCATAAGCCGCATAAGCGTATGCGCACATGCCGCCCTTGTGCTGGGCGACGACGATGATTCCGCTGTCGGGATGCCGGAACACATGCTGGAAGGCCTTTAGCGCGTCTTTTCCCGTTCCCTTCGACTGCGTCTTGATGAGTAATTCCGCGGCGAATTCGCACAGACGCGGAAGGTCGCCCGAGGCGGCCGGCCGGACGCTGAAGAGGCGATTCGATGCGCGCATGGGTTTGTATTATATTGAAGCGCAACCGTGAAGACACAATTTCGACGCTTTCTCATCCTTGCTGCCGCGATCGCCGCGCTTTTCGTCCTTGCACCCCGGGGCAAAGAACAGCCACGGGCCGCGGCCAACCTTCAGATTTCGGCCGCGCAGTTTGAACAGTACATCCGCGACTGGTCCGAACCGGAAGGCTACTTCGACTCGGACAACTTCATTTCGAACGAAACGTCGTACCTTCACGTCATGGACGATCTGCACGCCCGGTCGCGTCCCGGCGGAGCGTATGTCGGAGTCGGGCCGGACCAGAACTTCACGTATATTGCGCACACCCGGCCGACGCTAGCCATCATCGTGGACATCAGGCGGCAGAACATGCTGCAGCACCTGCTCTTCAAGGCGCTCTTTGAGCAGGCCGCCACCCGCGCGGACTATCTCGCTCTTCTTTTTTCCAGGGAGAAGCCGGGTAGCATCAAGCCCGGCGCAGGTTTAGAGGACATCCTTCGAGGGGTCCGCTCTGCGCCTTCCAGCGAGGCGATGTTTCAGAAACATTTCGGGGCGGTCCGCACGATCCTTCTCGATAAATACAAGCTGGCTCTGACGCGGGACGATCTCTCGAAGATCGAGTACACCTACCACACCTTCTGGAAGGACAATCTCGATCTCCGGTTCGAATCGATCGGCCGCGGCAACGCATATCAGTATCCGACGTTCGAGAATCTTCTGCTCGAGACGGATCGAAGCGGTCATTTTCAGAACTATCTGGCGACGGACGACCTTTTCGAATGGATGAAGAAATTCGAAGCGGAAAACCGGTTGATCCCCATCGTCGGCGACTTTGGCGGGACCGCCGCGTTTCGAAACGTTGCCGCGTTTCTCAAGGCGAACGGTCTTCAGGTTTCGACGTTCTATACATCGAACGTGGAGTATTACCTTTTTGGAAGTCCGGCCTGGGCCGCTTTCATGAAGAATGTCCGCGCTTTACCCGTTGCCGACGATTCCATCTTTATCCGCGCCTACTTCGGCACGTTTGGCCGTCCTCATCCTCTGAACGTGCGGGGCCACCGGTCGACGTCGATGGTTCACGGCATTGTGTCCTTCCTCAGGGACTACGATGCGGGGAAGATTCCAACGTATTGGGAAGTTGTGGATCGGCGGAATTGATGCTGTGTCTTTTCTCCATTCTTGCCGCAGCCCTGCTCGGATCCGGCGAGGTCCGCCACTTTCCAAGTATCGTCTACGGTCAGATCCTTCTGGGCCCGGGCGCCTCTCGTTACGAAACGACGTTCTCGGTCAGCGCGAAAAAAGAAACCCCTGCCACGCTGGAATTGTTTACCGACAAGGGTGAGCCGATGCAGGCGAGCTTTGTCGATTCCAGCGGCGCAATCGCGGCGACGGATTCTTCGATGCGGTTCCTGCTGACGGCGAACCGGGCGTTGACGATCAAGGTCCAGCTCACGCCTGAGGAATTGAAAGAGGATGTTGCGTTGAAGACGGGCTGGGCCAACTTCAGCAGTGCCGAAGACCTGGAGGTCTGGGCAACGATTCGGATTTTGAAACCGGACGGAACCGTCATCGACAAACACATTCTGCTCGCCGAGAGGGTTCCGCACGGCTAGTCTAGCCGGACCCCGGTGCGCTACGCGCTCCTGACCAGGGTCTTCACTTCCTCAGTCACCGTCTTCTGCCGCGTGAGTTGCCACTTCTTCAGCTTGTTGCGGAGCGCCTTGTACGAAATGTGGAGGCGGCGGGCCGACTCTTTCCGGTTCCAGCCGGTTTCTTCGAGCATTTTCAGGACAGCTTCCTTCTCCGCAATTTCCGCCGCCTGGCTGGCGACTTCTTTGAGCGACACGACGGTGTTCACCGGGGCCGGCGGTTCAGCGGCGCTGCTGTTGCGGAGTTCAGAGAGGACCTCGGAATCCGGGAGAATGAGGTAACGCTTGATGACGTTTTCCAACTGCCGGATGTTGCCGGGCCAGTCGTAGCGCATGAAAGCCTCGATCATGTCCTTCGGGAGCATTTGCACCGAGCTCTGGTAGCGTTCCCGGTATTTTTCAAGGAAATGGGTACAAAGCAGAGGGATGTCTTCACGGCGCTCCCGCAATGGTGGAATTTCAACGCGGATGACATTCAGCCGGAAGTAGAGGTCGTTGCGGAACTCCCCTTTGAGCACGGCTTCCTTCAGTTTCTTATTCGTCGCCGCGATGATCCGCACGTTCACCTTCAGCGGTTTCTTCCCGCCCAGGCGGCTGAATTCGTTGTCTTGTAAGACGTGCAGAAGTTTTGCCTGAAGGTGGGGGCTCATCTCGCCGATCTCGTCGAGCAGCATCGTTCCTTTGTCCGCCTGCTCGAACTTGCCCATCTTGTCGCGGATCGCACCGGTGAAGGCTCCGCGTTCGTATCCGAAGAGTTCGGATTCCAGAAGTTCGTGCGGAAGAGCGGCGCAATTGACTTTCACGAACGGACCGTCGGAACGATTCGATTGCTCGTGAATGAAGCTGGCCAGGACTTCTTTTCCGACGCCGGACTCGCCAAGGATCAACACAGGGACGTCGGTGCTCGCGACATGCCTGGCAACATCCGCGATGCGCAGCATCTGCGGATTGGACGTCATGATGCTGCCCTGTTCCACGTAGGACAGTTGTTGCTTCAGCGTCTTCAACTCTTCCTTCAACTTTTGTTTCTCGAGGACGTTCTCGATCGCCAGTTGAAGCGCCTCTTCCTCGAAAGGCTTCGTCAGATAATCCGACGCCCCCATCTGCATGGCTTCAACGACCGTCTTGATCTGGCCGATGCCGGACAGAATGATGATCGGGATCAGCGGATGCGCCGCCTTCAGAGACTTCAACACATCGAGCCCGTCCATGCCCGGAAGCAGGATGTCGAGCAGGATCATTGAAGGAGCGGCTCCGGTCGCCACACGCGAGAGGGCTTCGTCACCGGTTGCAGCGAGGTCCGCGGCATAGCCGCAGCTCGTCAGGAAGGCGTGCAGATAGTCCCGTATGTTTTTGTCGTCATCGACGACCAGAATGGACCGCTTGCTCATCACTTTTTTTCTCCTCGCTCTCTTGGCGAACTGCCGGAAGCGTGAATAGGAACGTTGAACCCTCGCCGGGCCGGCTGTTCACAAACAGCCTGCCCCCGTGCAATCCGATGACGTCGTAGACGCCGGCCAGACCCAGCTCCGTCGGATCCGATGACGAAAGGGGCGAACCGTAATAGCGCTCAAAAATCGTGTTCATCTCATCCGGCGGAATCCCTCCTCCGAAATCCGACACCTTGACCGTGATTTCGCGGTTCCTGCCGCGCGAAAACTCCACCACGACCTCTCCGCCGTCCTTCGTACAGCGAATGGCGTTGGCCAGCAGGCTGGTGAACACAAAACCGATTTTGCTGCGGTCGCACACGGTAACGAACGATTCCGCGGGAATCTGCTGCTTCACCTCAATCGATTTTTCCGCGACGATCGCCGCATGAGTCTGCAGACTTTCAATCCATACCTCTCTCAAATCCGCAGACGCCACCCGCATGTTCTGGGTGCCCCAGTGCAGGACGTGGCTCATCCAGTTGACGAGGCTGATCAACCGGTTCGCATTCTCAGAAACGATATTCAAATAGTCCCGCTGGGTCTGCGGAATCTCGCCCGCCCGCCCATCCAGAATCATCCGCGTGTATCCACGAACCGTGGCGAGCGGCGTTCGAAGCTCGTGAGCCACATTCGCCTGGAGATGCGTCTGCATCTCCAGAATGGCCTTGAGCGACTCGCTGTTCCGGCGAGCGGCGCGCAGCTTTTCCAATTCCTGAAGGCGGGCAAGGGCCGGTGA
The DNA here is from genome assembly GCA_023265365.1 of Acidobacteriota bacterium. Lineage (GTDB taxonomy): Bacteria > Acidobacteriota > Terriglobia > 20CM-2-55-15 > 20CM-2-55-15 > JAHFTY01. The sequence continues at coordinate 9,864 of JAHFTY010000062.1, forward strand.
GATATAGATGGAAACCTGGCGGGTGAACTCGACTTCTTCCTCGGAGAGTTGCAGCGATTCCAGTGGAAGAACCAATCCGATCAGTCCAGCCAGCTCGGCGCCGGCGATGATCGGAAGCAGGAGAAGGTTGCGTTTCAATCCCGTCGCCGGCTGAGGCGTCGTGCTCCCGTCGATGTGCGTGATCGCCACCATTTCTCCCTGCCGGAGCTTCCGCGGCAGTTCGGCATGACGTTCGAGGTGGGACTTCAGCCAGGAGGGCGAGACCGGAATCGATTCGCCGGAGTACTTCATTTGATCGAAGCTCAGTTCCGAGGCTTCCGGATTCTGGAGCAAGACCATGACCCGGCCATGCTGGAGGTGGCCGGTGATCCCGTGAACGAGCCGGGCCTGGAAATCCTGAATCGTGGGGGCGTCGCTCAGATTAATGAGGAGCGTCGCCAGATCATCCATTTTTTGCCCGCGTGCGGGGGATCCTTCCATAAACCACCTCGGCAATGTTGGCCCTCGTTATGCAAAACCTCTGCCAATTGGTGGTTGTACTTAGATCAATGACTTAACAGGGTCACGCCGTTCGTGAGGGTGGTAGGAAAACCTTGTCGGCGACAATTTTCCCGGGGATTTCCACGGTGACGGGGGAGGAAAGGAAATTGCAAATCGGACGGAGACGGAAGCGAGGCATGGAAACGAGAAACATCCTGATTGTATTAGAGGACTGAGAAACATTGCCGAAATCAAAGCCCGGTCGCTCGAGGCGGAAACGGTTCTCCATCCTGAATTCCCGAAATATTTTCGAAGTAGCGGGCGAACATCTTCATTCCGCCTGACGCCTGCTCCCAATCGAAATTCTCGTTGGGAGCGTGATAGCCATGCTCGGGCAGACTCAGTCCCAGAAACACGATCGGCGCTCTCAAGTATTTGTGCATCGTGACGACCGCGCCGATCGATCCGCCCTCCCGCACAAATGCGGGGTCTTTTCCGAACGCCGTCTTCATCGCGTCGCGCGCGGCATTGGCGTACGGGCCCTGGTGAGGACCGAGAAACGGCCGGAGGAAGGACTCGGGGTGGATCTGCACGTCGGGGTTCCGTTCCTTGATGAATGACTTCACCAGTTTGAAGATGTGGTCCGGATTCTGATTCGGAACCAGACGCATGCTGATCTTCGCTTCCGCCTTCGGCGCGACCGCCGTCTTGACTCCCGGTCCCGTATAACCGCCGGCGATCCCGTGAACCTCGAACGTCGGAAGGCCCCAGATGCGTTTGACCACTTCGCTTGCGTCCTCGCTGCGGATCTTCTTCAGTTCGTGAGCGGCCTTGAACTTCCTGACGTTGAAACCGGACGCCAGGAAACTCGAAAGCTCGGCTTTGGTCGTTCTGGCGACGTCGTCGTAGAAGCCCGGAATGCGCACCTTTCCGGTTCGGGCGTCATAACATTCGGCAATGACCTGACACAGTTCGCCAATCGGATTCCGGGCCGCGCCGCCAACGAGTCCGGAGTGGACGTCTTTGGTTCCGGTTTCAAGGACCAGTCGAATCGGGGCCAGGCCGCGCAGGCCGTACGCAATGGCCGGCTTGCCGCGCGCGATCCAGATGGTGTCGGAGACCGCGATCGAATCGGTCCCGAGGCAGGAGACGTTATCGCGGACAAAGTGTTCGAAGTTCGGACTGCCGATTTCCTCTTCGAGTTCCCAGATGAACTGAATATTGATGGGCGTTCCCTGCTCCACCGCGTAGCGCGCGCCAAACAGGGCGGTCAGCGCGGGCCCTTTATCGTCGGTCGAGCCCCGGCCGGCGTAGCGGTTTCCTTCCTTGTGGAAAACAAAGGCGGGGCGCGTCCATTGAGGCTCGTTGGCCGGCTGGACGTCCAGGTGGTTGTAAATGGTCACGGTCCTGCGATTCGAACCGGTCGTGAACTTTCCCAAAACCACCGGATTGCCCGGCGTTTCCACGCGCTCGGCCTCGGCGCCCAGCGACCGCAGATACGAAACGGCTGCGTCTGCGCCGCGATCGATATCGATCCGGCGTTCGGGATCCACGCTGACGGTGGGGATCTCCACCCACTCCTTCAATTTCGATTCGAATTCTTCGCGCCGGCAGTCGACCCAGCTATCGAGATTGGCCATGCTGCAGCACCTGTGCAAACGACACGGCCAGCCCGTCGGGATCCAAAGCCACGGCCAGCCGGATGCCATCGTTTTCACGAACCGCCGGTTCCATCACGAAGCGGGCGCCCTTCCCTCTCAATTCGGCAACCGTTGCGTCCAGATTGTCGACCGTAAAACCGATGTTGGCCATGCCTGCCAGCGGTTCACGGTTCATCGAAGGAGCCTGCGGTTTCCCCCCGCCGTGGAGCGCCAGCGTCGGGCCGCCGAGGTCGAACTCGGTCCAATCGGGAGACTGGAATCGCAGGCTGAGACCGAGAACGTCTCGATAGAAAGCAACCGAGGTGTCCATATTGGAAACCATCACAATGGTCATCATGTTTTTCATAGAATCTCCCTGTTCTCCGAATTGCGTTCAGACACCACCCCGGCGCTTCGCGCCACCCCTCCTCGTTGAGGAGGGGAAACCTCGGGAAACGCTTTTCACCCATGTTTTCCCCTCCTCAACGAGGAGGGGTGGCGCGAAGCGCCGGGGTGGTGCTGTTCAAGAAATCGATTTTGTTGAACGGACCGCCCCGCCGCTCGGCGGAAAAATCTTTGTCATGTAAATGCCACCTTCCACCAGGTCACTTCCGCTGGAATCCAAGACCATCAACGCAACTTGGACAGTTCAGCCTCGCCGAGGGGAAACCCTGGGCGGTGTCCGCGCATCCTGGAGAAAACGCCTGATGATATCATCCGCTGCATGTGGCGCGAGCAACCGGAATCTTACTTCAAGACTCTGCAGGATCGAATTTCGAGTGCCGTGGAAGAACTCGACGGCACCCGCTTTCGTGAGGATTCCTGGTCGCGCGAAGGCGGCGGAGGAGGCCGGACGCGCATTCTGGAGAATGGAAACGTCTTTGAAAAGGCCGGCGTGAACTTTTCGTCGGTCCACGGAAATCTGCCGGCGGAATTTGCCGCGAAGATTCCGATGGGCAGCGGCACCGGGTTTTTCGCGACAGGCGTCTCGCTCGTTTTTCACGCGCAGAATCCGATGGTTCCCGCAGTCCATGCCAACTTTCGATATTTGGAAAAGGGAGACACGTCGTGGTTCGGGGGCGGCATGGACCTCACGCCGTGTTACCCATACGCCGAAGACGCATCTCATTTTCACCGCACACTCAGGGCCGCCTGCGATCGCCACGACCCGGAGTTCTATCCACGCTTCAAGAAATGGTGCGACGAATACTTCACCCTTAAACATCGCGGCGAGATGCGCGGCGTCGGCGGCGTGTTTTTCGATTACCTCAAGGACGATCGGGAAAAGACCTTTGCGTTTGTGCGCAGCGCCGGCGAGGCATTTCTCGATGCCTATCTGCCCATCGCACGACGGCGCATGAACGAGCCGTTTGGCGAACGCGAGCGTCAATACCAGCTTTACCGGCGCGGCCGCTACGTGGAGTTCAACCTTCTTTACGATCGCGGGACCATCTTCGGCCTTGAAACCCGCGGCCGCACCGAATCGATTCTGATGAGCCTTCCGCCGCTCGTGCGCTGGGTTTACGACTTCAAACCGGAACCGGGGTCGGTCGAGGAAAAGGCGCTCCCGTTTTTCCAGCCGGGGGATTGGGCCTGATGTTTTGCCGATACTGCGGGGCCGGGATCGCTGCCGACAGTTTGTTCTGCCCGAAGTGTGGGAAGCGTCTTTCCGGCTCCCGCAATCCCCGCATCGAAGACATCGTCGCGAAGCTCCGGCTGAAGACGCCTTATCCCTACTTCACGCTGGTGTTCATCGTTTTCGCGTCCTGGGCCCTTTGGCCGAAACCTGTACCTGCGGCGTATACCCAGGTAAAGTGGGCCCTCGAACAGGACAAGATCCTGGATCTGCCGAATGAGAATCTGTATCAGCAGAGTTTTTCGCTTGTCCTCGAAAACAAGGGAAACAAACCCGTGAAAGACATCCCTATCGATTTGATCGCACGCATCGAACCGCAGAAGACCGCGGACGTCGTCGCCGGGTTTCTCGGCCGCCGGCTGACGATCATGCGGGGCGGCCATTCCCTTCCTTTGACGATCGTGCTTGCCGACCCGATCGATCCCGGCTCAAAGCGGCGATACCTGCTTGAAGGCGCAATTACGGCGAAACCGAACTTCAAAGTGACCTACGAGGTGCGCGAAGAAGGCCGGCCCGACGTGCTGGCCAGTTACGTGGTGGAAAAATGAAGCAGCGACTCCGGGTCTGGGCCAAACGTCTCGCGATCGCAGTCCTCGTCTTTGCCGCTTTCCTGCTCCTGGTCGTGATCCCGGTGGGCGGATCGTACCTCATCACCAACAGCCGCTTCCGATTCCCGGAGCGCGGGCCGCAGACTCCGGCGGCCGTGGGCCTGGAAGTCACCACGGTCGACTTCATCAGTTCGGACGGCATCGAGTTGAGGGGCTGGTGGTTTCCCGGCGATCGAACCAAGCCGGTCATCATTTTCTGCCACGGGCTGAATCGATCGCGACTCGAACTGCTGGAACGCGCGGCCGAAGCGGCGAAACGCGGCTACGGCGTTCTGTTGTTCGACCTGAGAAATCACGGGCAAAGCGGAAATGCGTTCACCACGCTGGGGATTCTGGAAAGCCGGGACGTTTGCGCCGCGAGCCAGTTTGTGCGCGACCGCGCCGGCCGGCGTCCCCAGGTGCTGTGGGGCGTTTCGATGGGAGCCTCGACCGCGATCCTGGGCGCCAAACGCTGTCCCGCGTTTCGCGCGATCGTTTCGGACAGTTCGTTCCTGTCGTTTCGGGAAACGATATCGCACCACGTTGGGCTCCTGTTCCGGCTCCCGTCGTTTCCAATCGCCAACATGATCGTCGGCATCACGGGCTTTCGTCTCGGCATCAATCCCGACGACGGCGACGTCGAAGCCGCGGTGGAATCGCTTCCAAACGTGCCCATCCTTTTTATCGCCGGCGGCAACGATCGCCGGATGCCTCCCGCGCTCGCCGAAAGACTGCGTCGGGCGTCGACCAATTCCCGTTCCGGAATGCTGCTCGTACCCGGCGCGACGCACGGTGAAGCCTACAGGGCAAACAAAGAGCTCTATCTAAATGCGGTCTTCGGCTTTCTGGATCGTGCGCTATAATTTCCCGACTCTATGGACACCATCACGAAGACAGCGCAGCCACACGCGACGGATCGACTGATCCAGGCGCTGTCGACGCTCGGTGCGCTTCTGGATCGCACGATCAACGAAGTGAAGACGCTGGACTCCGACTTCCAGAATCGCCTTCTCCAGGCCGTTCACGACACCGAAACGTCCCTTCAACAACAGGCCTCCGAACACCTTCAGCACGCACTCTCCGAAACGGAAGAACGTCTGCACGCGGAAATGGCCGCGACGATCGAGAACGTTCGACAGGAACTCACCGCAGATCGCGACAAAGCCGCCGCCGAACAATTACGGGTGGCCGTTCGAGAGGCCGAGGAACGGGTTCGCATCGAGATCGCCGCGGAACGCGATAAGTCGGCTGCCGAAGAACTGCGGCAGGCCGTACGCGAAACCGAAGAACGCGTCCGCGCCGAAATGAACGCCGCCATTGAGAATCTTCGCGCGGAGTTAAACGCGGAAAGGGAAAAACTCAACACGGCCCTGGATCACTCCGCCCAGGCCACGCTTCAATGGGAATCCGAGCGCAAAAGCCTCCAGGACGAACTGGAGAAGACCCGCCAGACGCTCGCCGAAGCGGAAACGAAACTGAAGGAGGCCGCCGCGGCCCCGCCGCCACCTGCGCCCGCACCTTCAAGCTCAAACCATAAGGCGCTGGATGCTGAAATCGAACGCATCGAGGGTCAGATCGCGAAGATCACGGCTCTGATCGATGACCCCGTAACCGAACTCTCCACTGTCATTCGGAAGAATGTCGAACGCGCCGAACTGGATTCCTACCTCCGCGGTATCCGCTTCGCCCTCAAATAAACCCCCCAATTCAAAGCACCGCGAAGCCAGAGCGATGCTTGTGAAAACCAGACCTTGCGACGGGTCACATCGCTTGAATCAATCCCAGACGTTTGGCCAGCGTGTGCAGATTGGACCGGTGCAAACCCAACTCGCGGGCGGCCGCGGCCCACTTTCCGTGGTGACGGTCCAGCGATTCGCGAATCAACCGTCGCTGGAATTCCTCGAGTTGCTCGCGAAGAGGAAGGATCGGGCTGTTCGTGGGAGTTGCGTTAACGAGCCTGGACGGCGGGCGTGACGTGGGCATGTCCAGGTTTTCGATGCCGACCATCACGGTTTGATGCGGCTTGCTGCCAAACGAGGCTCGAAGCACGGCCCGGCTCACCACGTTTTCGAGTTCCCGCACATTCCCCGGCCATTCCGCGGCGAACAGAAGGTCGTGCGCCTCCGGCGTGAGCCGAACGGTGCCGGTGCCGAGCCGCCGGCGGGCGATGTCCACGAAATGCGTGGCCAGCAGCGGGATGTCTTCACGACGCTCCCGCAGTGACGGGACTCGCAACGGAAACACTGCCAGCCGGTGGTACAGATCCGCTCGAAAGCGGCCGCGCTCGACTTCCAGTTCGAGATGCCGATTCGTGGCGGCGATGACGCGCACGTTGACCCGATGCACCCGGTCGGACCCGATCCGCTGAATCTCGCCGTGCTGCAGCGCCCGCAACAGTTTCGGCTGAACGGTCAGCGGCAGCTCTCCGATTTCATCCAGAAACAGCGTGCCTCCATCCGCAATCTCGAATTTCCCGGCACGGTCGCGCGTCGCGCCCGTGAATGCGCCCGCCACGTGGCCGAACAGCTCGCTTTCGGCGATCGACTCCGGAAGCGCCGCGCAATTCACCTGGATCAACGCCTCATCCGCGCGCGCCGACATGGCGTGGACGTGGCGCGCGACGAGCTCTTTTCCGACTCCGGTTTCGCCCGTGATCAAGACGGCAAGATCCGAGCCCGCCACAATCGCGATCTCCTGGCGAAGCCGGACCGCCCGCGGCCCCGTCCCCAGGATATCTCCGCCGGCATCCACGGCATTCCGGACGACTTCCCTCACGACCTGCCCCTGATGTTCGGCGCGTTCCCGCAGCGCTTCGATCAGCGTGGTGGTTCGTACCGCCGCTCCCGCAAGCGCCCCGAGTATCGCGATCAATCGCGTATCCAGGCGATCGAAGGCGTGGGCTTCGAGCGCATCCGCCGTCAGGGCTCCCACCACTTCCCCACCCTCGGTCAGCACGCACCCGAGACACGCGTGAATGGTGTCGTGCATCGCGAGCCGCCGGTCCGGAAGATCCAGAAGTCCATCGAAAGGATCGGCGAGCGGACTGTCCACGGGAAACCGCACCGGCTCCCTTGAACTCAAAATCACGTCCAGCCGCGGATGATCGCGCCGGTCAAACCGCTTCGAAAGCGCCGACGCAACCAGGCCGTGCGCCGCCACCGGGACAAGCTCGTGACCTTCAAGACGCAACAGACAGGCCGCATCGCAGGGAATCAGTCCGCGAATGACGTTCAGCAGCCGCGCATAACGGTCCTCCGCCGCCAACGACGCGGTCAGATCTCTCGCGATCTCCAGGAGCGCCTGAAGTTGTTTATTCGATAACGATGCTGTGTCTTCCATAACGTTCTTCTGTTATCACAATCATAACCTTCATGACTAACTAATTGATTTAAATACTTTAAGACATCGGTGTGAAGAATGCCTACAGGACGGACGAGGTTAGAAAAATGAACGCAGCCACGACCACCACGCTTGCAGAACTCGCCGTGAAGCACCCCGCCGCATCGAGGGTTTTCTACCGTCACGGTCTCGATTTTTGCTGCCACGGTAACCGGCCCCTCGACGATGCCTGCGCCGAACTCGGACTGGTTTCCGAGTCGGTGATGGCGGAGATCGCGAGTGAAGACCTTTTTTGCGGCGACCGTCCGCGATGGGAAAAGCATCCGTTGCCGGAACTCATGGCTCATATCGTGAACGACTACCATCGCCGCTTGCGGGAAGAGATTCCGCTTCTGGTCGAGATGGCTGCGCGCGTCGAGAAAGTGCATCGCGAAAAAGATTCTTGTCCGGCCGGACTCACGCTTCACCTCGAGAACATCCATCGCGCCGTTCTCGATCACCTGGCGAAGGAAGAAACAATCCTGTTCCCCATGATCGAAGAGGGCCGTGGCTCCCGTGCCGCCGCGCCGATTCACGTGATGGAAATCGAGCATGAGGATCACGGCGAAAACCTGCGGCGGACCCGGCTGCTGACCGCGAACCTGACGCCGCCGGCTGAAGCGTGCGGCACCTGGAAAGCCCTGTATCTGAGACTCGCAGAATTCGAAGCCGAACTCATGGAACACATTCACCTCGAAAACAACATTCTCTTTCGCCGGGCTCTCTGCGAGTAAGGACGCGCAACGATGAAAAACAAACGGATCTGGTCTGTCGCACTCCTGATGCTGTTCCTCATGCCTGTGGCCGCGTTCGCCCTCATGCAGTTTTCCGGATCGTCCGGGAGACTTGCCGATTACGCGAAGGCCATTCCCGACGATGCGATCGCCCGGCTGCAGGAAAAGATTGATGCAGGAGAGGTGACGCTCGAGTTCGACGAACAGAATGGATACCTGAAGTCGCTTCTGAAGGTTCTCCGTATTCCCGCCTCATCGCAGTCTCTGGTGTATTCGAAGACGAGTTTCCAACTCGACAAGATTGCCCCCTGGAGTCCGCGTGCGATCTACTTCAACGACGACGTCTATATCGGGTGGGTGAAGCACGGTCATGTCATCGAAGTCGCTTCCGCGGATCCGAAGATCGGAGCGGTCTTTTACACGCTGAACCAGGAGGCGGTGTCGAAGCCGAAGTTTGATCGGCAGTTCAGCAATTGTCTGCAGTGCCACGACTCCAACTTGAATACCGGTGGAGTGCCGGGTTTCGTGGTGCAGTCCGTTTATCCCGACCGATATGGATATCCGCTTCCCTCTCCGCACAATCCCGTGACCTCGGACCGAACGCCGCTGCGCGAGCGATTCGGCGGCTGGTACGTGACCGGAACCAGTGGAGACCAGGTCCACATGGGTAATTTCGTGGCGGCCCAGGCGGCGCATGAAATCGGGAATATCGGTATTTTTCTGGAGAGGCTCAATCTTGAAACGACGAAGAACGTCACCGATCTGCGGCCGCGTTTCGACACGCAGGAATACCTTTCCAAAGGCAGCGACATTGCTGCGCTCATGCTTCTGGTGCACCAGACGTACGTGCACAATCTGATGACGCAGGCCAGTTTCGAAGGACGCCCGGAAGCGCAGAACAATAAGGCGGAAGCGCTCGTGCGCGGACTCCTGTTTGTCCGCGAAGCCCGCCTCACGTCTCCTTTGCGAGGTTCCGAGCAATTCGTGCGGGATTTCTCCGGCGCCGGCCCACGGGACCACAAAGGCAGATCGTTGCGCGATCTGGATCTGAACCAGCGGTTGTTGAAATATCCATTGAGCTACCTGATCTATTCCGACGGCTTCGATGCCCTGCCGGTGACCGCCAGGTCCTATGTTTACCGCCGGCTTCAATCGATCCTATCGGGTGAGGATCAGTCTCCGGAGTTTGCCCACCTGACGCCGGATCTTCGGGAAGCGATCCTGCAGATCCTTCTGGAAACGAAACCGGGATTCGCCGAAACGGCCGGCCGCTGAGTTTCGGTTGGTCTCCGGCGTGCTTTCAAACGGGTTATGAAGCTGACCGGACTGGACGTCTTCGATAACACGATTGAAAGAACCACGGAGTGGCTCCAGGATCTCATGCAGGAACTGAACTGGACAGACCGCCGGAAATCCTTTGTGGCTCTGCGTTTTGTACTGCAGGGCCTGAGGGATCATCTCACCGCCGACCGGGCCTCCCGCTTCGGCAATCAGCTTCCGATGTTGATCCGGGGCGCTTACTACGAGGAATGGGTACCGGCAGAAAAACCCGTGGCATGGGAATCGCTGGACGGACTGGCCGCCAGCATCGCCACGTACCTCCGCCGGGATGACGAATGGAGCGGCGAGGCCGAAAACATTGTGCGGGCCGTGTTCCGGCTCCTCGAAAAAAAAGCGACCGAAGGCGAACTGCAAGACCACCTGCTGGATTTTCTGCCCGCCACTCGACGCGCCGCCTGATGCGGCAATGATCGAGTCCGCCACAAAGTCTGTAGAATGGTGCCGTGCATTACACCGTTCTGGCGGGAGGGACGGGCGCCGCGAAGTTCCTCCTTGGACTGACCCAGGTCGTACCTCAGGAACAGATCCATGTCGTCGTGAATGTCGGCGACGATGCGGAGGTTTGGGGACTTCACGTCAGCCCGGACATCGACACCGTTCTGTATGCGCTCTCGAACCGGCTGGATATGGCGCGCGGCTGGGGTTTGCCTGACGAGACGTTCCGCTGTCTTCAGGAGATTGGCCGTTACGGCATGCCGACATGGTTCCGGCTGGGCGATGCCGATCTGGCCACCCACCTTAGCCGCACCGAAATGCTGCGGCGCCTGCCGCTCAGTGCCGTCACCGCAAAACTGGCGGAATCCATGGGCGTTCGCGCCTCCGTCTTTCCGGCCACCAACGACCGGCTCCGCACTCGAATCGAGACGCCGGACGGCCTCCTGGATTTTCAGGAGTTTTTTGTGCGGGACCGGTGCCGGCCCGAGGTGCTGTCGGTTCTCTACTCCGGGGTTCCGGACGCGCAGGCGCTCGATGCCGCTGTCCATTCGATCCGCGAGGCACAGCTCGTGATTCTGGCTCCCAGTAATCCCATCACCAGCATCGGTCCGATTCTCGCGGCGCACGGCATGCGCGACGCGCTTCGGTGCACTCGTGCGGAGGTGGTGGCCGTCAGTCCAATCGTCGGAGACAAAGCGGTGAGCGGACCTGCCGGAAAACTGATGGAGGCGTCCGGATTCGACGTCACTCCGGCCGGAGTCGCGCGCTGCTATCATGACTTCCTCGATAACCTCGTTGTGCACGCCAGCGACGCCGCCGTTGCCCCGGATATTCGCAACGACACGATCGGCGTGCAGGTCACCAATATTTTGATGACGAGTCCGGAAGACGCGCGCCGGCTCGCCCAGTTTGTGGTTGATGAGAACCGTACTGCTCCCCGTTAAAGACTTTCGATACGCCAAACAGCGGCTGGCTCCCGTTCTTGAAGCGGCACGTCGTGCGGGCCTTGCGCGCGCGATGCTGTTCGATGTGATGGAGGCTATTTCAAAAGCCGGGCGTCCGGAACGCGTGGTGGTGTTTACCGACAGCGACGAGGCGATGGAGATCTCCCGGTCGTTTGGATTCGATATCGTGCCCGAAGTTTCGGTTCAAGGTCACAGCGCCGCCGTGAACCAGATGCTGGAGAGGTTGTCGCCGGCCGCCTCACGGATTCTTTCGATCGCCGGGGATTTGCCGACGATCAGCTCGAAGGACATCGATGACGTCCTGGATTCCGAGGCGCACGAGGTCGGGCTTGTCGCTCCGCGTGATGGAACGGGAACGAATGGTCTATTGCTGGTGACGCCGGCCCGCATCCGCATGGAATACGGCCAGGACAGCCTCAAACGCCATCTCACGAATGCGGCGAGCGCCGGTTTCCAGGCCCAGGTCCTGCACATTCCCGGCATCGAGTTCGATATCGACACACCGGAGGATCTTCAGTGGTTTCGCGAAGGCTCTCACGTTGGAACACATACATGGAAATACATCGCAAGGCCGTGAGAACACCACCCCTCCTCGATGCCTTGGATTCCAGCGATCGGTCGGTGTGGTTTTTTCAGGAAACCGTAGTTT
>JAHFTY010000204.1 GCA_023265365.1 Acidobacteriota bacterium
CGCGGCTTCCGCAGCCTGCTTCACGTCGATGTATTCGGGATTGAAAGTCAATTTACCCGTAATGATCCTTGAGATGTCGAGCAGGTCTTCGATCAACCGGGCCTGGTGGAGCGCGTTGCGCTCGATGGCGCGGAGTCCCTTTTCCAGCATGCCCGGAGCGGAATTCGTCATCAGCACGCGCGACCAACCGACGATCGGTGTCAGCGGCGTACGCAGTTCGTGCGAGAGGGTGGCGAGGAACACATCCTTCGCAGCGCTGTTTCGCAACAGCTCTTCATTGGCGAGACGCAGCTGCCGGGTCTGTTCCTCGACGCGCCGTTCGAGTTCCGCATTCAACCCTTCCAGGCGGCGTTTGGCCTCCTGTTCGGCGAGCAGAAGGCGGCGGTGTTCCAGCCCGCGTTTGATCGTGAGTTTCAGATCCTCAATGATGCAGGGCTTGATCAGGTAGTCATATGCGCCCTGCCGCATCGAGGCCACGGCCGATTCCAGAGAAGCGAAGCCGGTGAGAACGATGGCAATGGTCAGCGGATGGCGGCGTCGCAGCTCGCCGAGGACGGAGATGCCGTCGAAGTTCTCCATGTGCAGGCCGGTGAGCACGAGATCGAACTCGCGTTCCTGGAGACGCCCGATCGCGTTTTCTGCGCTGAGAACGGTTTCGACTTTGAACCCTTCGCGGCGTAGGACCTCGCTGACCGTGAATGCGACGTTTTCTTCGTCATCCACGACGAGCAGAGACTTGCCCTGTATTTCCTGTATTGCGGACATAGCCACCTTCAAAATCCCCGGTTACGCAGACAGCGCGGCCGTCGGATTGGACTGTTGGGCTGACGGCGGAGGTTCGATCGGAAGAACGATCCGGAACGTCGTCCCGCGATTCACGATGCTCGTCACTTCGATGCGGCCGCCATGGTGACGCACAATGTCCTGTGTCACCCAGAGTCCGAGCCCGGTCCCCTTCTTGCGTGTCGAGAAAAACGGTTCAAAAATGCGGGTCAGGTCCTCATCGCTGATGCCCATCCCCGTATCGCTGATTTCAATCGAGATCCACCCCTCGAGCGAGCTTTCGACGGCGGTGGTCTTGATGGTGATCTTTCCTCTTCCCTGAATCGACTGCTGGGCATTCAGCAGCAGGTTGAGAAACACCTGCCGCAGTTGGTCGGCGCGCGCGTGGATCCCCGGAAGTTCGTTTTCGAATTCCCGAACGATGCGGGTTCCCGCCTGGCGCATTTTCTTGTCGACCAGGACAAGGGTTTCGTCCAGCAGCTCGTTCATTTTCAGCGCGCGCAGCTTGCCTTCGCTCGAGTCCTCTTCCTCGGAGCCGCTGAAGAGTTCTTCCGCGCGTTTGTTCTGCAACAGGATCTGGTTGTCGAGGTTGGTGAGAACGATCGGGTCCGCGACGGACTGAGTAATGGCGTTGACCCATTCCCGTTCGCGCTCGAGCCGGCTGATGGTTTGCTTCAGGCGTTCGTTCTGTTCGGCAAGTGCGATCGTCAGGCCCACACGGTCCGCCAGCCGGAGCAGGAGATTGAGTGCGGCGGCGCTCGCGTCCGGAGAGCAAGCGATGTAGAGCGTACCGATGCAGCGGGATTTGTCGGCCGCGAGTTCCGCATCCCACGGCCTGCGGTTGTCATCGGGACTGGCGGCCAGCCACTGGTCACCGAACAGCGGCAGCGCCAACAGGTCGGTCTCGGCCCCGATTTCGTTCAGGAAGTCGTTTTCCGGCTTGGACCGGCCCCGTCGAATCCACGCCGGCCGGCTGCCGGGCGAAGCCGGGCCGAAAGGAGAGCCGAAGTTGGCCGGCACCACCATCCGTCCGGCGGCCCCGTCGCCGGGAAAGCCGATCGCCAACCGCATCCGCATTTCGCCCGTGTCGGGATCGATCAGCGCCAGTGCGGCGTGAGCATAACCCAATTCGGAGGTGACCGCGTCCAGAACGAGGGAGATCTTGTCATCCAGACTCTTCGTGGCCAGCATCTGCGTCGTGAGATGGTACAGAATGTCGTACTGGCGATAGAAAAGGTCGGCGACTAGCTCCAGTTCGGTGTTTTCGTTAAGCGGTGCCCTTCGGGCTTGCTCCTTCATCGGCTATCCACAACCGGGAAACGCTACTTGCGGTCGCCTTCGTGAACCGCGGCCTTGCGGCGCGGTTCGTCGATCGCTTCGCCTCCGCCGGACGTTAATCCCGAGCGAGACATGGTGCCCGCGATACCGACCGCCTCCGCATACTTCAGGTACGTGTCGATCGAAGGGACAACGACGCGCGCCTCAACCGTGATCAAATCGATTCCGACCAGCGAGATTCTGACCCAGGCGTCCACGACAATGCCCTTATCCAGAACACGGTCCAGGGCGTCGATTAAACTGGTTCCACCAGGTGCTCTCTCTACTGCCATGCGCTACCCCTTCCTACTTTCCTGATTTCCTGCCCTTGGGCTTGGTGCGGCTGCCAGCAGCCGTGGCCGAAGCAGCGAGAGCTTTCATCTCGCGCTCCAGCTCATGGACTCTTTCACGAAGCTCGTTGTTCTCGATTTCGAACGTCTTTCCGGATGAAGAAAGATTGCGATCGTACTTCCACCAGTTCAGCCCGATCTGCTCCGCCTTATCGATGGAACAGACCAGCAATCGAATCTGCAATGTCAGCAACTCGACGTTCGCCAGCGAGATCTTGATATCGCCTGCAATGACGAGTCCCTTGTCCAAAATCCGATCGAGAACATCGACCAGCCCCGGAGGACGCACCGTCATCAAACCTGACCGTTCAGTGGACAAAACGACTCCATTCCCGGCGGCGGCCGATGGACCGCCACTACATTTGAGATCTACATTAAGCGGCCAATGGGACCGAGATTCAGGTTGAGGTCTTCGTCGGAGAGCCCGAACTCGGATTTGAGATCCTTCATCCGCTTTTCGAGTTTCATCAAAGCCAGACCCAATTCCTCGATCTGTTCCGGAGTGAGATCCGTCCCCTCCATGCGCCGCAACGCCTGCGCCTCCAGCAGGCGCCGGACAAACTCGATCAAGGTCAGAACGAGTTTCGCCAATCCCTGTTCCACCGACTGTGCATCGATGTTGATCCGGTTCGGCAGCAAATCCGCAACCTGCCGGAGTTCACGGACGAACTCCTCCGGGGCGGTTGCGGAAATTTCCGGTTTTTGTGGCACGCAAAACCTATGCCTAAATGGCGCCCATGAAAGCAATGGCCATTATCAGTTTTTTTTGGAGATCGACTCGGCGCTAACCCAGGCGGGGCGTGGTTATGAACGAATAGGGCGGCCACGGCCCGCTTCTC
This sequence comes from Acidobacteriota bacterium, assembly GCA_023265365.1. GTDB lineage: Bacteria > Acidobacteriota > Terriglobia > 20CM-2-55-15 > 20CM-2-55-15 > JAHFTY01. The sequence goes on from JAHFTY010000204.1 coordinate 3,290, forward strand.
AGAAACGCGCAGTCGGTACGCTCGAGAACCAAGGCTTCGATGTGAGATTTGTACTCATTCAGGTGGTCACGAAGTACCAGGTGCGCGATCGTCACGATGTTTTTCGTCGATATCGGCACAAAACTGACCTCCGTTAGCCGAATTAGCCCTTCCATGCCGGCTTCCACCCAGCCTGCCGTTTCCCTCTGAAAGTCCTGCAGCCGGCGTTTCGCCTTCAGGAACTCGGTCCCCGAACGGTAGGCGCCGGTTTCAGCGGGCGCGGCAAACATGACCTTCACTCCCATCTCGACACAGCCTCGGACCTTCTCCAGATCGGCCAGAAGGACCGGCGCGCTCTTGTCGAGAAATTCTCGGAGCGTCGCTTCGGCCACGACGGTTCCGAACCTGAACGGCAGCGGAGTTGATCGATCCATGAAGGCTTCGATCACACGTTCGTGCGCGAAAATATTCTCCTTGGCGGGCGTCAAGTCCTTCCCGTCGAAATCGCTGACTGCCGCGTTCAGGAGCCCTTCCGAAACGATTCGGGGCATCCGCTCCTGCAAGCCCGGCGGAAGCGGCGTGTCGGAATCGGGTTCATCCGTCACGCAGTAGACGTACAAACTCATTTTCCGGCGTCGCGCGCCTGCAGAATTTGCTGGATCGTGTCGATGGAACCGGCGAGCACGTTGACTCCGAGGTAGACCAGATCGATGTCGGCGACAGAGATCGTGATTTCTCCGGAGATCACCACGCCTTTGGCGAGGATGTGGTCGAGCATCTCGAAAACGGACAGTTCGTCGTCCTGGAAGCCGGAGAGAATCGCATCGCCCTTGTTGTCGTTCGTGATCATTTCAAATCCTCACTCGGAGAAATTGTATGGTGGCCACGGTCCCGTCAGTTCCAGGCCGAATCCGAAACCGGCGAACTGTGCGGCCTCCTTCTCAGCGGTCTTTTGAAAAATTTTCAACTTCTTGCGATCAACGAGGAACGACAGCTTTCCGACAACCGCGGGCGTTTGTTTCAGCTCATGTTCGCGGACCGGAAGATCCTTCACATCGGTGGATTCGGCGGCCAGCGCATTCCGGATCTCGAGCGCGACTCTTTTGATTTCGGTTTTGCTCTCCGCGGCCTTCAGTCCCTCCAGTTTCCTGCCCAGCAGGTACGCCTGTCCGGGTGAGGACGCTTTGGCTCTTTTCTGCATTTCCGCGAGTTTGGGGCTGAGTTCCGTCATGTGTTCGAAGAGCGTTTCTCTGTCGGCGTGGATGTTGAGTCCCCATTCTTCCCGGCCGTTCAAACGATCGAGAATCTGGATCATCCGCTCCTTCCTCGCCGCCAGCATTTCACGAATCCGTTCCGGGGTGGAGTACATCACGCCGAAGTGCAGCGGCACGACGCACATTTTCGAGGAGAAGTATTCCGCAAGTTTTTCGTGACGCATCAGCTTGTCGGCGGCCCAGGCGGGACTTTTCAGTTGCTGCTCGAATCGTTCTTCGCCGAATCGCGAAAGAGGAACTTCGCTGACGACCGCCGCAAGGTCGCCCTCCGTGACGAGCGCGACCGAGGTCCCGTCTTCCAGCGCGGCTGGAACCGCGCCGCCGGAAAGCAGCTTGCGCAACTCGGCCTGGCGTCCGATAGCGTAGAGGTAAACGGCGCTGGTTTTCGGATCAGCCTTCACTTCGCACGGCCTTCCTGCGGGCAGCGGCGAGTTCGTTCCAGCTCATGAAATAGTGCTTCAACATCGCATGCCCTCGGACTTCCGCGGGACGTTGCGGAGCGATCCATAGCCGCGCGCTCGCGGCGAATTTCTTTCGAAAGGCTTCGACATGCTTCTGCTGCGACGCGCGCCGGGAGGCGCAAAAGGCGCAATTGTTCGCGGCGGATTCCGGAATTGCGTTGTTGATAATGACCTGTCCGAAATCCACATGCAGCTTCTCGATGCCTTCCACCAGTCTCGCCGTTTCCAGCAAACTCATGCGTTCCGGAATGGCGACGGCCAGGAATTCACAGTCCTTCGGATTCGTCAAAATGGCGATCACCCGTTTAATGTTCCTGGACAGCGTGATCAATTCGTGCGCGACCTCCGAGGACGTCACCAGTTCACGATACTTTAGCAAAAGTCTCAGAAACGTTCGAACCCACTCGAGTGCAATGTTCGGGAGTTCGAGGAATCGCAGCAAATGGCCGGTTGGCGCGGTATCCAGAACGACGGAAGCGTAGCTGTCCTTCTCCAGGAAATTGCTGACGGCACTCAGCGCGGCAATCTCGTCGATTCCCGGAGGGGCGAGCGATATCAGTTCCTGCATTGCCTCTCGATCGAACTGGACTTCCCAGTTGGCGCCGCCTGTCAGCGAAGTGTAAATCTCCTCGATCCATTTTCTGTACCGGTTCTTCAACTCGTCGAATCTGGCGGTCGCGTTGATCTCGATCGCATCCAGATTCGGGAATCCGGACACGCCGGCTTTGAACTCTCCAATCGGCTCGTTGAAGCTGTCGGATAGCGAATGGGCGGGATCGGTGGAGAACACGAGAAAACGCCGGTCGGGATGCCGTTCCGCCAGTTGAACCGCAAGTGCCGCGGCCGTCGTCGTTTTACCGACGCCGCCTTTACCGCCGATGATCATCACGCGACGGGGTTGGAGAATCGCGCCGAATCCGGTGTCAGTGGTGCCTGACACCTTTTTTACGACCGGAAGCGGGACCCGGGCCCGCCCCGAAGGTGTCCACAGCAGGCCGGAATAGTCGCGGAGCGATTCCATGCCCCGGACCTCGCCGGAAAGCACCGGGACGTGGATCTGCGCCAGAGCGCCGAACGCCTCCCCAATACGATCCAGGTGCGGACGCTGAGCCGCAACCCGCGCGGCGCAGTATTCACACTTGTTGTGGACGCTCTCCACGCGGTTCGTGATCACGTGGGTGACCGGCACCCGGCGGCTTTGAAGCAGGGCGAGGTAGCGCGTCGTTTCTTCCACGGCCATGGCTTCGGGGATCGTCACGAGCAGAAAGGAAGATTGTTCCGAAGCGAAGAGAATCCGGCGAACACGCTTCACCCGTCCGGTCATGTCGGTGAGAAAGGTTTCCACCGGATCGTTGCGCATCGGCAGGCGCGCAATCTGCGACACCATGTAGCGGTGTTTTTCGGACATGCGGTCGAGCGCGGCGATCCAGAGTTCGAAAACGTCCGGGAGTTCGAGCAGCCGGCTGGTGTGGCCGGAGGGCGCGGTATCGACCACAACCCGGGTGTAGCGGCCCGCGCGGTCGAACTCGCTCAGTTCGAAGAGCGCCATGACTTCGTCCATGCCCGGCAAGGAGAGATTCAGCAGGTCGTTGATGTCCGCGTCGTCGAGCATCGTGCCGCGGTTCGCAATCTCGGCAAGGATCGACCGGTGCCGCGCCTTGAAGGCTTCGAGAGCGGCCGGGGCGTCCATTTCCCAGGCCTCGACAACGGCCCCCTTCTTTTCCGCAACGCGGCGGACCTGGTTGCCGACCGCAACATCGAGGCTGTCCGAGAGCGAGTGCGCGGGGTCGGTCGAAAACAGGAGAATCCGGTCGCCGGGTTTCGCCGCGTCCAGCAGCGCCAGTGCGGTCGAACAGGCACAGGTGGTTTTGCCGACGCCGCCTTTGCCTCCGAAGAAAAGGTAAGGAGTGCCCAGAAACATTATTCGCCGACCGCCTCGCCGCGCTCGAGCTTCAGCCGGATATGGACGAAGTTGTACGGTGGCCAGGGGCCGCTGTACTTGAAGGAGAGCTTGCCTTCGTAGCGGGCCGCGATCGCCTTGACCTGCTGATCGAAATCGGATTCACGATCGCGTTCCACCAGGAACGCCGCGTTCATGATCATCTTGTCGCCGATGGTCTTGTTGGCGCGTGATGCCACTGCCGTGTTGCGCAGGTCAGCGTAAATTTCGCGCACATACGCGTCGGCCTGTTCGGCCAGCGCGGCTTCAACGAGCCGGCCCAGCTGCATTCTGGCAAAGTAGGTTGAGCCGGAACGCGCGGTGATCTGTTCCTTGAGGTTCCGGATTTCCTCGTTCTGCTTTTCGATCTCCGCAATGACCCTGTCGCGATCCCAGTTCACTTTGAGGCCGAATTCGAGTTTGCCTTCCATCTTGGTGAATACGTCGCGGAGCGCATCGCCCGTGCCGCGGAGCAATTCGACGATGTCCTGCTCGGTGCGGAACAGCGCGCCGAAGGCCATCGGCAAAACGGTGAACTCCCTCATCACGGTTTCGTTGACCTGCTCATGAGCGAGCACATTCTCCCGCGTGGGATCGTAGACCATGATCGGGGTGTTCGAAACGACGGCAGCCAGATCCTCGTAGTGCACGGTGTAAACGTCGTCGCTTCTCGAGCCGATACCCATACCGCCGAATGAGCGCGGTTCTTTCGACTTGATGATGCAATAGACGTACTTACCTTCGGCGACCTGAGACTGCGTCGGCTGCTCTGTGACATGACTCATGAAAAGCTCCACGATTCGAGAAATATTGGGGGGGGGAGACGTTCAAAATATTAGGTGGGGGTCCCGCACCGTGTCAATTCTCAAACGCACGTGGAACGTGGGTCTCATCGATTTTTCACCGGATGACCGGATCGTGAAGGGATTAATACCTCGATCCTCCAAAGTGGTAGCGAATTGCCACTTCTCGTCAGAGACGGCCGGCCTTTATGGAGTCATCAGGGGAAAACGCGCCTGATGGCGATTCCTCCGGAGAAACTGGATCGAGTTCGGGCCAACAGTGAGCACTATCTGCGATACCGCCGCGCCCGGGCGCGGGTGACCGAGATCTTCAAGCAGATCCTGAAGTTGCTCGACGGAATCGAGAAGACACGGCGGGAGAAGCCCTGATGGACAACAGCGCCGAAGAGTCATCCGTTGGAAGCGATCGCCCTGGAGGCATATCGCCAACGTCGAATCACGGGGTATCAACTACGCCGCCTACTCGGTATTGAGTCCCGATACGAACTGGATGGCTTTCTGAAGGAGCACGAGGTCTACGACTACACCG